>NZ_JBIAVX010000001.1:311335-523814 GCF_042894725.1 Streptomyces sp. NPDC001480 | reverse complement strand
GCCCGCCACCCCGGCCCCCCCCCCCGGGGGCGGCCCGTGCGGCCGCCCCCCGGGGGGGGGGCCCCCGGGCCCGGGGGCCCCCCCCCCCCCCGGGGGGGGGGGGCCCGCCGCATGTGAAAAGCCGCGCTCAGGAGAGCTGGGTGGGAATCGGGCGGTTCCTGTCGAGTGAGGCGACACCGCCGGGAGTGAGTGCCTCGGTGAAGAGCTGTACGTCGGCCACCTTGCCGCTGGCGTACTCCCCATAGCGGCCCTCTGCGATCCTGCGCCCGATCTGCAGCGGCCCGTTCGCGTTCCACACCTTGCCCTCGTAGGAGGCGGTGGCGGCCAGGTCGCCGTTCACGTAGAGACGCAACTGCTGCGTGTCGGCGTCGAAGACGCCGACGAGGTGGAACCACGTGTTGGTCTTCGGGCTCTGTGCCCCCGTGTCGGGCCCGTAGGCACTGGTGAAGTCGCCTGAGGTGTCGTCCGCGTGGGCGTGGCCGAAGGCGAAGGCGTGCGCGCCGCTGGAGTAGTACAGCTGGAGGCCGTTGGCGCTGGTGCCGGACTGGGAGACGAAGGTGGAGTTCGCGGTCAGGCTGCTGAGGTTGGCCCAGGCCGAGACGGTGTAGCTGCGGCTGGTGTCGAGTGCGGGTCCTTGGGTGGCCGCGTATCCGGTGCTGCCGTTGAGGGCCAGCGCGCTGCCGCGTGCGGTGTCGGCGGTCACGGTGGCGCCACCTTGCAGGGTGAGACTGCCCTCCGGGCGGACGCTGTCGGTGGTGCCGTCCAGCTTCCACCAGTCGGCCGGCCGGTGCACGTGACCGATGCTCACCGGGGCGGTGAACTGTGCCAGCCCGCCTTCGGCCGCCGCGCCGGGGTACTCGACCATTCGGCCGGACCGAGAGGCCGCGTACAACGCGGGGAAGCCGGTGCCCTGCACGTCACCCGGAGAAGCGGCGGTCGGGAAGTCCTGCCCTCCGACGCCGACCGGGAGCACCGGCTGGGCGGCGGGCAGTGTATTGCCGCTCGTAGCGGCCCACTTCTGGTCGGCGATGTTCTTGCAGTCCCAGATGACGACCTGTGTGCGCGGGTTGCGGTTGCCGGCGGGGTCGGCGAGGCAGCGGCCGGACTGGGGGTTCTTGAGCGTGCCCGGGTACGGGCCGGAGACCCACTCCTGGGAGCCGGTGTTGTTGCACTGGTAGAGCTGCACCAGGGTGCCGTTGTCGGTGTCGCCCTTGGTGACGTCGAGGCACTTGCCCATGACGTGCACGGTGTGGTCGGTGCCCAGGGTGAAGTTCTGGGCGTCTGTGCCGTTGCAGGTGTACATCTGCGCCGGGGTTCCGTTGGCGGTGCTTGACTTGGCGATGTCCAAGCAGAGGTTCTTGTCGTCGGTGTCGAGTACTCCGGAGACCAGCGGCGCGTGCCGCGGGGCGGCCAGCTTGCTGGTCGGCACCCCTGCGGAGAAGGTCAGCGGGAAGCTGCTGACCGCACCGGTGGCGTTGTCACGGGCCCACAGGGTCGGAACGCCGCCCACGGTGCCGGGGGCGAGCAGGGTGGTGTCGGACCAGTCACCGGTACCGATCTTCACGCCCTTGCCGAGGTTGCAGCCGGCCTGGAAGGTGCCGGGGTAGTACCAGAGTTCTCCGTTGTCGACCGTGATGAGGTCGGGCACGTCCGCGTACTGGGCCAGTTTGCCGGGCGCCAGGATCTGCGTCACGTTGTTCCAGGTACGGTCCGAGCCCTTCGCGGGGCAGGAATCGGAGTTGCGGATCGGAACGACGTTCTGGGTCAGGGTGAAGTGCCCGGCGGTCCCGCCCGGGGTGACGGCGTCGTTGGCGTAGAGGTACAGCTCGTGGGTCGTCTTGTTGTAGGCGAACAGGTCGTCCACGTTGCTGCCGGTGGCAGTGCCGCGGTGGGCGAGGAGGTAGTTGTCCCAGCCGGTGCCGTCCGGGCTCTGCGCCTTGGACGACATCGTGCTGGGCGGAGCGGCCGGATCGGCGTTGCCGCGGACCAGGACCAGGTCGCCGTCGCGGGTGGGAGCGGCGAGGTCGGGTACGGCATCGCCGTCGAGGTCACCGGCGGTGACCTTGGTCTTCGGGTTCCAGGGTGCGAAGAAGCTGTACTGACCCACGGTGCCCTGGGTGTTGCCCGCGTTGTCGACAGCCCGGACGTAGAGCGTGTGCGCGCCCCACTGCGCGGCGCTCAGCACGATCGGGACCTCCGCGGTGGCCTTGCCGCCCGTACCGGCGACGGCGTCCACCTTGGCCGCGCCGCTGCCGGGGATGTTGGCGTCCAGCGAGTACTCGAACCGGTCGATGCCGCTGCTGACGCAGCTGCCCCGGGTGCAGCCGGCGGGCGTCGGGTCGCTCGCGGCCACCTTGATCTGGACGCCCTCGTCACCGGCGTGGCCGGTGGGCGCCTGGTCGGCGCCGAGCGGCGGGAAGACGGTGGAGTCGGTGAAGGAGGGAATGCTCGGCGCGCTGAGGTCGATCTTGAAGTAGCAGTTCGGCGACCAGCCGCTCATCAGCGTGTCGTCGTCGGCCCTGACGTGCCAGCCGTACTGGTGCCCGTCCGCCACCTTGAAGCCGATGTTGACCCGGGTCGTGCCGCCGTCGCTGACCCGGCCACTCACCGGTTTGCTCTTGCTCGTGGAGCTGCCGTCGTCGTCCGCCATCTTGGTGTCCCACACCTCGTACCGGGCGCGCAGGTTGACCCCGCTCATGTCGGTGTTCAGGTGCGCGTTCAGCGTGATGTCGGAGGTGTTGCCGGCGAGCCCGGACTCACCGATCCAGCCGTCGGCCGCGCCGTCGCAGCCGTTGCTCGCGGGGTTGATGGTGGCCGGTGTGGTGCCCAGACGGTCCGGCTCCGCGGGCGCGATGTCGAACACCGTGGTCAGGTACGGGTTGGTCGCGAACCGCACGAAATCGTAATTGTCATAGGACTTGGACTCGTTGCCCCACAGGCCGAAGGTCCAGCTGTCGTCCTTGCCTGCCAGCTTCCTGATCTGGCCCGTGACGTCGAAGTTGAGGTCGTGGTCGCCGCAGTGCTGGCTCATGTTGGAGCTCTTGACTTTCTGCGTACCACCGATGTAGCCGTCGCCGGCGAGCTTCGGCTGGTGGTCCCAGTCGGTGTTCTTGCTGATCCCGGTCACCGTGGCGAGCCGCACGCCCGTCTCGTGGTCGCAGTCGAAGGAGGCACCGTAGGTCGAGGTCAGGTGCACGACGGACTTGGAGATCACCATCGACTTGGTGAGGTTGCCGGTGTTGAGCTCGTAGTACGCGCGGTTGAGGCCGAAGCAGTTACGCCAGTGCTCGTAGCCGACCCCCTCGCCGTTGTCCTGTGCGTCGTCGTACGGGCTCTGCGAGGGGCAGCCCTCCTTGACCGTGATGAAGTGGCTCTTCTTGCTCGTGATCGGGCTGGTGTACGGATCGATGTAGAGCGGCCAGACCGTGTCCTTGCCGCCCAGCAGGTCCGCGTCCGGGGTCAGGGTGAGTGCGCCCGGTTCGCTGGTCACGCCGATCGGCTTCACCTGTGCGCCGCTGCCCGGCTGTTCCGGGGTCGAGGCGGTCTCACCCGTTGCGCCTTCCGCCGCCGTGGCGTTCGCCGCGCGGGAGGAGCTCCGGACCACCGTCTTCGGTGCCGCGGCAGGGGACTGAGACTTGGAGGAGTCCCACATCACCGGAGTGGGCGAGCTGAACAGGGCGGTGCCGTCCGACGCCGTGGCGGTCACCTGGCCGTCCCGGTCGGCGCTCACGGTCATGCCGTCGCTCGTGCCGGTGGTCAGCCGGAGCGAGTCGAGGGCGGGGTTGGTGGCGGCCTCGGCGTCGTGGACGATCAGGACCTCATGGAAGCCGCCCTGATCGGTGGTTCTCACCTTGAGGTCCACTCCGGGCAGGACATCGCTGTACAGCGCGCTGTCACCGCTGACGGCAGGGGTGGGCAGGTCGAACGGGAGGGTGTACGACAGCCGGTGCCCGGCGTCGTCGGTGAGGGTGGCCAACGGGCCGTCGCCTCCGCCGGACAGGGTCAGCGCCGACGGGGTGGCCTTGGTGGAGAACGTGCCGTCGGCGTTCCGGGCCAGGCCGGCGTCGACGTCCGTCCACGCGCCGTCCTTGCGGACGCGGGCGGGCTGCAGGTGGGTCGTCAGTGTGAAGGTGCCGTCCGCGTTGGCGACGGTCTCTGAGGTCTCAGTGGTCAACTGGTCGACGGTGACCGACTGTCCGGTCCTGGCGGCCTCGGCACGGGCAGTTGCGAGCGGCGAGCTGTCCGCGCCGTCGGCTGCCACCGACGGTTCTGTCGCCGCGACCGGGCCGACGGCGCCGAGCACCAGGCCGGTGACGGCCGTCGTCAGCGCCAGCCGACGTGTCAGATTGCGCCCCACATGCCTTCGGAAGCGGGTGCGTTCCCCCATGAATCGCCCTTTCGAGGAGCGTGGGCGTCGTCCCCCGGCGTGCCACTGTGGTCCTTCTCCAGGGCGCGTCCCCCCGAAGGTCGCCGCGTGTCGGATTTGCGGTACTTCTTCTCGCCGTGTCCCGCTGTGAAGGACGTATGAGGGACCTGTGTGAAGGCTGAGAGTGGTGCGACCGCTGGGGAAGGGTATTGCTGCGCGCATGTCATGGCAATACGGTTCCGATCTGACCAGACGGGCCGTCAGTTGACCACTGCACAACGGCTCCTGGACTTCTTCTCATGGGGGATCACGCATGCGCGCAAGACCGCGCGGAATCCAAGCTGCCCGAAAACGTGCATGGTTGCGGCGGGCGACCATCTGGGCCGCAGCAACTGCCGCCTTCACGCTGACCGTTCAGCCGGCCGTCGCCGACGTCGTGGTCGGCGGCTACGAGTACAAGGACGAGGTCTGGGCGGCCGATCCGCTGCCCGAGCAGCCGAAGGTCCCGGGCCACCCCGCGGACAGCCCCGGCGTCGACGAACCCACCCCGCCCCCCGGCGCCCACAAACTCGCCCGGCACCAGGTGAAGGCCCCCAAGTGGCCCGCCGACGCCACCGCCACCGTCGACCTCGGCAAGGCCACCCAGGTACGCAGCCGGGCCGCGGCCGCGGCCGGGGGCAAGGTGAAGGCAGCCTCGCTGCCCGTCTCGTTGTCGCCCGCCGCACCGTCGGCGATCGGCGGACGCGCCCGCGCACTCGTCGGCCGCGGCGCGCCGCTCGAGGCGGCCCATGCCGTTCGGGTGCAACTCGCCGACCGTGCAAAGGCCAAGAAGGCCGGCGTCGACGGCCTGCTGGTCGGCCTGTCACGTGCCGACCACCGCACCGGCGCCGGCGGTGTCTCCGTATCGGTGGACTACGGCGCAGTCGAGCAGGCGTACGGCGGTGGCTGGGCATCCAGGCTGCGCCTGGTGGCGATGCCCGCCTGCGCCCTGACGACGCCCCAGGCGGCGCAGTGCCGTGTCCGCACGCCGCTGGAGTCGGTCAACGACCCGCTGGCCCGGAAGGTGACCGCAACGGTCGCAGTGCCCGCCGGAACCTCTGCCAAGCCGTCCGACAAGCCCGCCGCTCCCTCCGCCCGTACCGCCCTTGCCTCCTCGGGCATGGCGGTCGCGGCGGTGGCGGGCAGCAAGGGTTCACAGGGCGACTTCGGCGCCACCTCCCTGTCCGCCTCGGGGGCCTGGTCCTCCTCGGCGTCGGGCGCCTTCACATACAACTACCCGATCACGGTGCCGCCCTCCCTCGGCGGTGAGGCGCCCAACGTCGGCCTGTCGTACGACTCACAGTCGGTCGACGGCGAGACCTCGGCGCGCAACTCCCAGTCCTCCTGGGTCGGCGACGGCTGGTCCTACAGCCCCGGGTTCATCGAGCGCTCCTACAAGAGCTGCAAGGACCAGGGCATCAAGGACTCCGGTGACGAGTGCTGGGGCGGCTGGAACGCCACCATTCAACTCGGCACCCACAACGGTCAGTTGGTCCGCGACTCCGACGGCGAGTACCACCTCCAGGCCGACGACGGAACCCGGATCCAGCGGCTCACCGGAGCGGCCAACGGACTGTGGGACGGCGAGTACTTCAAGGTCACGACGACCGACGGCACCGCCTACTACCTGGGCCTCAACCATGCGCCCGGCACCATCGACGACGATGCCACGAACAGCGCCTGGGGTGTGCCGGTCTACCACCCCAAGTCCGGCGACCCCTGCCACGACTCTGACAAGGGCGACGACTCGCAGTGCGACAAGCCGGTGGGCTACCGGTTCAACCTCGACTTCGTCGTCGACCCGCACGGCAACGTCCAGCGCTACGACTGGGCGACCGAGTCCAACTACTACAACATGGGCTACGGCCAGGTCGCCGACGACGACAAGGGTGGCAAGATCACCAAGTACGTCCGCGGCGGGCACCTCACCCGGATCTCGTACGGCTACCAGCTCGCCGACGCCAAGGCGGGCCGCGAGCCGGCGGCCAAGGTGGTCTTCCGCACCGCGCAGCGCTGCACCACCTCCGACACGGTCTGCAAGGCGGACAACCTCTCGTCCAAGACCGCGAAGGACTGGCCGGACACACCGTACGACCTGCACTGCGAGTCAGACTGGAAGAACAAGGTCGAGGACGACGACACCGACGGCGTCTGCCTGACCTCCGGTCCGACCTTCTGGACGACGTACCGCCTCAAGGGCATCGACACCTCGGTGCGGACCGCCTCCGGTTGGCAGGACGTCGACAGCTACGACCTCAAGCAGGTGTTCTCGGACGCGGGCGGCACCTACGACCCGGTCACCGGCAACACCCAGGACCCGAAAAGCACCGGCTCGCTCCAGTCGGTGATGTGGCTGTCCTCCATCGTCCACACCGGCAAGGACACCTCGGCCGGCGGCGACAAGCCCATCGCCCTCGACCCGGTCACGTTCGCCGGCATCGAGATGGACAACCGCGTGGACGGCCTGACCCCGGCCGCCCCGCCGCTGTTCCACCCGCGGATCACCAGCGTGCAGACCGAGACCGGTGAGTCGGTCGCCGTCACCTACCGCGCGCCGGAGTGCTCGCGGGAGAAGAAGAACATGCCGGACTCGGCCGACAGCAACACCATGGCCTGTTATCCGGTGTGGTGGAACACACCCGGCGGCGTGGAGCCCATCAAGGACTGGTTCCACAAGACGCTAGTCGCGCAGGTCACCGACAGCGACCGCACCAAGGCCGGTTCGCCCGCCAAGGTCACCAACTACACCTACAGCGGCGGCGCGGCCTGGCACCGCGACGACTCCGACCTGACCGACGACAAGCACCGGACCTGGAACGACTTCCGGGGCTTCCGCACCGTCACCACCACCACCGGCGCGGCGCCGGACCCGGTCACCCAGAACACCGTCTCCTACCTCCAGGGCATGGACGGCGACTACAAGTCCGACGGGTCCAAGCGCAGCGTCAAGGTCAAGAACGCCCTGGACGAGGAGATCACCGACAGCCCGTGGCTGGCCGGTACCCCGTACCAGTCGCTGACCTACACCAAGGCCGGCGGCACCGTCGTGGGCCGTACCCTCACCGACCCGCCCACCTCCAAGGTCACCGCCTCGCGGGACCGCACGGCATGGACGTCCGAGGACCCCAAGCCCGACAAGCTCTCCACCCTGCCGGACATGACGGCACGCCGGATAACCGCGACCTCGTCGCGCACGATGGGCCTGCTCTCCGACGGCACCTGGCGGACCACCCGCTCCAGCACCACCTTCGACGACAAGGGCCGCACCTGGAAGGTCGACGACGAGGGCGACGTCTCCAAGCCCGAGCAGGAGACCTGCACCACCACGACCTACGCCGACGCGCCCGCCGGCAACCCGATGATGCTGGTCTACCCCAAGGAGACCATCAGCGTCGCCGGGCCCTGCGGCACCACCCCCGGCAAGGACACCACCCTCTCCGACAAACGCATCTTCTACGACGGGGACGGCTCGGTCGACAAGGTCGGCACCCTTGGCAAGCTCGGCCAGAACGGCGACTCGCTCGGCCTGGTCACAGCGACCCAGTCGGTCACCTCGTACGACGCGAGCGGAGACCCGAAGTACCAGACGCTCGGCGGCATGTCGTACGACAAGTACGGCCGGGTCGTCGCGAACACGGACGCAGCGGGCAACACCACGGCCTCGTCGTACGAGCCTGGTTCGGGCATCCTGCCCACCACCCTGTCGACGACGAACCCGCTGAAGTGGACGGCCACCAGCACGGTCTCACCGGGCCGCGGATCGGTCACCCACGCGGTGGACGTCAACAAGCAGGTCACCGACGCGACCTACGACGCGCTCGGGCGGCGGGAGAAGGTCTGGGGCCCGGGGCGCGACAAGGACCGACAGAGCCCGGACCATGTCTTCAGCTACGACGTGCACGGAGCGGGGGACAACCCCACCCCGTCGTCCGTGACCACCCGGAACCTGCGTGAGGATGGCTCCTACAGCACTTCCGTCAGCATCTACGACGGCACTCTGCAGCTTCGCCAGACCCAGGCGACCGCTGCGGACAACTCGGCCGGACGGCTGGTCGCCTCGACGTACTACGACTCGCACGGTTGGAAGGTCGCCGACATCGCGGCCTATTCCGATGCTGAGCACGAGCCGGGCAACACCATGTGGGCGGAGACCAACCGCACCGGCCCGTCGGTCACGCGCACGGCGTACGACGGGCAGGGCCGACCGGTCAGCGCCACCCTGGCGTCCTTCGCCAGCACCATCTCCACGTCTTCGGTGACCTATCCGGGTGCCGAGCGGGTTGACACGACTCCACCGCACGGCGGCAAGACCATCACGACCTACACCGACGCGCTCGGCCGCACCACGTCCAAGGTGGTACGCGACACCACGCCGGACCGCAAGCTCGCCGGGGGCGGGAAGCTGGCGTCGGGCACGTCGCTGGTCTCTGCGGGCGTCAGACTGGCGATGCAGGCCGACGGCAACCTGGTGCTGACCTCGCTCGTCGGCGACAAGGTGCTGTGGTCGTCCGACACGGCTGGCAAGCCAGGTGCTTTCGCCGTCATGCAGACCGACGGCAACTTCGCGGTCATGGACGCCACCGGCAAGACCGCCCTGTGGTCCAGTCGGACCTCGGGCCACACCGGCGGCTATCTGAAGGTGCAGTCCGACGACAACGTCGCGGTGTACGACGCGTCGAACGCCGTGGTCTGGTCGACCGGCACCGCCGACAAGGCGGCGACAGCGGACATCACCACGCGCTACGCCTACACGCCCGCCGGGCAGGTCGACACCATCAAGGACTCGGTGGGCAACACCTGGTCCTACGAATACGACCTGCGGGGTCGCGTGGTGTCCCAGACCGACCCCGACGCCGGTACCTCCACCTCCCACTACGACGACCTAGGACGGCTGGACCGCACCACCGACGCCCGCAAGCAGACGCTGTCCTTCACCTACGATCTGCTGGGCCGCCGGAAGGCCGAGTACTCGGGTGACGGTACGACGGATCCGTCCAAGCTGTTGGCGGAGTGGACCTACGACGAGCTGGGCAAGGGGCTGCCCGTCGCGTCGATTCGCTATGTCGGCGGCAAGAACGGCAGCGCCTACGTCCAGCGGATCGACTCGTACAACGCGGTCGGCCAGCCGACCAGCACCTCGACAGTGATCCCGGAAACCGAGGGCGGCCTGGCCGGTACGTACACCGCCAAGGCCTCCTACACCGACAACGTCGGCCTGCTGGCAACGACCACGTACGGCGCCGACGGCGGTCTGCCGACCGAGACTGTCGGCTACGGCTACAACCTCCAGGGCGGCCTGGTCAGCATGGGCACGCCCACCCGACCGTACGTCGCCACGGTCAACTACAGCCCGCTCGGGGAGGTCCTACAGACAACTGTCGGCACCCCGTCCAAGCAACTGCGCACCGCGCAGACCTACGACCAGGCGACGGGCAGGCTGGCGACCAACCGGGTCACCCTGCAGACGAACACCGCCAACCCGATCTCGGACACCACCTACGGCTACGACCAAGCAGGGAACATCACCGCGGTCTCCGACATCCGCTCCAGCGGCGGCTCGGACCGGGTTGCCGACACCCAGTGCTTCGCATATGACGCCCAGAGCCGGCTGACCACGGCCTGGACCGACACCAAGGGGCTCACCACGGTCACAGCGGGCCAGCTGGCGCGGTGTGCCACCTCACGCCCAAGCCCGGCGACCGTCGGCGGACCGGCCCCGTACTGGATGGACTGGCAGTTCAACCAGCTCGGGAACCGCGCCCAGCAGGTCGCGCACGACGTGACCGGCAACGCGGCCAAGGACACCACCCAGACGTTCGTCTACCCGGGTGCCGGCACGGTCCCCGCCAAGCGGCCCGACGCGGTGTCCACCGTCACCACCCGCAACCCCACCACCGGCACCTCCGTGCTGACCCCGGACTACGACGACGCGGGCAACACGAAGGCCCGAACCACCACCGGAGCCCGCACGGGCAGTCAGAGTATTGAGTACAACGAGGAAGGCCTCACCTCCGCCACCACCACCGACGGCAAGAAGACCGGGTATCTGTATAACGCCGACGGCGAGTTGCTCATCCAGCGCAGTCCGGGCAGTAACACGCTCTACCTTTTCGGCGGCACCGAGCAGCTAAACCTCGACACCCAGACCAAGGCCGTCACCGGACTGCGCTACTACTGCGCGCCCGACGGAACGCTGACAGTCCGCTCCAGCAAGGGCGGGATCAGCTACCAGCCGACAACTCCACAGGGTACCGCCCAGCTCCAGGTGGACGGCGCCACGCTGGCCCTCACCCGGCGCGCCTTCGACCCGTACGGCAACGCGCGGGGCTCCGCACCGAGCGGTTGGGCCGACAACCATGGATTCCTAGGCAAGCCCGCCGACGCCACCTCGGGTCTGAATCTCTTCGGTGCGCGGAACTACGACCCGGTCACCGGCCGCTTCCTCTCGGTCGACCCGCTCTTCGAGACGAGCGACCCGAACCAGATGGGCGGCTACGGCTACGCGGCCGACAACCCCGTCTCCGGAAGCGACCCCAACGGTCTCTCCTGGTTCTCCGGCTGGGGTAGTTCGATCGGCGGCTTCTTCTGCGGCGTGGGCGACAGCTTCGTCGGCGACCCGTGGCAGTGGGGTGTCAACAAGTTCTCCGACAGTTGGAATGGGTTCGCCAGCATCGTCAACGGCGACAACCCGTGGTTCAACGGCTGGACGGGCTACTCGAACGAGACCCCGTTTCAGCTCGGTTACACCGGCTACGTCGACGACCATCCGCTGGCCAACCTCTTCGGCGTCGATACCGGCTCGAAATCGTATGTAGCCGGTCAGTGGACGGGCACGGTCGGCACCTTCGCCGCCGACGGCTACGGCGCCTACAAGCTGATCAGCGGCGGAGTCAAGGCCGTCAAGGCGATCAGGCTCGCGATGACGGAGGGTGACGACCTCGTCACCGCCGTCAAGAGGTTGCTCTCGGGCGACCTGCCCACCACGACGCCGGCTGACCCCGCGCCCACAACACCCAAGTCCGGTGACGCACCCTCGTCACCCAAGTCCGGCACGGGTAAGGGTGGCAAGGAACCTGGGGGCAGCGGCAAAACTCAGGCCAAGGGTGACAGTGGATCCGGCGGATCAGGGAGGTCCGGCAAGCCGAGCCCGACTTCCAAGGGCGCTGGCACCTCCGGCAAGGGTGAGGTGATGATCGACACTGGCACTGCCCGCGCGCTGACCAGTACCGACCGTACGGTGGCCGATCGGCTTACCGCACATATCGGCGGGCGTGGAATGGTCATGACCCGCACAGCGGTAACCGAATTCGAAGGCGCGGTCGCGAAAAATACCGCCTCCGGCTGGATCGGTCCCGATGAAGCGGGCATGATCTCGAATCTGCTGGGACAGGTCCGGGTCGTCCCCGACGCCCCTTCACCGAGATCTCTGGGGCTCAAAGTCACCAAGAAGGTCGGCGCTGAGGACATCCAGATCTTCGGTACTGCGGATGCCATGGGGCTTCAGATGTTCACATCCGACGAGAAGTTCCTGCGGGGCGCGGAAGCGCAAGGAGTAGTGTTCGATGCCATTGTCCATCCGCCAAGTTCCTGGAAGGGGAAATGATGCTGGAGGACAACCCCGAGTTGGCGGAAGTCGTACGGGAACTCGTCGAGGTCTTTCCGGATGGGGTCGATGATGATGACTACTATCCCCTCCTGGTGATCCTTTCCGGCGCACTGTCGGAAAGGAATCTGGGAGTGGCCGTGCACGCCGCATTCGGCCGAGACCCACACGTCGCTCGAAACGAAGCCGCCGATGCATGCACCGGTAACAAGCCTTCCCGACGCAGGATCGAGGACTTGCGAAGCCGCATGACGGCGAAGGGCTGGTCCATCGTCGAAGACGAGGACTGACGTCATGATGTGTCTGAAATCCGGCGCTGAGGTGACCTGACCGGCCGGGCGCCGCGGACAACGCCGCCACCCGGCTTTCGCCGCGGCGTCCGGCCTCACCAGAGAATCGACAAATGTCCTACTACGCGGATTTCTCGCTTTACGACTACGACTACCACGAAGAGCCGGAGGGTCTCACGGTCGGCTGGCTCGAGGATGGCTACGACTACGCCATCGACGAGGTCTCCGAGGAAGATCTCGCCAACATCATCGATCTCGGTTCCCTGCGGCAGCACGGGAGCAGGGGCTGGCACTCGTGCACCCTCTGCCCGGAGTACACCGAGCACACGGCGACCTCCGCACGGGAGGGTTTCACCTACCGGCTCGGCCATGCCGAGATCAGGGCCGTCTCGGACGATGGAGTGCTCTACGTCGCCCCAAACCTGATCATCCACTACATCGTCGACCACCTCTACAGGCCGCCCGCCGAGTTCATCCACGCCGTCCGGTCCGAAGTCCGAAGGCGATGGCCCGACGGGAAATGACCCGTCAGAAAGCTCGGGAATTCCGTGTCCCACCCCACCGAACGGGATACGGCTGGGCCGAACCCGCGTGGAGCAACTACTGAGTACTGAGGTGACCTGACCCGCCGGGCGCCGCGGTCAACGCCGCCACGCGGCTTTCGCCGCGGCGCCCGGCCCCGCCTCGTACACCGGAACGTCGGCCTGCTGGCAGCGACCAGACAGGGCGCCGACGGCGGTCTGCCGACCGATACCGTCGGCTACGGCTGCAACCTCCAGGGCGGTCTGGTCGGCGTGGGATCACCCGGCCGGCCGTACGTCGCCACGGTCAACTGCAGCCCGAAGTCCGAAGGCGCTGGCCTGACGCGAAATGACCCTTCGGAGAGGCATGGGACACCACTGTTGGAGCCAACATAGGGATCTGCCACTGGGGCGCATGCCGACGACCTGGAGTTGGGAATGGCTGAGTACGAGGAACTGTCCGTCTACAGTGACGGCTACTCCCCGTTTGAAATGCTCAATATCGGGTGGCTCGGAACCGCCTGCGGGGTGACGTCAGACGGTACTCGCATATCTGGCCGACTGTGCGATCGGTTGGCGGAGGAAGCGCGAAAGCCGCGAAGTCTGACTTGGGACGCATGGCTGCGAGTTCTGTGATGACGAGGACGGGCGTGGCGGAAACGGGGAAGTCCACCTGTACTCTGCCGAGGACTCTGCAGTGTTTTCCGCCCCTCTGCTCATCCTTCACTATGTGAAGCGCCACGGATATACGCCACCCTCGGATTTCCAGAAAGCTTTGGTGCCCGTGGACGAGCCTTTGGACTGGGATTCCCGGGCCGAAACCCTGGCTTCCATACTCGCGGATCCCGCAGGTTATGCGGGCTGGCGAATCAACGCTCTTTACGAGCTACCTAGATGGCGCAACGACGAACGATCCTACAGGGCGGTCGTCGACTCGGTGAAGGACGAAGAAATTCAGGAAACAGCGGAATACGAGCTCGGTGTTTCCCTGTCTCGGTTCTGGGTTGCGGCCGGAGGTGTTGACGAGGTGGTCTATTCTCACCTGTCTCCAGCGACTCGACACGTTGTTGGCGAGAAACTCTTCCGGTGCAGCGAAAGGCTGATGGATGAGGGAGATTTTTCGGTGATCCGCTGTCCACCTGCGGGTACGACCGGCATCAGCTGAGCTGAAGGCCATCAAGTCTGCTGCGACGGGTCGCCTCCCGTCGCAGCCGCCCCGTGCGTTGCCCATCGCCCCCAGAGAGGCCCGGAATTCCATGGCTCGCCCTTACGGTGAACATCACAGTGAGGCGCTCGGCGCCCAACTGCACCTACCGCTGTCCGAACGGATCTGCCCGATCTGCAACTACATGGCCATGCGCGTCTACCACCACACGAAGTACGGCCGGACCGAACCCGCGTGGATCAACTACCTGTGGTGTGGCAACTGCCGTGCCTACTCGTCGTCCTTCACGGGCGCCGGCCGCAAGATGGTCGAGAGCGACCCACTTTTTGAGCAATACGGCGACCGGATCAAGGAAGTCTTCCGCGATCACGAGCGCCTGCTCAAGATCCTCGACGGCCACTGGAAGGCGGGGCAACTCCCACAGGTGATCTCCCGCCGGCAACGCGGACGCTGACGGCTTCCTATCGTCCAATTCTCGCCGGGGTTGACGGCCCGCCCGTGACACCTGGTGACGTTGTTCCGGATAACGCGCCTGGCCCCACCCAAGAATCGACACATGACCTACTACGCGGATTTCTCACTCTACGACTACGACTTCCACGCAAAGCCCGAGGGTCTCACCATCGGCTGGCTGGAGGGTGGCCACGACTACGCCATCTACGAGGTCTCAGAGGAAGATCTCGCGAACATCATCGATCTCGGTTCGCTGCGGCAGCACGCGAGCAGGGGCTAGCATTCGTGCACCCTCTGCCCGGAGTACACCGAGCACACGGCGACCTCCGCACGGGCGGGCTTCGCGTACCGGCTCGGCCATGCCGAGATCCGGGTCGTTTCGGACGACGGGGTGCTCTCCGTCGCCCCGAACCTGATCATCCACTACATCGTCGACCGCCTCTACGGATCGCCCGCCGAGTTCATCGACGCCGTCCGGTCCGAGGTCCGAAGGCGTTGGACCCGCGGACAGTGACCCTTCAACACGAGGGCTGCCACTGGCCGCATGCCGAAGACCTGGAGTGGAGTGACGGCGACTCCCCGTTTGAAGTGCGACTACAACGGGGGCTGAGCTGATGACTGGCCGAGCCGCGTGGCTGGCACTGCTGCCCGTCATGACCGGTAGCCGGCAGGGGTGACCGGCCTGCCCGCGTTGCGGTTGCTGATCTGCATGCTCGCTACATCGTGATCGTGAGACCTGTGTGGGGTACTTGCTGATCTCGTGCGGCGTCTGTCTGCACCGTATTTCGGTCTCCCGGGTCCGGACACATGATGGAGCCGAAGCTCGCTGGTCCGGTGATGCAGACGCTCTTGAGGGCGTACCCGATTTCGTGCGTTGCGAGTGAGCCTGCGTTTGCCGGTTTGTCCCACGGCACGACCTGCCTGACTGCGCTCAGCGCGTGGTCGTCGATGCCCCAGTTGTTCCGAACTGAGTGATCCGGAATTGACGAGACGCGGAACATGGGCACCGTGGCCGAGGGCATCGCCGTCGTAGGGGTGCCAGGTGGAGAAGTCGCGGCCCCCGACCCTTCGCAGCCGACGAAGCCCGCCTGATGACGCGTCACGAAAGTCAGCAATCAGTCAGTGTGAGTCCTGAAACACCTGGCGACAGCTGACCACCCATGCGAAACGTTGTAGCCTCCGAACATCGCCCTTGACCTGCAGAAAGCAGGCAGGGAGCAGACAAACCGGGAGTTTCCCATGCTTCGCACCATGTTCAAGTCCAAGATCCACCGCGCCACCGTCACCCAGGCCGACCTGCACTACGTGGGATCGGTGACCATCGACGCCGACCTGCTCGACGCCGCCGACCTGCTGCCCGGCGAGCTCGTGCACATCGTCGACATCACCAATGGCGCGCGCCTGGAGACGTACGTCATCGAGGGGGAGCGCGGGTCGGGGGTGATCGGGATCAACGGGGCCGCCGCGCATCTCGTGCACCCCGGGGATCTGGTGATCATCATCAGTTACGCTCAGGTGACCGACGCCGAGGCGCGGGCGCTGGAGCCGCGGGTCGTGCACGTCGACCGCGACAACCGGATCCTGGCCCTGGGCGCGGACCCGTCCGAGCCGGTGCCGGGCTCGGACCAGCAGCGCAGCCCGCAGGCCGTACAGGCCTGACCTACGCCACCAGGAGCGTGCCCATGAGCGACATCGATATCCGCGACGACCGGGCGGCGGGGCGCCTCGAGGCGGTGGCCGGCGGGGAAGTCGTCGGGCATGTCGAGTACTTCGTTCTCGACAGCCCCGCGCGGGCGCTGGTGCCCGTGCACACGATCGTGGAACCGGCCCACGAGGGGAAGGGCATCGCCGGCTCCCTCGCCCGCGAGCTCTACACCATCGCCGAGCGCGAGGGCGTCCCGGTGGCGCCGCTGTGCCCGTATGTCGTCAAGTGGGCGGAGCGGCACCCGGACGTCGCCCCGGCATCCGACCCGGAACTGCTGCGCGCCGCGAAGGCGTGGCTGGTGGCGCACCCGGGCCGGTTCTGAGGCTCGTCCCGTCCTGCGCGGCGCCCACCCGGCCGCTCCGCCATACCCCCGGCGGGTGAGTGGCGGAGCGGCCGTCGGGTACGTGGGGGAGTAGTCCAGAGCCCACGTCGAGTGACTGGCCGGAGGACACCATGACGAACCCGTACCCCGACCCGGTCCGGCCCGGACCGACGCCGGGCCCGGACCCGCAGCACCCCGAACCGCCGCCGAACCCGGTCCCGCCCCCCGAGCCGTCCCCCGCCCCGGCACCGCCCCCGGTCCCGGGGCCGAACCCGGTTCCGCAGCCGCCGCCCGAGCCGGGCGGCCCGCCGGAGCCCTCGCCGTCCCCGGTCCCGCCCGGCCCCGAGCCGGTTCCGGACCCCGAGCCGGGACCACCGCTGAGCTGAGCCCGTCAAGAGGAGCGAACACGCCGGTGGGCGGCCACCCGGGCCGCCCACCGCTGCGTACGTCCTCCTGCCGGGAGGCCTACGCGGAGACCTCCGACCGGTCCCCGCCCCACAGCGTGTGGAAGGAGCCGTCCCGGTCGACCCGCCGGTAGGTGTGCGCACCGAAGAAGTCCCGCTGGCCCTGGGTGAGCGCGGCGGGCAGACGCTCGGCGCGCAGGGCGTCGTAGTAGGCGAGGGCGGCGGCGAAGCCGGGGGTGGCCACACCCTGCCGGGTCGCGGCGACGATCACCTCGCGCCAGTCGTCCTGGGCGTCCGCGATCTCCTGCGCGAAGGTCTCGTCCGACAGCAGGCTCGGCAGGTCGGGCCGGGCGTCGTACGCGGCGCGGATGCGGTCCAGGAAGGCCGCGCGGATGATGCAGCCGCCGCGCCAGATCGCGGAGACGGCGCCGAGGTCGATGTCCCAGTCGTACTCCGCGCGCGCCGCGTCGATCTCGTGGAAGCCCTGGGTGTACGACACGATCTTCGAGGCGTACAGCGCCTGCTCCACCCGGTCCGCGAAGGCCCCGGCCTCCGCCTCGCTCAGCGCGGCCGGCTTCGGCCCGGCCAGGCCCCGCGAGGCCTCCCGCAGTGCCGCGTGGCCGGAGAGGGAACGGGCGAAGACCGCCTCGGCGATACCGGAGACCGGGACGCCGAGGTCCAGCGCGATCTGGACCGTCCAGCGGCCGGTGCCCTTCTGCTCGGCCTGGTCGACCACCACGTCCACGAACGGCTTGCCGGTGGCCTCGTCCACGTGGGACAGCACCTCGGCCGTGATCTCGATCAGGTAGGAGTCCAGCCGGCCCTGGTTCCAGGTCCGGAAGATGTCCGCGATCTGCGCGGGGGAGTACCCGGCGACGTCGCGCAGCAGCTGGTACGCCTCGCCGATCAGCTGCATGTCGGCGTACTCGATGCCGTTGTGCACCATCTTCACGAAGTGACCGGCGCCGTCCGGGCCGACGTGCGTGACGCAGGGCGCGCCGTCCGCGGCCTTCGCCGAGATCTTCTCCAGCATCGGGCCGAGCGAGTCGTACGACTCCTTCGGGCCGCCCGGCATGATGCTCGGCCCGTGCAGTGCGCCCTCCTCGCCGCCGGAGACGCCCATGCCGACGAAGTGGATGCCCTGCTCACGCAGCGCCGCCTCCCGGCGGCGGGTGTCCGCGAAGTGCGCGTTGCCACCGTCGATGATCATGTCACCGGGCTCCAGGAGCGGGGCGAACTCCTCGATCACCGCGTCCGTCGGACCACCGGCCTTGACCATGATGACCAGCCGGCGCGGCCGCTCCAGTGCCGCCACGAACTCCTTGGCGGTCTCGGCCGCGATGAAGTCGCCCTCGTCCCCGAACTCCTCGACCAGGGCGTGCGTGCGCGACGCCGTCCGGTTGTGCAGCGCGACCGTGTAGCCGTTGCGCGCGAAGTTCCGGGCCAGGTTGCGGCCCATCACCGCGAGTCCCGTGACGCCGATCTGGGCTGAAGTGCTCATACCGCATGCTCCCTAACTACTTCGTGAGTACGGCCCTGCCAGTATTGCCGCAGTGGTGCCCTCAGCCCATCCTGACGTGCCGCTACGGCGGGCGCACATCCGACCCGCCAGGCTTGATTACGCACGGAAGGCGCCCCTTGCCTCACCGCGCGTCCGGTCCGTCCGGAAGCGGTCCGGACGAGGCCCCGGCAAGAAGGGCCGATTCCCGGCCACTTGGGCGCCGCAGGCGGCCGATTGCCGTCTTGTCATGGCCTGTTCGCAGCGCTTACTTTTGCCGCTCCTGACGCATGGCTAGGGGGCTTGAGACATGGCCGTACGCGGCCGGCACCGCCGGTATCAGCCGAACAGGATCAACCGCGCCTCGCTCACCGTCACCGCCGGCGGCGCGGGCCTCGCCATCCCCCTCGTCGCCGCCGGCAGCGCCGACGCGGCCGACGCGGCCACCTGGAACAAGGTCGCCGCGTGCGAGTCCAGCGGCAACTGGAGCATCAACACGGGCAACGGCTACTACGGCGGGCTCCAGTTCACCCAGTCCACCTGGGAGGCCTACGGAGGCACCGCGTACGCGGCCCGCGCCGACCTCGCCACCCGGGACCAGCAGATAGCCGTCGCCGAGAAGGTCCTCGACGGACAGGGACCCGGCGCCTGGCCGGTGTGCTCGGTACACGCCGGCCTCACCCGGGGCGGCGGCACACCCGGCGTCCACCCGGACGGGGCCGCGACCCGCCCGGCGAAGACCGCGCACGGCTCGCACAGCTCGCACAGCTCAGTGAAGGACGTTCAGCCGCAGACCACACCGCAGTCCCGGGCCGGCAAGGCCGAGATGTACACGGTGGTGCACGGCGACACGCTCTCCGGGATCGCCACCGACAAGCACGTGCAGGGCGGCTGGCAGCGGCTGTACGCCGGCAACCGCACGACCATCGGATCCGATCCCGACCTGATCATCCCCGGGCAGCGGCTGAGCCTGCGCGCCCAGGCGTCCCCGGCCGCCGACACCCGCACCCCGGCGAAGTCCGCGAAGAAGAAGGAGCCTTCGCAGAAGAAGGCGTCCACGCACCACAGCCACGCCACGCACCACACCCACGCCACGTCCACGAGCGGCCATTCGCTCGTCGCCCCCGTCGACGCCGCCATGGGCACGCCCTACCACGCCGCCGGTTCGCACTGGTCGAAGGGCTACCACACCGGCGTCGACTTCCTCGTACCCACCGGCACCTCCGTCAAGGCGGTCGCGGCCGGCCATGTGGTCGCCGCGGGCTGGGGCGGCTCGTACGGCTACCAGGTCGTGATCCGGCACTCCGACGGCCGCTACTCCCAGTACGGCCATCTGTCGGCCATCTCCGTGAAGGCCGGGCAGTCAGTGGGCGAGGGCCAGCGCATCGGCCGCTCGGGGGCCACCGGAAACGTCACGGGCCCGCATCTGCACTTCGAGGTGCGGACGGGGCCCGGTTTCGGTACGGACGTCGACCCGGTCGCCTATCTCCGGGCCGGCGGCGTCAGGATCTGACCCGCGCGCGGCGCCGTTCGAGCACCGGCAGCGGGACGTACAGGCCCGCGTAAGGGGCCGGGATCAGGAGCGCGACGTCGTCGTCGACCAGGCTCTCGACGTCGTCCGGGACGGTGTCCGGGACGACGGCGTCCGCCAGTACGGCCTCGACGGCGTCGACCTGGGCCGCTTCGCCCAGGGGCTCCGAGGTGCGCTGCTGGGGAAACGCCGGGACGCCCTCCCCGAGGCCGCCGAGCGGTGACACCGGCCCGGCGGCCCTGCCGACCGCGGACTCCGGCACGAGCCCGGCCTCTTCCGGCAGCAGCTCGGCTTCCGGCACAAGTCCGGCCTTCGGCAGCAGCTCCGCCTCCGGCACGAGCCCGGCCACCGGCGACAGTTCCGGCCCGGCCACGGCCACGGCCGCCGTCTCCTCGGCGTGGGCGTGCGGAGCGTGCTCCAGCCGTTCCGTCGTCAGCAGGATCAGGCCACCGGCGGCCACCACCCCGCAGCTCAGGGCGAGAGTCGTGCCCGTGGCGCCGTACCGGAAGGTCTCGCCGAACATCGTGATGCCGACCGCGGCGGCCAGCACCGGGTTGACCACCGTGAGCGTGGCGAGCGGCGCCGTGAGCCCGCCGCCGCGGTAGGCGGCCTGCGACAGCAGCACGCCCGCCACGGCGAAGACGCCGATCATCCCCAGGGAGGGCAGGTCCGCCGCCGAGACCCCGTCGGTCCAGTCGACCGCGACGGTCTTGGTGAACACCGACGACATGCCGAAGGCTATGCCGGAGCCGGTGGCGAGCAGCACGCTGCGCACCGCCGGGTGCCGGTGCGCGGCGCGGCCGGCGATCATCAGCGCGACGACCGCCCCGCCGGTGACCACCGCGACGCCGACCCGCTGGGCCGCGTCCAGCGCGTGACCGTCGGAGGTGCCGACGAGGGAGAGCAGGCCGGCCAGGCCGACGGTGGCCATGACGGCACCGCGCCAGGCGGTCGCCCCTGCCCCGCGGCCGACGAACAGGGCGGCCATGGGCAGCGCGAAGACGATGGTCAGCGCGCCCAGCGGCTGCACCAGGCTGAGCGGACCGTAGGCCAGCGCCACGACGTGCAGCACTCCGCCGAGGCCGTTCAGCGCGAGCGCCGCCCACCAACTGGCGCGGCGCAGCGGCGCGTACTGCCCGTCGGGAGAGGACAGCGCCACCTGCTCCTGCACGATCGCCCCGCCCGCGTACGCGACGGCGGAGACGAACGACAGCAGCACGGACAACGCGAGGGCGCTCATCAGCGGCTCCTCTGCGTGTGGCGGGGGCCCGGGGCCCGGCGCGGCGAACGGTCGGCTTCCATGAAGAACACTCTGCCCGCTCGGGTTGTTCCCGTCGTCGTCCCTGAGCAGGCAATGGGTCCTACTGCCGATGGAGTACGCGTGGCGTCCGATCCTCCCCAGGGTGGGCGACGCAGGGCGGAGACCGCCTCGACCGGGGCCGTGCCGACCCTGGTACTACTCTCCTCCGTGGACCTCGACCCCCAACTCGCCGCGCTCCGCCCGCTAGGCGGCTTCTTCGTCCTGCGCACGACCGCGGGCGCCGGCGCGGCCCCGCCCACCGCGCTGCCGACGCTCGCGCAGACCTATGCGGGCACGGCATCCCACCTGCGGCCAAGTGCCCTGACCGCGCGGGTCGAGACCGTCGCCGGCCGGCTGCGCACCCCCGAGCCGCGGGTCGCCGCGTCGATCGCCCACCAGGGACTCGCGGCCCGTCTGTGGTCGGCGGCCCTCGGCTGTGCCGCCCTGTACGGCCGCCTCCCCGACCTGGACCCGGCGCTGCTGCTCTGGGACTTCGCCGCGACCGCCCCCGACGACCTGTGGCTCACCGAGGTGCGCCCGCTGCCGTCGGACCCGTACCCGCCGGCCCCGTACCCGACGGACGCCGACGCGCTCGCGGACGCCGTACTGCGCGGCCACCTCGGGCCCCTAGGGGACGCCCTAGGGGCCCGCTACGGGGTCGCGAGGGGGCTGCTGTGGGGCAACGCGGGCTCCGCGCTGGCCGGCGCGGCCCGCCAACTGGAGCGGTGGGCGCGGACGAACGGCCGTACGGACATGGCAGACCGGACCCGTACGCTCACCACGGCCCTCTTCACCCACCCCTTGCTGAGCACCACCGGCACCCGCACCGGAACCGCCTTCCGGCGCCGCAGCTGCTGCCTGTACTACCGGGTGCCGGGCGGCGGTGTCTGCGGTGACTGTTGCTTCCCACGACCGCCGCGCCCTTCCCCACGGGCCGCATCTGGGTGACCATGGAGGTCCGGCCGTGTGAGACCAGGGAGTTGCCGGTGCGAGTGGGACTGCTGACCCGGGAGTACCCCCCGGACGTGTACGGCGGTGCGGGAGTCCACGTCGAGTTCCTCGCCCGGGAGTTGCGGCCCCTGGTCGACCTCGAGGTGCACTGCTGGGGCGAGGGCCGCGGGGTCGGCGTCGTCCGCCACCGGCCGTGGTCCGTGCTGGACGGCGCCAACGACGCGCTGCGCACCTTCTCGGTGGACCTGGCCATGGCCGGCGCCCTGGAGGGCCGCGAGCTCGTCCACTCCCACACCTGGTACGCGGGCCTCGCGGGCCATGTCGCCAAGCTCCTGTACGGCGTCCCGCACGTGGTCACCGCCCACTCGCTGGAGCCGCTGCGCCCCTGGAAGGCCGAGCAACTCGGCGGCGGATACGCCCTGTCCGGATGGGCGGAGCGCACCGCGGTCGAGGCCGCCGACGCGGTGATCGCGGTGTCGGGCGCCATGCGCGAGGACATCCTCGGCTGCTACCCGGCGCTGGACCCGGCGCGCGTGCACGTCGTGCACAACGGCATCGACACCACCCTGTACCAGCCGGACCACGGCACCGACGTGCTGCGCCGCCTCGGCCTCGACCCCGACCGGCCCTACGTGCTGTTCGTCGGCCGCATCACCCGCCAGAAGGGCGTGCCCCATCTGCTGCGCGCGGTCCGCGACATCGACCCCGCGGCGCAGGTCGTGCTGTGCGCGGGCGCGCCCGACACCCCGGAGATCGACCGGGAGTTCCGCGACCTGTTCCAGGAGCTCAGCCGCGTCCGCCCGGGCGTGCACTGGATCCCGCAGATGCTGCCGCGCGCGGAGGTGATCCAACTCCTCACGCACGCCGCCGTGTTCGTCTGCCCGTCGGTGTACGAACCGCTCGGCATCGTCAACCTGGAGGCGATGGCGTGCGGTACGCCGGTCGTGGCCTCCCGGGTCGGCGGCATCCCCGAGGTGGTGGAGGAGGGTGTGACCGGTCTCCTCGTGGAAGCCGACGACGACTTCGAGACGGGCCTCGCCCGCGCGCTGGACACCGTGCTCGGCGATCCGGCGGCGGCCGGGCGGATGGGCGAGGCCGGCCGGGAGCGCGCGGTGGGCGAGTTCGGCTGGGACGCGGTGGCCCGGCGTACGGTCCGGTTGTACGAGGAGATCCTCAAGCAGGCTTAGTCCCCGGGGACCGGGGGCAGGCATGGTGTCAACCACGGTGAGGGGAGCGGCCATGCGTCGTGGCGGACCTTCGGTGCTCGGAATCGTACTGGCGGGCGGGGAGGGCAAACGCCTGATGCCGCTGACCGCCGACCGGGCCAAACCAGCGGTCACCTTCGGCGGTACCTACCGCCTCGTCGACTTCGTGCTGTCCAATCTCGTCAACGCCGACATCATGCGCATCTGTGTGCTGACCCAGTACAAGTCGCACTCGCTGGACCGGCACATCACCACCACCTGGCGGATGTCCAGCCTTCTCGGCAACTACGTCACGCCGGTCCCGGCCCAGCAGCGGCTCGGCCCGCGCTGGTACCTGGGCAGCGCGGACGCCATCCTCCAGTCGCTGAACCTGGTGTACGACGACGGGCCCGAGTACGTCGCGGTGTTCGGCGCCGACCACGTGTACCGGATGGACCCCCGGCAGATGCTCCGGCAGCACATCGAGGGCGGCGCGGGCGTGACGGTGGCCGGGATCCGCGTGCCCCGCTCGGAATCCTCCTCCTTCGGGGTGATCACCCCGGCCTCCGACGGGCAGACCGTGGAGCGGTTCCTGGAGAAGCCCGCCGATCCGCCGGGCCTCGCGGACGACCCGGAGTGCGTCTTCGCCTCGATGGGCAACTACATCTTCACCACCAAGGCCCTGATCGAGGCCCTCCACCGGGACGCGGAGGACGACGGCTCGGTGCACGACATGGGCGGCTCGATCCTGCCCCAGCTCACCGCCCGCGGCGAGGCGCAGCTGTACGACTTCAGCGCCAACCACGTCCCCGGCGAGACCATCCGTGACCAGGGCTACTGGCGGGACGTCGGCACCCTCGACGCCTACTACGACGCCCACATGGACCTGATCGCCGAGCGCCCCGCCTTCAACCTCTACAACCGCCAGTGGCCGATCTACACCCACTCCGGCCAGCTCTCGCCCGCCCGCTTCAACGCCGGCGGCATCGCGAGCGAGTCCATCATCAGCGCGGGCTGTCTGATCCGCGGTCAGGTCACCCGGTCCGTGCTGTCCCCGGGCGTGCGGGTCGACCCGGGCGCGGTCGTCCAGGGCTCCGTGCTGCATGACAACGTCCGCATCGGCCGGGGCGCGGTCGTGCGCGGGGCGGTCCTCGACAAGAACGTCGAGGTGCCGCCCGGCGCGACGATCGGCGTCAACCCGGAGCGGGACGCGGAGCTGTACACGGTGTCCAAGGGCGGGGTGATCGCGCTCGGCAAGGGGCAGCAGGTGTCGTAGGCCCCGCTCAGCCGGTCAGCGGCGGGAAGTGGGTCATGGTCACCTCGCTGGTCCGGCGCAGGTCCTCGGCGAGGCTGAACTGGAGGTACTCGCTGCCCGGCTCGGTGTGCACGGGTACGTGCCCCGGCGGGGCGTAGAAGGCCTCCCCGCCGCGGTACACCTCGTCGTGGTCCGGGTAGCGGAACGTGAGCTCGCCCCTGAAGACGTACCCCCAGTGCGGGCACTGGCAGCGGTGCTCGGGCAGTCCCTGGAGCAGCGGGGTGTGGTCGACGTCCTCGCGGAACGTCAGGAAGTCCACCGTGTAGGGCTCGAGGTCCTCGGAGTGGTCGACCACCGGGCCGTAGTCGCCGCCCTGCGTGGCCGTGTCCCTGGAAACCTTCGGCATCGTCCTCGCCTTCTTCCCGCTGAGGGTGCCGCTGTGGACGGTCCGTCGTCGGTGCCGTCCTCCCTCCGCCGAGGGGGCTGCCTCCATTGTTGGCGCGCGACGCGTTCCGCGCGATCCGCGCGCCCTCCCCGGCTTCACGGCCTCGGGCCCGCAGGATGCGGACAACGATGTCGAACCTCCCGGAGGTCACATGAGAGGGACCCGGCGCCCGCGGCTGTGCCTGGCCGGGGTGATGATGGCGTCCGCGCTGCTCGCCACCCCCGTCGCACGGGCCGCCGAGCCGCCCGACGGCCACCTCACCGACCTGGTCAACCCCTTCATCGGGACCCAGAACGAGGGCAACACCTTCCCCGGCGCGGCCGTGCCCTTCGGCATGGTGCAGCTCTCGCCCGACACCGGGCACAGCACCGGCTACGACCACTCCCAGGACCACATCCGCGGCTTCTCCCTGGTCCACCTCTCGGGCGTCGGCTGCCGCATCGGCGGCGACCTGCCCGTGCTGCCGACCACCGGCGAGGTCACGGAGACCGACTACGCCCGGTACGCGGCCGGTTTCCGGCACGCGGACGAGACGGCGAGCCCCGGCTACTACCGGGTCGGCCTGGACTCGGGCATCGAGGCCGAGCTCACGGCCACCGAGCGCACCGGCGTGCAGCGCTACACCTTCCCCGCCACCGACCACGCCAACGTGCTGCTGAACGCGGCGCAGGCACTGCACAAACCGGTCGCCAGTTCGGTGGAGATCCTCGACGACCGGACCGTGCGCACCGCGATCACCGGCCACGGCTTCTGCCGGGAGACCGGCCCGTACACCGTGTACACGGTCACGCGTTTCTCCCGGCCCTTCACCGCGTACGGCACCTGGGACGGCACCACGGTCGCCGCGGGCTCCCGGGCCGGGCACGGCGGCGCCTACGTACGCTTCGACACGACCGGGGACCGCACAGTCGAGGCGACCACCGCGCTGTCGTACGTCGACGCGCGCGGCGCCGAGGTCAACCTGCGCGCCGAGGGCGGACGCCCCTTCGACGCCGTCCGCGAGCGGGCCCGGCAGGCCTGGGAGCGCCGGCTCGGCGCCGTCCGGGTCCGGGGCGGTGACGCGACCCTGCGCCGCACCTTCTACTCGTCCCTGTACCGCTCGTTCCTGGCACCGAACACCGGCAGCGACGCCGACGGCCGCTACACCGGCTGGGACCGGCGGATCCACCGGGCCGAGGGCTTCACGTACTACCAGAACTGGTCGCTGTGGGACACCTACCGCACCCAGTGCCAGCTCCTCGCCCTGCTCGCGCCCCGCGAGGCCCGGGACATGGCGATCTCGGTGGTCAGGGTCGACGAGGACGGCGGCTGGCTGCCCAAGTGGGGCTACGGGCCCGTCGAGACGAACATCATGACCGGCGACCCGGTGACCCCGTTCCTGACCACCGCCTACCAGTCGGGCCTGCTCAAGGGGTACGAGGAGCGGGCCTACCGGGCGCTGCGGAAGAACGCCGACGGGGTGCCGCCGGCCGGCTACCCGGGGGTGGGCCGGGAGGCCAACGCGGAGTACCTGGCGAACGGTTTCGCCCCGTACATCAAGGACCGACCGCGCACGAAGCCGGGGGACTCCGACTACCACGAGGGGGCCTCCGTCACCCTGGAGTACGCCCTCTCGGACGCGATGCTCGCGCAGATGGCCCGGAGCCTCGGCCACCACGAGGACGCGGCCCGCTACGCGGCCCGGTCGCGCAGTTACCGCAACGTCTTCGACCCCTCGACCGGCTTCTTCCGGGCGCGCGACGCCTCCGGCGCCTTCACCGGGCCGGCCGACCCGGCCGCCGGCGTGGGCTTCCACGAGGGCACCGCCTGGCAGTACCAGTGGCTGGTGCCGCAGGACATCCCCGGCATGGTCGGCCTGATCGGCGGCGAACGCGCCGCGAACGACCGGCTCGACGCGTTCTTCGCCTACGACCGGCTGCTCGCGGACCCGGCCCGGACCGCGCGCGAGGTGTGGGTGCACGGCGGCGCCTACGACTACTACGGCGCGGACAAGTACAACCCGCAGAACGAGCCCGACCTGATCGCGCCCTACACCTACCTCTCGACCGGCGAGCCGTGGAAGACGACGGACGTGGTGCACGCGGCGCTGACCCTGTTCACGGACAGCCCGACCGGCATGACCGGCAACGACGACCTGGGCACGATGTCCGCCTGGCACGTGCTGTCGTCGATCGGGATCTTCCCGGTGCAGCCCGGCTACGGCACCTGGGGACTGTCCACACCCGTGTTCGACCGGGTCGACCTCACCCTGGACCGCCGCTACTGGCCCAGGGGCGCCCTCACGGTCACCGCGCCGGGCACCTCGGCGAGCGAACGCTACGTCCAGGCCGTGCGCGCGAACGCGAGGGCCCATGACCGGACCTACCTGACGATGCGTGAGCTGCGGTCCCTGCGCTCCCTTGCGTTCACGGTCGGCCCGCGCCCGTCGGAGTGGGGTACGTCACCCCAGGCGGCGCCTCCGGTGCTGAAGTGACCTCAGGCGTCCCGTGTGTCCCGCCGGTTTCACCGGGGGCGGGACTTAATCTGCTGTTAACTGAGCGTAGCCTGACCGTACTTGACCGTAATCGCCTGGCGGGGATTGACTTCAGACTCACCGCCCACCCCCCTCCACCCGTCGTCGACGCGAGGCAAGCCATTGACTTCCGACCCGCTCGCTCCTCTGGATCTGGCGTTCTGGAACATCGAGTCCGGCCGGCACCCGATGCACCTGGGCGCGCTCGGCGTCTTCTCCGCGCACTCGCCCACCGCCGGCGCGCACGCGGCCGACCTGCTCGCCGCCCGTGCCGCCGCCGTGCCCGGCCTCAGAATGCGCATCCGCGACGTGTGGCAGCCGCTCGACCTGCGCCGGCCGGGCCGGCTCGGCTCCTTCGGCGGCGCGGCCCGTGAGCCGGACCCGGACTTCGACCCGCTCAACCACGTGCGGCTGCATGCCCCGACGGGTGACTTCCACGCCGTGGCCGGCCGGCTCATGGAGCGCCCCCTGGAGCGCTGCCGGGCGCCCTGGGAGGCGCACGTCATGCCGGGCGAGGACGGGGTGTCCTTCGCCGTCCTGTTCAAGTTCCACCACGCGCTGGCCGACGGCCTCAGGGCGCTGACGCTGGCCGCCGCCGTGCTCGACCCGATGGACATGCCGGAGCGCCGCCCACGCCCCGTCGAGCCGCCGCGCGGGCTGCTGGCCGAGTTGCGCGGGCTTCCCGGCCGGCTGCCGGGCCTGCTGCGCGGCACGCTGTCCGACGTGGGCCGGGCCCTGGACATCGGCGCCTCCGTCGCCCTGTCCACCCTGGGCGTGGCCTCCTCCGCGGCGCTGGCCTCCGGCTCCAGCGGCACCCGGTGCACCGCCGGGGTCGACCTGGACATCGACGACGTGCACCGGGTGCGCAAGGCCGTCGGCGGCACCGTCAACGACGTCCTCATCGCGGTCGTCGCGGGTGCGCTGCGCCGCTGGCTGGACGAGCGCGGCGACGGCAGCGAGGGCGTGGCGCCGCGCGCCCTGATCCCGGTCTCCCGGCGCCGCCCGCGCACCGCGCACCCACAGGGCAACCGGCTCTCCGGGTACCTGATACGGCTCCCGGTCGGCGACCCCGACCCGCTCGCCCGCCTCGCCCGGGTGCGTACGGCGATGGACCGCAACAAGGACGCCGGCCCCAACCGGGGCGCGGGCGCCGTCGCGCTGCTCGCCGACCACGTGCCCGCGCTGGGCCACCGGCTCGGCGGACCGCTGGTCGGTCAGGCCGCCCGGCTGTGGTTCGACATCCTGGTCACCAGCGTGCCGCTGCCGGGCCTCGGCCTCCGGCTCGGCGGACACCCCCTGACCGCGGTCTACCCCTTCGCCCCCCTCGCCCCCGGCCAGTCCCTCGCCGTCGCCATCTCCACCTACCGCGGCCACGTCCACTACGGCCTCGTCGCCGACGCCGAGGCGGTACCGGACCTGGACCGGCTGGCCCGAGCGGTGACGGCCGAGCTGGAGATGCTGCTCGCGGTTTGCGTCCCCTGACCGGGCGGGGCCCGGCCGCTGCCGTGCGCGTCGCGCATGCCCGAGGCCGGTATCGGCCGACGGGGCCGGGCACGGCCCGCACGGGTTCGTCGCTGACACCGAGGCAGCGCCGAAGCCGGGCCGGCTGGCCCGGGCGATGACGGACGAGGCGGAGGCGCTGTCCTGGCGAGGGGGCGTTCGGCGGCGGGGGCGGCCGCTGCTGTGGGCGTCGCCACTCGTTGCCGATGCCGAAGCGGTACGGGGCTTGGACCGGTCGCCCGGGCAGGTGAGGTGCGCGTACCAGCACGCCCAAGGCCGGCTCCGGACGGTGGGTTCGCGCGCGGTTCCAGGTGCGGTGCCATGGGCTCTCCCGGGCCCGGGCCCGGGGCAGGCCGGGCGGGCCTCGGCAGGCCGACCCGGTGGTGACGGATCCGTTCCCCCGGGCCGAGCCGGGCGTGTCCGGTCGGGGCGTCGCCGGTGGTGAGGCCGTGGTGGGCCTCGGGGCCGGGCAGGTCCCGCCGACCCGGGCGGCGTGGGGGTGATGGTCCGAAGCCGTGGGGCCCGAGCGGAACGGTTTGGCGGTGGGGGCCCGCGCTGCCGTAAAATCCCCCGTTCGAAAGCGGGCGCGAGTCGGAGCGCTGCGCAAGTGATCAGGGAAGCGGCAGCGCGATGACGGTGACACAGGACGGCCCGATGGCCGAGGACGAGGCGGTCTACGGCCCCGGCATCGACCCCGAGCGCCTGGCCGTCTGCCTCAGTGTGCTCGATGAGCTCGACAAGCTGGACGTCGACCACCCCGACGCCATCGCGGTGCGCCGGGCCACGGCCGGCATCTACCGCACGGTCAAGCAGCGCCGCCGCCAGGAGCGCCGGGCCGCCAAGACCGCCCACGACAAGGCGGTCACCGAGGCCACCGCGACCGGTTCCGCCCAGCGCATCGACGACGAGACGGAGGGGATCCTGCCGTCCTCGGTCACCGAGGAGGGCAGGATCGCGGGCATACTCCAGCGCCCGCGCTCCTGCTACACCTGCAAGAGCAGGTACGTCGAGGTCGACTACTTCTACCACCAGCTCTGTCCGGACTGCGCCCGGACGAACCGGGTCAAGCGTGACGTCCGGGCCGACCTCACCGGCAAGCGCGCGCTGCTCACCGGCGGCCGCGCCAAGATCGGCATGTACATCGCGCTGCGGCTGCTGCGCGACGGCGCCCACACCACGATCACGACCCGCTTCCCCAAGGACGCCATCCGCCGCTTCAAGGCCATGGACGACTCGGCGGACTGGATGCACCGGCTGGAGGTCGTCGGCATCGACCTGCGCGACCCGGCGCAGGCCGTGGCCCTCGCCGAGCAGGTCGCCGGGGCGGGCCCGCTCGACATCCTGATCAACAACGCGACGCAGACCGTGCGCCGCCTGCCCTCCGCGTACGCGGCCCTGGTCGAGGGCGAGAGCGCCCCGCTGCCCGCAGGGGAGCTCCCCGCCCACCACATCATCGGCGCCTTCGGCTCCGGCGCCGTCGACGGCATCGCCGCACTGCCCCTCGGCACCAGCGGCCTGGACGCACAGAAGGTCGCCGACCTCGCGCTCGTCGCGGGCAACGCCAGCGTCGCCCGGCACCTCGACGGCACCGCCATCGACGCGGGCGGCCTCGTCCCCGACGTCGTCGAGACCAACACCTGGGTGCAGACCATCGACCAGATCTCGCCGGTCGAGCTGCTGGAGACCCAGCTGTGCAACTACACCTCGCCGTTCATCCTGATCAGCGCCCTGCGCCCGGCGATGGCGGACGCCGCGAAGAAGGCCGCCAGCGGCCGTGCGTACGTCGTCAACGTCTCGGCGATGGAAGGCGTCTTCGGCCGCGGCTACAAGGGTGCCGGGCACCCGAACACCAACGCCGCCAAGGCGGCCATGAACATGGTCACGCGGACCAGCGCCCAGGAGATGTTCCAGTCCGACGGCATCCTCATGACCTCCGTCGACACCGGCTGGATCACCGACGAACGTCCGCACTACGACAAGCTGCGCCTGGCCGAGGCCGGCTTCCACGCCCCCCTCGACCTCGTCGACGGCGCCGCCCGCGTCTACGACCCGATCGTGCGCGGCGAGGCGGGCGAGGACCTGTACGGCGTCTTCCTGAAGGACTACGCGCCGGGCAAGTGGTGAGTAAGGCGACCGAGCAGGTCCAACGGGCTTAAACCGTTGGCCTGTTCGGGCAGCGGCGCCCTACCGTGGGGGACCAAGCGCCGAAGTGCCCGGTGCGCAGGTGACGCGTTCTTCGTGGTTCGACTCCACACAGGTCCACCACCCCGGGCCTGTGGCCCCTCGGGGGGCAAACCGCGTCACCGACCCGAACTCGGGCACCCGGCGCCCCCCGCTGCCCGCCGTGTCCTCGGCGGTCAGTCGACCGCCCCCAGGCGGGAGTTGCGCGCCGCCACCAGCTCGAGCACCGTGCGCCAGTCCTCCAGGACCCCGGCGTCGAAAGCGACGGCCGCGCCCTCCTCGGCGGCGTGACGCAGGCGCAGCAGATCGTCGTCGCCGCCGGGACCGTCGTCGCCGGGCTGCCCGCGTACGAGCCGGCAGACCCGCTCCCCGAGCAGGGGGCGCACCGCGCGGGCCGCGGCGTGCGCCTGCCCCGCCCGGTCGCCGGGCACGAGCAGCCGTCCGATGCCCGAGACCAGCCCGGCCACCTGGAGTTCCTTGTCGGCGGGCCGGGCGCGGCGCAGCAGCGCGGCGGTGCGCAGCCCGGGGTCGTACCGGCAGGCGTACAGCAGATCCATCAGCTCCTCGACGCTGCGCAGCTCCATGCGTCAGTCCTCCCGCGAGACAGCCGTTGCCACCCGCCAGCAGATCATGGCCTGCTTTCGACTCGGCCAACGGCACCTGAACTGCGCGGCGTGTGCCCCGTTCAGCCCCCCGCCTGATGGCCATGAGCGCCTCGCCGACCTTCTCGGCGTCGAGCAGCCGCGAAACAATAATCGAAGTTAGGTTCGATTATGTAGGCCGATCTGCTGACCCTCAAAAGGTGCGTCATGCGGCAAATGGGCGCATAGTCGGCCGATGGGCGACCGGATGACGCACGAAAGTTACCCCTTGTTTGCATTCCCTATCGAGCGGACCCCCGCTCATTTGGTTAATCTGGAGCGGACGGACAAGCAGCACGGGGTCCCACCCACACCCATGGTCCGTACGAGTTACCGGCGCCACCGCGTCCGAACTGGCCTTCTATCCAGACCCAAGCGGGCGTCAGGCGGCGGATCACAGACTGTCCGGTACGCCCCGAGGGTGACCCGACACATAAGGAGTGCGCGGTGACACCGGAGAAGACGAATCGCGATCAGCGCCCCAAGGAACGCACGGAGCGAGCGGGCCGCGGGCCCACGGAGCTCGGCAGCCTCGACGTGTGGGCCAGGTCCGCCCCGATCCGCCTCGCAGGCTACGAGGACGACCTCGCCGAACCGCACATCCTGCCGAGCGTGGACTGACCCCGCGCGGGGCCGTACCCCTCGCGATCGCCGAAGGCATGGGCCTGCGGGACCGGCGCCGTGCTGATCAGGGAAGCCGTGGCCGACGACTGGCGACGCATCTGGCCCATCTGGCACCGGATCGTCGCCGCGGCCGAGACGTACGCATGGGACCCGGACACCTCGCAGGAGGCTGCCCGCGCCCTGTGGATGGGCCCGGCCAAACGCGTCTACGTGGCCGAGGACCCCGGCGGAGCCGTGGTCGGCTCCGCCTATCTCACCCCCAACTACGGCGGTCCCGCCGCCGCGGTCGCGGGCGCCGGCTTCATGGTCGACCCCGACCAGGGCGGCCGTGGCATCGGCCGCGCCCTCGCCGAACACGTCCTCGCCGCCGCCCGGGCCGCCGGATACCGGGCGATGGTCTTCAACGCCGTCGTGGAGACCAATCCCGCCGTCAAGCTGTGGACGTCCCTCGGCTTCCGGATCATCGGCACGGTCCCGGAGGCGTTCGAGCACCCCCGGCACGGCCGGGTCGGCCTGCACATCATGTACAAGTCGCTGCACTGAGCGGCGTGTCAGCCGACCGGTGCCGTCCGCTGCCACGGGCGCAGGCCCTCCAACTGCTCCGCGACCTCCAGCAGCAGCCCCTCGGACCCCGGACGGGCGGCCAGTTGCACGGCGCAGGGCGCGCCGGAGGGCAGCGTGCCGAAGGGAACGGACATCGCAGGCCAGCCGGTCAGGTTCCAGGGCGGGGTCAGCGGCGAGTAGTTCGTGTTGGCCAGCACATTGCGCAGCCAGCCCCGCTCGTGCCAGGGCCCGGCCTCGGGCGAGCGCCGGGCGAGGGCCGGGGTGAGCAGCACGTCGTGCTCGGCGAAGAACGGCTCCAGGCGGCGGCGCAGCCGCTCCCGCTGCTCCCCGGTGCGGACCGTGCCGACGAAACGCCCCCCCACCGCCGCGTGCACCCGGGTCCGCCGGGTCAGCCGTGCCGGGTCCAGGCCTTCGGCGTCCACCGCGGTGCCCGCCGTCCAGTGCGTCAGCGCGGTGACGCCCAGCGACGCCGGATACGGCGGCTCGGCGCGCCGCAGCCGGTGCCCCGCCCCGGCCAGCAGCCCCGCGGCCTCCCGGACCGCGGCCGTGTACGGCTTGCCGACGCTCACCCCGGGCATCGGGCTGCGCAGCGAGACGGCGATGCCGAGCGGGGCCGGGTCCGCCCGGGGGCCGAACCCGGCGTCCGCCAGGACCGACAGCACCAGCCGCAGGTCCTCGACCGTGGTCGCCAGCGGCCCGTTCTCGGACATGCCGAACCAGTCGCCGTGGCCGATGCCCGCCGGCACCACCCCGTGCCCGGGCTTCAGCGTGACCAGGCCGCAGTTGGCGGCCGGGATGCGCAGACTGCCCATACCGTCGTTGCCGAGGGCGACCGGCACCAGCCCCGCGGCCACCGCGGCGGCGCTGCCGCCGGAGGAACCGCCCGCGGTCCGCGAGAGGTCCCACGGATTGCGCGCGGTGCCGTGCACGCCCTCGGTGGTGCCGAAGACGCAGAGTTCCGGCACGTTCGTCAGCCCCACGACCACCGCGCCCGCCGCCCGGAGCCGGGCCACGGTGACATGGTCGTCGGCCGCGGGCTCCTCGGAGGTCGCGGCGGAGCCGTTGCGGGTCGCCTCGCCGCGAACGGCCAGGTTGTCCTTGACGGCCACGGGCACGCCGGCCAGCGGGAGCCCGGCCAGGTCGGTGCGGTCCGCCACCTCGTCCGCCTCGACGAGCGCCGCCTCGGCCCGTACCGTCCGGAACGCGCCGGTGCGGGCGCCGAGCCGCTCGATCCGGGCGAGGTGCTCCGCCACCACCTCGCGCGGCGTGGCCCGCTTGTCGCGTACGGCGGCGGCGATCTCGGCGGCGGTCCGGCCGACCCAGCTGGTCACGGGCGCTCCTGGAGGGGAGGGGGCATGGGCGTACCGGTCGGTAGGCCCGGTACGTAGGGAGAACTGTGCCCGTTCGCCCGCCCCGCGTCGAGAGGCCCCGACCGCCGCTCACCAGGTGGTGAGCAGCAGATGGTTGGCCAGCAGGGCGAGGACGGCCTGGGCGGCGAGCCAGACGCGGGGCCGGGTGAGGAACGCGCAGGCCGGCAGGAGCCACATCGCGAACGGCAGCCAGATGCGTTCCGTCTCCGCCTTGCTCATGCCGGACAGGTCGGCGACGAGGAGGGCCAGGAGGGCGGCGAGGACGAGCAGGGCCAGGCGTGCCTCGCCGGCGGCCACCGGGGGAGTGCCGGCCGGCGGCCGGTCGAGCGGGGCGCGGGGTTCACGGGCGAGCGTGCCGCCGGCCCGGAGCAGGCCGGCCGCCGTGGCGAGCCCGGTGATCACCACCGTGCAGGCCAGGTTCGCCCAGACCCAGTAGCCGTAGGGCCGGGTACCGCCCACTCCCTGGTAGTAGCGCGTGATCAGCAGGCGGTAGGCCTGCCACCAGTCGAACCCGGCGAGGATGAAGGCGAACGGCACCACGGCCGTCGCGGCGAGCAGCGCCCCGAGCAGCAGCGGACGCTCGCGGACGCGGTGCCGGCCGAGGAACAGCACCGCCGCCAGGAGCACCGCGAAGAGCGTGAGGCCGTAGGAGAGGTAGCAGGTGAGCCCGAACAGCAGACCGGAGCCGGCCGCCCACCACACCGACCGCCCGGTCACCGCGAGGGCGAGCAGCGCCACGGCCCAGGAGGCGACGGCCGCGAAACACGCGTCGGCCGAGACGCCCAGCCACACCGCGGCCGGCGCCAGCACCAGAAACGGCGCCGCCCGCCGCGCCGGACCGTCCCCGGCGAGGGCCCGTACCGCGATCAGAACCGCCACACAGGCCGTGGCGCCCACGGTGATGCACCACGCCGCCGCCCAGCCACCGCCGCGCAGCCCGATCCGGTCCAGGAGGACGAACATCAGCGTCGCCGCCGGAGGGTGCCCGGCGACGTGGGCGGGCCACGGGTCGGGCGTGCCCCAGACGATGTGGTGGGTGAAGTCCCTCAGGGCGGCCGGGATGTCGTCGAAGCGGCCGACGGCCCGGAGGTACTCGGTGCGGGTGGTGAGCCGGCCCGCGACGCCCCGCTGCCAGCCGTCGACCAGCGCGAGGGACCAGATCCAGGCCATGGCCGTCACCCAGGCCGCGGCGAGCAGCGCCCCGGGGCGCAGCCGTGCGGCGACCCCCGGCCCGCAGGCCACCACGGCGGCCGCCACCAGGACGGCGGCGGGGGTGCCCGGCCCGAGGTGCGGGTCCCAGTCGGCGTGCAGCGGCGGCCAGTGCACGAACAGCGTGTGGCGGCTGTCCTGGATGCGGCGGCCGACGAGGACGGCGGTCAGCACCAGCAGGACGGCGGCCACGACGGCGTACAGGTCGCGGCGGTCGGGCGAGTCACGACGGTCGCGCAAGCCATGGCGGTCGCGCGGGTCACGGCGGAGAGGGCGGGTCACACCGGCACGCTAGGCCGGACGACGGGCGCGGTCCCGCCGCGCGCGGCGGACGTCAGCGTTTCGTCATGGGTCGTGGGCCCGCCGCCGGGCCCGTACCGGCCTACGGTCGGAACATGAGCGATCCACGGCTCCCCACCTCTCCCGCTTTCTGGCGCAGCCCGCTGCGCGGCCCCTGGTTCACCTCGGTGCTCGGCCTCGTCCTCCTCGTCGGCGTGACCGTGCTGTTCGTGACGGGCCTGGTGTCGTACGCCGCCTACAACCCGGGCCTCTCGCCGGTCAACGACAAGACCCCGGACAAGGGGATCCTCGGCTTCTACCTGTTCGCCTGGCCGACGAACCCGTACTGGCTGTACCGGCTCACCCAGGGTGTCCACGTCACGCTGGGCATCACCCTGATCCCGGTGCTGCTGGCCAAGCTGTGGTCCGTCGTGCCGAGGCTCTTCGCCCTGCCGCCGGCCCGTTCCCTCGCCCACGCGCTGGAGCGGATCTCGCTGCTGCTGCTGGTCGGGGGCGGCCTGTTCGAGTTCACCACCGGCGTGCTCAACGTCCAGCTCGACTACGTCTTCCCCGGGTCCTTCTACCCGCTGCACTTCTACGGCGCCTGGGTCTTCTTCGCCGCGTTCGTCGCGCACGCCGCGCTGAAGCTGCCCCTGGCGGTGCGGAGCGTGCGCCGGATGCGGGAGGGGAGGGGAGGGGCCGGGAACCCCGTGGAGAGCGCGGAAACCGGGACCCTCGTCCCACCGCGGCCCGATCCGCCCACCGTGTCTCGGCGCGGCGCGCTGTGGCTGGTCGGCGGCGGTTCGCTGCTGCTGTTCCTGACCAGCGCCGGCCGCAGCTTCGACGGGCCGCTGCGCCGCACCGCCCTGCTCACCCCCCACGGCGGCGCCGAGCCCGGCGGCGGACCGAACGGCTTCCAGATCAACAAGACGGCCCGCTTCGCGGGCATCGACACGGCTCGGACGAGCGAGGAGGCGTGGCGGCTCGTCGTCACCGGCCGCACCGGCACCGTCCGGCTCAGCCGCGCCGACCTGCTGCGCATGCCGCAGCACAGCTCCGCGCTGCCGATCGCCTGCGTCGAGGGCTGGTCCACCGCCGACCAGTGGTGGCGGGGCGTGCGGCTGCGCGACCTGGCCGCCCTCGTCGGGTACGACGACCCGCCCGACGTCTTCGTAGAGTCCCTCCAGCGGCACGGCGGCTTCCGCCGGGCGGCCCTGCGCGCCAATCAGACCGCCGACCCGCGCTCCCTGCTCGCCCTGGCCGTCAACGGCGAGGACCTGAGCCCCGACCACGGCTACCCGGCCCGGGTCATCGTGCCCGCGGCGCCCGGTGTGCTCAACACCAAGTGGGTGGCCCGGATGACCTTCGGAGACCTGTGATGCGTGTGATCGGAGACCTGTGATGCGTGTGAAGCGCCGCTGGATCCCGCTCGGCAGCCCTCTGCAACTGCTGCTGCTCGCCTGCTCGTTCGCGCTCGCCGGATACGCGGGGCTGCGGCTCCTCGCGGGCGACTGGTTCAAGGTGGCGCTGTGGTTCGTGGGGGCGGCACTGCTGCACGACCTGGTGCTGCTGCCGCTGTACGCGGCGGCCGACCGCGCCCTCGTCCGCTCGCTGGGCGCGGCCGGGCGGCGCGGCCGGGTGCTGTACGTCCGGGTGCCCGCCGCGCTGTCCGGGCTGCTGCTCCTGGTGTGGTTCCCGCTGATCAGCGGCCAGGTCGACGCGCGCTACCGGTCGGCCGCGGGGCTCTCGGCGGACGGCTTCCTGTCCCGCTGGCTGCTGATCACCGCCGTGCTGTTCGGCGGCTCCGCGCTGCTGCTGGCACTGCGAGGGGTGCGGTCGCGGCGGTTGCGCAGGGCCACGAAGCTGCGGGAACCGGCCGTCCACTGATCCTCGGCACGCCAGCCCGCCCGGGCCGCGTGCCGGAGCAGGGCCGGTGTGCCCAGCCGCGCCCAGGGGAACGGGCGGGTGGCCGGCCCCGGCGCGACGCCCGCGTCCACGACCTGGACCCGGGCGCGTTCGTCTACGTCGACCGGAGCGGTCTCGGCGACCAGCAGCCCGCCCGGGGCGAGCACCCGGGCGAGCCGTTCCAGCAATGCCACCGGGTCACCGCCGATGCCGATGTTCCCGTCCAGCAGCAACGCGGTGCCCCAGCCGCCCTCGCCCGGCAGCGACTCGAAGACGGAGCGGCACAGCGCCGTCCCGCCCCGCCGGACCGTGCGGGCGACGGCCGTCTCGCTGACGTCGATACCGAGGACCCGCCGCCCCTGCGCCGCGAGCGCGGCCACCAGCCGGCCGGGGCCGCAGCCCACGTCGATGACGGCGCCCTCGCACCGCGCCAGCACGGCCAGATCCGTCTCGTCGGCCCGTGCGCACCAGCGCTCCACCTCCAGCGGCAGCAGCCACCCGTCGGCCCGCCGCAGGAACAACGGGCCGCGCCCGGCCCGCAGCGCGGCGGAGTAGGAGTCATCGGCGGACCAGGCGGACCGGGCGGGCGAGGACGCGCCGGGGCCGGGGACGGCCGCGCACGGGCCGTCGACCGGCCGGGCGGGCCCGGGTACACGTGCGCCGAGGGCCGTGGGCCGGGTTTCGGCAGGGCCGGGGACGTCCTGCGGCCAGGGGCGCGGGCCGGTCGTCCGCCCGCAGGGCGCGGCCGCGGCCGCGGCCGCGCCGTCGGCCGGCGGTGCGGGGGAGCGGAGGTCGCCGGGCGGGCGGAGCGGGGCCGTGGGGCCGGTGCCGGCCGCCTGGCCCGCCCGGCGGGGGCCCGGGTGGCCGAGGCCGTGGGCCGCGGTCATCGGTCCGCCACCGAGGTGAGGCGGGCGAGCCGGGCGGCGAAGCGGCCGTGCGGGGCGAGGGCGGCGACCGCGCGCGCGTCGGCGGCCGTGTCGACGTCCCGCAGCCGGGGCAGATCACGCACCCGCAGGCCCGCCGCCACCAGCCGGTCCCGCTGCACGGCACCCGTGACCGGCGTCGACATGGGCACGCCCCGCAGCAGACCGGGATCGGGTGACGCCAGACCGAGCGCCCAGAAGCCGCCGTCCTCGGCCGGGCCGAACCACGCGTCGCAGTCGTCGAAGCCGACGGTCAGCAGGCGGGGGGTCACCTGCGGGGTGTCCATGCCGATGAGCAGGGCGGGCCCGTCGCAGCCGGCGAACGCCGCGGCCAGCCGCTCGTCCAGCCCGCCCGGGCACTGCGGTACGACGTCGAAACCGGGCGGCAGCCACGGCCCCGGGCGTCCGTCGAGGACGAGGACCCGCCGGCCGGCGGGCGCCGCGGCCACGGCGTCAAGGGTGTCCGCGAGGGCCGCCTCGGCGAGCCCGGCCGCCTCCCGGGGCGTGAACGGCGGGGTCAGCCGGGTCTTGACCCGGCCCGGCCGGGGCTCCTTGGCGATGACGAGCAGAGTGATCACCGGGGGCCGCCTCCTCGGACTGGCGGCCGGGCGGGCGCCTCGGCGAGGACGCGGCTCATGTCCCGTACCGCCTGCCAGGTGCCGCGCCAGGTGCCGGTCACCTTGGACACGCCGGAGCGCGGCCGGTAGGGGACGTCGTGCTCGGTGATGCGCCAGTCGGCGTCGGCGGCGCGCACCACCATCTGGAGCGGGTAGCCGCTGCGCCTGTCGGTGAGGTCCAGGGCGAGCAGCGGTTCGCGGCGGGCGGCGCGCAGCGGCCCGAGGTCCTTCAGGCGCAGTCCGGTGCGGCGGCGCAGCATCCCGGTGAGCGCGAGGTTGCCGGCCCGGGCGTGCGCGGGCCAGGCACCCCGGCCCTGCGGGCGGCGCCGGCCCAGCACCAGATCGGCCCGGCCGGAGCGCACCTCCCGTACGAAGGGCACCAGCAGTGCCGGGTCCAGTGAGGCGTCGCAGTCGCAGAAGCACACGACATCGGCGTCGGCGGCGGTCAGCCCCGCGTGGCAGGCGGCGCCGAAGCCACGGCGCGGCTCGTGCACCACGGTCGCGCCGAGCGCGCGGGCGACATCCGCCGAGCCGTCGGTGGAGCCGTTGTCCACGACCAGCGCGCGCCAGCCGGGAGGGATGCGGGCCAGGACCCAGGGCAGCGCTTCGGCCTCGTCGAGACAGGGGAGCACCACGTCGACCCCTGTGGGTGTGGGAGTGGTCGTCACGGCTCTCACCCTACGAACGCAAAACAGGCATACCGGGCTTCGGCTTCTTACGAAACGCGGACGTCAAGGTCCCGGCCGCGTCCGGTGGCGGCGCGGGCGGGGACGGCGGTGCGAGGCTGTACGCATGCAGCAGCCGTACGAGTCCACGCGGCCGGGGACCCCCGCCGAGCCGCTGGTGCCCGCCTCTGCCCGGGTCCTGGTCGTCGACGACGACCCGACGGTCGCCGAGGTCGTCGCCGGCTACCTCGGCCGCGCCGGTTACACGGTGGACCGGGCCGACGACGGGCCGGCGGCGCTCGCCCGGGCCGCCGCGCACCGGCCCGACCTGGTCGTGCTGGACCTCATGCTGCCCGGCATGGACGGCCTGGAGGTGTGCCGCCGGCTGCGCGCCCACGGGCCGGTGCCGGTCATCATGCTCACCGCCCGCGGCGACGAGGACGACCGCATCCTCGGCCTGGAGGTGGGCGCCGACGACTACGTCACCAAGCCCTTCAGTCCCCGCGAACTCGTGCTGCGCGTGGAGTCGGTGCTGCGCCGCACCCGGCCAGCCGCCCAGGCGCGCACGCTGAGCTCGGCCGGCCTGACCCTCGACCAGGCCGCCCGCCGGGCCACCAAGAACGGCGCCGAACTCGCCCTCACCCTGCGCGAGTTCGACCTGCTCGCGTTCCTGCTGCGGCACCCGGGGCGGGCCTTCGCCCGGGAGGACCTCATGCGTGAGGTGTGGGGCTGGGACTTCGGCGACCTGTCGACGGTCACCGTCCACGTCCGCCGGCTGCGCGGCAAGGTCGAGGACGACCCGGCCCGGCCCCGCCTGATCCAGACCGTGTGGGGCGTCGGCTACCGCTTCGACCCCCAGGGCCGGGAGGCGGGCTGACCATGCACGACACCCTCCTCATCGCCCTGTACGCCTTCCTCGGCGCCGCCGCCACCGGGCTGGCCGGCGCGGTCGTGCTGCGGCTGATCCGGCGGCGGTCGCTCACGGCGTCGCTCGGCGTGGTGGCGGCGGTCGGCGTGTTCGCGATGCTCGCGGGCACCATGGCCGTGGCGCAGGCGATGTTCCTGTCCGCGCACGACCTGAGCGTCGTGACGACCGTCGTCGCGATGGCGGCCGTCGTGTCCCTGGCCATCGCCCTGCTGCTGGGCCGCTGGGTGGTCGCCCGCAGCCGCGAACTCGCTCTGGCCGCCCGCTCCTTCGGTGACCGCGGCGACTTCGCCGCGCCCGCCCAACCGGCCACCGCGGAACTGGACGCGCTCAGCCGGGAGCTGGCCGCCACCAGTGCCCGGCTCGCCGAGTCCCGGGAGCGGGAACGCGCCCTGGAGTCCTCCCGGCGCGAGCTCGTCGCCTGGATCTCGCACGATCTGCGCACCCCGCTCGCCGGGCTGCGGGCGATGTCGGAGGCGCTGGAGGACGGGGTGGCCGCCGACCCGGCCCGCTACCTCACACAGATCCGCGCCGAGGTGGAACGGCTCAACGAGATGGTGGGGGACCTCTTCGAGCTCTCCCGCATCCACGCCGGGGCGCTGGCGCTGAGCCCCAGCCGGATCTCCGTGTACGACCTCGTCGGCGACGCCCTGGCCGGCGCGGATCCGCTCGCGCGCGAGCACGGTGTACGTCTCGTCGGCGACCGGGTCGAGCCGGTGCCGGTCGAGGTGGACGGCAAGGAGATGAGCCGGGTCCTCGGCAACCTGCTGGTGAACGCGATCCGCCGGACCCCGGCCGACGGCACGGTCGCCGTCGCCGCCTCGCGCTCACCGGAGGGCGTGGTGCTCTCCGTCACCGACGGCTGCGGCGGCATTCCCGAGGAGGACCTCCCCCGCGTCTTCGACACCGGCTGGCGCGGCACCCACGCCCGCACGCCTCCCGCCGGGGCGGGCCTCGGCCTCGCCATCGTCCGCGGCATCGTCGAGGCCCACCAGGGCCGGGCCACCGTCCACAACATCCCCGGCGGCTGCCGCTTCGAGGTGACCCTCCCGACAGCCGGGACGTGAACGACACCGAACCCGAGGTTTCCTCGCCCCCGCCGCCCCTACCCATTCCCATCCCCAGGGGCTCCGCCCCTTCAACCCCCGCCGGGGGCTGCGCCCCCGAACGTCCACGGGGCTTATGCCCCGGGCCCCCACGGGGGCTGCGCCCCCGGGCCCCGCCGGGGGTTGCGCTCCCGAAACCCCCACGGGGGCTGCGCCCCCGATCCCCCGCCGGGGGCTGCGCCCCCGAACGCCCACGGGGCTATGCCCCGGGCCCCCACGGGGCTACGCGCCCCGCATCGCCGACGCGGGTTCCGTCCCTTCGGGTCCACGAGGCTGCGCCCTTGCCCCCACGGGGCTACGCCCCGAACCGCCGCCGTGGGTTCCACCCCCTTCGAGCCCGCGGGGCTGTGCCCCCGAACGCCCACAGGGCTGTGTCCCCGAGCCCCCACGGGGCTGCGCCCCCGAGCCCCCACGGGGCTGCGCCCCCGAGCCCCCACGGGGCTGCGCCCCCGAACCCCCCACGGGGCTGCGCCCCGCCCCCCACCATGCTGTGCCCCGAACCGCCGCCGCGAGCTGCGCCCCCTTCGAGCCCACGGGAGCTGCGCTCCCGAGCTCGCGCCGCGGGCTCCGCCCCGTCAGCCTCACGCGGGCTGCGTCCTCGAACCCCCGTAGGGGGCTCCGCTGGTCGCCGAGGCGTGGGCGGTGGCCGTCGCCGCCCGCGTGGCGGCGGTGTGCGGCTCGGTTGTGGCGTACCGGCTTCGTCAGGCTTCTCGGAGGCGGGCCCGGGCGAACTCGCGCATGCCCTCCTCGAAGCTCACCTCCGGCTTCCAGCCGAGTTCCGTGCGCAGGCGGGCGGAGTCCGCGGTGATGTGGCGGACGTCGCCCAGGCGGTACTCGCCGGTGACCACGGGCTCGGGGCCGCCGTGGGCCGCTGACAGGGCGTGGGCCATCTCGCCGACCGTGTGCGGCTCGCCGCTGCCGGTGTTGTACGCCGTGAGCGTGCCGCCGGGCGGGCTCGCCTCCAGCGCGGCCACGTTGGCGGCGGCCACGTCCCGTACGTGCACGAAGTCCCGCCGCTGGCGGCCGTCCTCGTAGACCCGCGGGGCCTCGCCGCGTGCCAGCGCCGAGCGGAAGAAGGAGGCGACGCCCGCGTACGGGGTGTCCCGGGGCATGCCCGGCCCGTACACGTTGTGGTAGCGCAGCGACACCGCCGAGCCGCCGGTGTCCCGCGCCCACGCGGCCGCCAGGTGCTCCTGGGTGAGTTTGGTCGTCGCGTACACGTTCCGGGGGTCGGCCGGGGCGTCCTCGCCGATCAGCCCGGGCGCGAGATCGGCGCCGCAGAGCGGGCAGGCCGGCTCGAAGCGGCCCGCGTCCAGGTCGGCGACGGCGCGCGGGCCCGGCCGCACCACCCCGTGCCGGGGGCACTCGTACCGGCCCTCCCCGTACACGACCATCGACCCCGCCAGGACGAGGCGCCGTACGCCCGCCTCCGCCATGGCGGTGAGCAGGACGGCCGTGCCGAGGCAGTTGTGGGAGACGTAATCCGCCGCGTCGGCGAACCCGGTGCCGAGGCCGACCATCGCCGCCTGGTGGCACACGGCGTCCACGCCGGACAGGGCACGGGCGACCGCCGCCGGATTGCGCACGTCGGCGCCCGGTGCCCGCCGCACGTCGAGCACGAGCGGCTCGTGCCCGCGCGCGGTGAGCGCGTCGACGATCTGGGACCCGATGAACCCGGCACCGCCGGTGACCAGTACACGCATGCGGCCAGGCTAGGTCCGCGAGGGCGGCCCGCCGCGAGAGCGGGCCGCCGTGTCACCACTCCGTAAGACCCGGCGGGCCGGCGCGCTCGTCAGCCCGTCAGACCGCCCCGGCGGGTGTCGACGCGCGCCCACTCGTCGTCCCACTGCCGCAGCCGCCGCCGTTCCAGGCCCGCCCGTGCCAGCTGGGCCGTGCCGAACACGGCGGCGACCGTGCCGGTGGCGACCAGGGTGCCCGTCCACGCCGCCCGGAACCCGGCCTCGCCGGGCGACAGGGGCTTCGCGGTGACCCGTTGCCGCTGGTCCGTCCACACCGTGATCGCGGCGCCCGACTCCGTGCCGGGACGTACCTTCGCCCGGTCGGTGTGCACCGCGCCGTCCGGCGTCGTCCAGCGGACGGTGACCCAGACCCGGCCGTCGTTGCCGGTCCGCCCCGAGGCGACGTCGGGCGCCCGCCCCACGAGGACCGCGTGGACGGGGTGGCGCTGCTCCCACTGCCGGTCGAGTCCGCGGGCCACGGCGTTCGCCGCCACCAGCCCGGCGAGCACACTGCCCACCAGGGCGGCCAGCCACGCCACCAGCACGATCCAGGCCTCGACGACATCGCTGCGGCGCCTCAGTGAGTTGCGGCGCCACCGCCACGCCCACGGGCTGCCGTTTCGGGTCCTGGCCATGGTCACACCCCCTCGCGCGCACCGACCATCCGGCCCCTCCATCCCAGTGTCCGCCCGCCCGCGGTCCCGGGCACCCCCGGAGCCCGCGCTGCCCCCGGCACTAGGCCCGCGCCGCCCCCGTGCTGTCCCTCCCGACCAGCCGCGGCACCGGCACCCGTACGGTCCGCGCCGGGCCCCCGTCCAGCAGTGCGGTCAGCTCGGCCGCCGCCGTGCGGCCGAACTCCACGCTGTCCCGGGACAGCGCGGACAGCCACGGCTTGACCATCCGGCACAGCGCCGAGTCCTCCCAGGAGACGACCGACACGTCCCCCGGCACCGAGTAGCCGAGTTCGGCGGCGGCGGCGACCCCGGCGACGGCCATCACGTCGTTGTCGTAGATCAGCGCGGTCGGGGCGGGGGAGCGGCCGAGGACCCGGCGGGTCACGGCGGCGCCCTGGGCGTCCGAGTAGTCGGTGGTCACGGACCGCACCTCGGTCAGCCCGCGCCGCTCGGCCTCCGCCCGCAGGGTGCGTACCCGGCGCTGGGTGTGCGCGAGGACGGGCAGGCCGGCGATGTGCACGATCCGGCGGTGGCCCAGGGCGGTCAGCTCGTCGACCACGGACGCCATCGCGCCCGCGTCGTCCGCCCAGACGGCGGACAGGCCCGGGTGCCGCTCGTCCGGCGCCCCGCCGATCACCACGGCGGGCAGGCCGAGTTCGTCGAGCAGGCCCGGGCGCGGATCGTCGGTGCGCGGGTCGACGACCAGCACCCCGTCCACCCGGTGCTCGGCCCACCAGCGCCGGTAGACCGCGCACTCCTCCTCGACGTCCTCGGCCACCTGGAAGAGCAGCCCGAGGTGCCGCTCGGCCAGCACCTCCTGGATGCCGGAGACCAGTTGCAGGAAGAAGGAGTCCACGCCCAGCGTGTGGGCGGGGCGGGCGAGGACGAAGCCGACCGTGGCCGCGCCCTCCCCGGACAGCGCGCGCGCCGCCGTACTGGGCCGCCAGCCCAGCTGCTCGGCGACCCGGCGTACCCGGTCGCGGGTCACCTCCGACACTCCGGGACGGCCGTTGAGCGCGAAGGAGACCGCGCTCTCGGAGACCCCGGCACGCCGCGCGATGTCCTTCATCGTCGGCCGGCGCGCGGGGGACCTTTTGTCCGGCATGTTCCTCCATCCTCTTCTCTTCGTTCTCTGCGTCACTGTAGCTAATGCGCTTGAGTGACTTCAGTGTCCGGTCGTTCTAAAGCGCATTAGTGGAAAGCGGTCGAATCTCGCCAACCTGCCTTCTGACGTGCACTAATGAAGGCCGGATTTCTTTAGTTCGGGTGAATGCATTGACTTTCCCCGAAGCCGCCGGGCAAGGTCCTTCGCGTCACCGCCACCGAGGCCGCAAGGGAGCCGTGTCACCGTGCCCACATCCCGCAGAACCCTCGCCGCCGCCGTCGTCGTCGCCCTCGTCCTGCCGCTGAGCGCCTGCGGCTCGGGGGCCGGCGGCGGCGGTTCGACCGACGCCTCCGGCAAGATCGAGGGCGACATCACCTTCCAGACCTGGAACCTGCGCGCCAACTTCAAGTCGTACTTCGAAGGCCTGATCGCCGGCTTCGAGAAGCAGCACCCCGGCACCCATGTGAAGTGGATCGACCAGCCCGCCGAGGGCTACGCCGACAAGATCAGCGCCGACGCGGCCGGCGGCACCCTGCCCGACGTCGTCAACGTCTCCCCGGACCTCGTCGCCCCGCTGGCCAAGGCCGGCCTGGCGCTCGACCTCGACAAGTCCGCCGCGAAGTACCGCAAGGAGTACCTGGCCGGAGCCTGGGCCGGCCACCGGATACCGGGCATGACCGGCACCTACGCCTTCCCCTGGTACCTCAACACCGGGCCGCTGTTCTACAACAAGTCCCTTTTCCGCAAGGCCGGCCTCGATCCCGACCAGCCCCCGAAGACGTACGACGACCTCTTCGCCGACGCCCTTCGGATGGCGAAGGAGAGCGACGGCAAGGTCGCCACCCTCGCGGGCGTCCCCACCGTCGAGGACTTCGGCCGCTACGGCGTCGAACTCATGAACAAGCAGGGCACCGGCTTCGCCTTCAACGACGCCAAGGGCGTGGAACTCCTCAGCAAGTACAAGGAGTTGTACGACGCCAAGGCCCTCGACCCGCAGGCCCTGACCGCCACCCCCGAGTCCTCGGGGAAGAAGTTCCTCACCCAGGCCGTCGCCATGAACCCGGGCAGCGCCCTCGACCTCGGCAACTTCAAGAAGCAGGCGCCCGGCCTGTACGAGAACATCGGCATCACCGACCAGATCACCAGCACCGGTCACGTCAACATGTACGTCATGGGCGTGATGGTCAACTCCAGGACCAAGCACACCCCGGCCGCCGTCGCCTTCGCGCACTACGTCACCGACGCCCGCAACCAGATGTCCTTCGCCAAGAAGGTCGCCATCTTCCCCAGCACCGCGGGCTCCCTCGACGACCCGTACTTCACCAAGGAGGACGGCAGCGACGAGACGCGGGTGCGGATCGCCGCCGCCAAGTCGCTGAAGAACGCCGTCAACTACACGCCCGTGCTGTTCAGCGAGCAGATGAAGACGGCACTGCGCAACGAGGTCGCCAAGGCGCTCCAGGGCAAGGAGAGCCCGAAAGCGGCCCTCGACAACGCTGTCAAGGCCTGCGACACGCTGCTCCAGCAGCAGGGATAGCGTGCGATGGCCACGTCCACCCTCTCCCGCGTTTCCCGGGTACGGCGTCAACTGCCGTCCAGTCCCTGGCTGTTCGCCGCGCCCGGGCTGCTGATCACCGGTGCGTTCGTCCTGTACCCGTTCCTCTCCACGCTCGCCAACGCCTTCACCGACCGCCGAACCCTCGTCCCGGGCCGCTTCGTCGGCCTCGCCAACTTCCGCGAGCTGCTCCACGACGACATGTTCTGGACCGGCCTGCGCAACAGCACCCTCTACGTCCTCGGAGTCGTCCCCGCGCTGGTTATCCTGCCCCTGCTGCTCGCCCTGCTGGTGCAGAAGAACATCCCCGGCATCACCTTCTTCCGGTCCGCCTTCTACACCCCGGTCGTCGCCTCGATCGTGGTGGTCGGGCTCATCTGGGTGTGGCTGCTCGACGAACGCGGCCTGATCAACTCGCTGCTGGCGACCGTCGGGGCCGGCCGGGTCGGCTTCCTGAGCGACCAGTGGCTGCTCCTGCTGAGCGCCATGGCCGTCACGGTGTGGAAGGGCCTCGGCTACTACATGATCATCTATCTGGCCGCGCTGGCCGATGTGCCGCGTGAGCTGCACGAGGCCGCCGCCGTGGACGGGGCGGGCGCGGTGCGCCGCTTCCTGACGGTCACCGTGCCCGCGGTCCGCTCCACGATGGTCCTGGTCGGGGCGCTGTCCTCGGTCGCCGCGTTCAAGGTGTTCTCCGAGGTGTACCTGATGGCGGGCCCGAACGGCGGCCCGGCGGGCGAGGACACCACGCTCGTCATGCTCGTCCAGCGCACCGGCACCGGCCTGACCGGCCGCGTGGGCTACGCCTCCGCCCTCTCGGTCGTCGTCTTCGCCGTCACCGTCGCCCTGATGCTGCTCGTGCTGCGGGCGGACCGGAGGGACGAGGCGTGAGCATCACCGACCAGCACGGCCGCCGCATACCGGTGTGGGAACTCGTCCTGCGCTACGCGCTGCTGCTCGCCGTACTCGCCCTGACCGTCGGCCCGTTCCTGTGGCAGCTGTCCACCTCGCTCAAGGGCCCGACGGAGGACGTCTTCAGTTCGCCGCCGAAATTCCTGCCCAGCCATCCCACCCTGCACAACTACGAGCGGGTCGCGGACACCATCCCGGTGTGGGACTACGCCCTCAACTCCCTCAAGGTCGCCACCGCGAGCGTCGTGACCAACTGCGCCGGCTCGGCCCTGGCGGGCTATGCCCTGGCCCGGCTGCGCTACCGGGGCCGCGGCGTCGCCACCCTCGTCTTCGTCCTGGCGATGCTGGTGCCCGTCGAGGGCATCATCATCGCCCAGTTCACCACGATGCGGGAGCTCGGCCTCAACAACACCCTCATCGGCGTCGTCCTGCCGGGCTGCGTCGGCGCCATGAACGTGCTGCTGATGCGCAACGCCTTCCGCAACCTGCCGTACGAGATCGAGGAGGCCGCCTACGTCGACGGCGCCAACGTCTGGCAGCGGTTCCTGCGGATCGCCCTGCCCTCGGTGAAGGGAACCCTCGCGGTCGTCGCGATCCTCGCCTTCATGGGCGCCTGGGACGACTTCCTGTGGCCGCTGATCGTGCTGAGCGACCCCGGAAAGTTCACGCTGACCATCGGCCTCAACTATCTGCACGGCACCTTCGCCAACGACGAACGCCTGGTCGCCGCGGGGACCGTGATCGCCGTGGCGCCGCTCATCGCCCTCTTCGCCTGCCTCCAGCGGTACTTCTTCCGCGGCGTCGGCGAGGGCGCCGTCAAGGGCTGAACCCCGCCGCCCCGTTCCGAGGGATCTCCACACATGCCTCCTGCCGTGCGCTTCGGCGTCAACTACACCCCGAGCGAAGGGTGGTTCCACCACTGGCTCGACTTCGACCTCGACTCCGTGCGCGCCGACCTGGACTCCATCGCCGCGCTGGGCCTCGACCACATCCGGGTCTTCCCGCTGTGGCCGTACTTCCAGCCCAACCGCACCCTGATCCGGCCCCGCGCCGTCGAGCAGCTTCTCGCCCTCGCCGACGCGGCGGCCGAACGCGGCCTCGACGTCAACGTCGACGGTCTCCAGGGGCACTTGAGCAGCTTCGACTTCCTGCCCGCGTGGACCCGGACCTGGCACCGGCGCAACCTCTTCACCGACGCGGAAGTCGTCGACGGTCAGGCCGCCTACCTGCGCACCCTCGCCGCCGCCCTCGCGGACCGGCCCAACTTCATCGGGATGACGCTCGGCAACGAGGTCAACCAGTTCGCCGCCGAACCCCATCCCGACCCTGACCGGGTCACCGCCGAGGAGGCCGAACGGTGGCTCGTACGCCTGCTGTCCGCCTGCGCCGAGGGCGCCCCCGGCCGGCTCCATCTGCACGCCTCCTACGACGCCGCCTGGTACCAGGACGACCAGCCCTTCACGCCCGCCCACTCCGCCCGTCTCGGCGAGGTCACCGCCGTGCACTCCTGGGTGTTCGACGGCACCGCCCAGCGCCACGGCCGCACCTCCGTCCAGACCGAGCAGCACGCGGCCTACCTCGTCGAGTTGAGCAAGGCCTGGGCCGAGGACGCGCGCAGGCCCGTATGGCTCCAGGAAGTCGGCGCGCCCGCCCCGCTGGTCCCCGCCGAGCACGCGGCCGCGTTCGCCGAGGCGACCCTCACCGCCGTACTGGACTGCCCCGACCTGTGGGGCGTCACCTGGTGGTGCTCCCACGACGTGAGCCGCGGCCTTGCCGACTTCCCCGAACTCGAATACAGGCTCGGCCTGTTGACCAACGACCGCAAGCCCAAGGACATCGCACGCGTGCTCGCCGACGCCTCCCCGACCGGGCCGCCGGCCGCACGGGGCACAGCCCTCGTCGTGCCGTCCGACCCGGCCCGGCGCTCCGGGTGCGCGCCCGGCGGACCCGTCTTCGACGCCTGGTTCCGGCTCGCCGCCGACGGAGCCCGGCCCACGGCCGTCCTCGACACCCACGCCGACGACCGGGACCATCTGACGGCGCGCGGCATCACCGAAGTCGTCACTCCCGAACAGGTACTCCCCATCCCACGAGGACCCCAAGGAGGCACCAACTCGTGAACCCCTCCAGACGCACCGTGCTGGTCGCCGGCACCGCCGCGGCCCTGCTGCCCGCCCCGTCCGCCGCGGCGGCCCCGAAGACCAAGGAGGCGGCCACCCCGCCGTACGCCTCCTACTGGTACCCGGACTCGCTGCCCTCCGGCACCCCCGGCACCGGCATCACCTGGCGCAGCCTGAAGACCTGGAGCGCCGCCGACGACGCCGACCTCGCCTTCAACGCCGCCTCCGTGCCGCTCGCCCCCCGCTTCACCCCGGTCCCGGCCAACACCACGGCCCGCACCGGCCAGGCCCGCGTCCAGGCGCTGGTCTCCTTCGGTCCCACCTCGGCCAACCCCTCCCAGGGCTCGGCCACCGCCGACTACTACACGCCCACCCACTGGGCGTACCTGGACGAGCTGGTGTTCTGGGGCGGCTCGGCCGGCGAAGGCCTGATCCTGGCGCCCAACGCGCCGGTCGTGGACGCAGCGCACCGGCACGGCGTGCCCGTCCTCGGCACCATCTTCCTGCCGCCCACCGCCTACGGCGGCCAGCTGCGGTGGACCCGTGACCTGGTGCAGAAGGACTCCGCCGGGCACTACCCGCTCGCCGCGCGGCTCGTCGCCGTGGCCGCCGCGTACGGCTTCGACGGCTGGTTCGTCAACGCCGAGACCGGCGGCGGCAACACCGCGCTCGGCAGCGACATGCTCGGCTTCGTCCGGGAGCTGAAGACCCTCGCGGCGGCGAGGGGGCAGCGGGTCACCTGGTACGACGCGATGACGGTCAATGGCACGGTGAACTGGCAGGGCGCCCTAGACAGCCAGAACCAGGCGTTCTTCCAGGCCGCCGACGACATGTTCGTGGACTTCCGGTGGAGCGCGGGCACACTGGCCTCCTCCGGGCAGAAGGCCGTCGGGCTCGGTCGCGGCCGCTACGAGCTGTGGGCGGGCGTGGACGTCGAGTCGAACGGCTCCAGCACCTCGGTGAACTGGGACGCGATCGTGCCGACGGGCAAGTCCCACATCGCCTCGATCGGCTTCTACCGGCCCGAATGGACCCGCAACCACCTGCCCGCGGGGCGCACCCCGGGCGACTTCCACGCCGCCGACGACCGGTTCTGGACCGGGCGCTCGCTGGATCCGTCGCGGCCGGACGGCACCGACCCCTGGCGGGCGCCCGCGGTGTCGGTCGCGGACCGGTCGACGGTCTCGTCGGTGCCGTTCGCCAGCGTCTTCAACACCGGGCACGGCCTGCGCTGGTACGAGGACGGCCAGGTCACCTCGGACCTGCCGTGGAACCACCTGGGGCTCCAGGACCGGCTGCCGTCACGCCGCTGGACGGTGCGCACGGCCGGGGAGCGGCCGGCCGTCACCTTCGACTTCGCGGACGCGTGGCGGGGCGGCAGCAGCGTGCTCGTCGACGGTGAACTGGACGAACCGGCGGTCCTAGACCTGTACGTGACACAACTGCCGATCACTGTTGACACGGTTGTCGAACTCACCCATCGGACCGACGCCGGCCGTGTGAACGTCGAGCTCGCCGTCGCCACGGCCGAGCCGGGCGGCGCCGGTGCGACATCCCCGTACACGTACGTGCCCGTGAACGCGGTCGACACCTGGCAGACCTCGACCGTACGGCTCACCGGGCTGTCCGGCACCGTCCACGCGCTCGGCGTCCGGCTCACCGCGACCGACGGCCCCGTGCGCTGGCGGCTCGGCGGACTCACCGTCCGGGACGCGGTCACCACCCCCGCCGCGCCCACCGGCCCAAGGATCACCGCGGCCACCGGAGGCGACCTGCGCCTCGCCTGGGACGCGGCCCCGGGCGAGGTGCGCCACTACACCCTGCACCGTGTGCTGCCCGACGGCACCCGCCGCTTCCTCGGCGGCACCTGCCAGCGGGCGTACTTCGTCTCCGGGCTCCAGCCGGAGCAGGGCGAGCGGGCCGCACGGTTCGAGCTGCGTTCCGTAGGGGAGCTCTACACCTCGTCGGCACCCGTGGCCGTGACCCACCCCTGGCCGTGATCCACCCCTGGTAACCGTCCCCCCAGCCTTGGAGCACCCCGCATGCATGACGACCGCAGCCTGGTCGAAGCCCGCCTCAGGCGCGTCCTCGACGAGCGTGTCCGCCCCGCCGTGTACCCCGAGTCCGTGCCGCTCAAGGTCGCGGTGTGGCACGCGCCCGGCGAACCCGTACCCGTCGCCGAGGGCCTCGCGGCCGAGCCCGAGCCGATCGAGGTGGGCGCCCGGTGGGGTGCTCCGTGGGGCACCAGCTGGTTCCGGGTGACCGGGACCGTGCCCGAGGCCTGGGCGGGCAGGACCGTGGAGGCCCTGCTCGACCTCGGCTTCGACGAGAACATGCCCGGCTTCCAGTGCGAGGGCCTCGTCCACCGGCCCGACGGCACCCCCGTGAAGGGCCTCAACCCGCGCAACCAGTGGGTCCGTATCGGCGCGCCCGTCGAGGGCGGCGAGGAGGTGCGGCTGCACATCGAGGCCGCCTCCAATCCCGTCATCCTCGACTACCACCCGTTCCTGCCGACCCGGCTCGGCGACAAGGAGACCGCGGGCAGCGAACCCCAGTACACCCTCGCCCGCATGGACCTCGCCGTGTTCGACGAGACCGTGTGGCACCTGGTGACCGACCTGGAGGTGCTCGGCGAGCTGATGGCCGAGCTGCCCGAGGACTCCGCGCGGCGCTGGGAGATCCTGCGCGCGGTGGACCGGGCACTGGACGCGATCGACCTCCAGGACGTGGGCGCGACCGCGGGGGAGGCCCGGGCGCGGCTGGCGGACGTACTGGCCGCCCCCGCCGTCCCCTCCGCCCACCGCGTCAGCGCCGTCGGGCACGCGCACATCGACTCGGCGTGGCTGTGGCCGCTGCGCGAGACGGTCCGCAAGGTGGCCCGCACCACCGCCAACATGACCGCGCTGATCGATGACGAGCCGGACTTCGTCTTCGCCATGTCACAGGCCCAGCAGTGGGCCTGGGTGAAGGAGCACCGGCCCGAGGTGTGGGCGCGGGTGAAGAAGGCGGTGGCTGACGGGCGGTTCGTGCCGGCCGGCGGGATGTGGGTGGAGTCGGACACCAACATGCCCGGCTCTGAGGCGATGGCCCGGCAGTTCGTGCACGGGAAGCGGTTCTTCCTGGACGAGTTCGGCATCGAGAACCAGGAGGCCTGGCTGCCCGACACGTTCGGCTTCGCCGCGGGCCTGCCGCAGATCATCCGGGCGGCCGGCGCCAAGTGGCTGCTGACCCAGAAGATCTCCTGGTCCCGCACGAACAGGTTCCCGCACCACACCTTCCGGTGGGAGGGCATCGACGGCACCCGGATCTTCACCCACTTCCCGCCCGTCGACACCTACAACTGCTCCATGAAGGGCAGCGAACTCGCCCACGCCGCCCGCAACTTCCGCGACAAGGGCCGCGCCCGCCACTCGCTGGCGCCCACCGGCTGGGGCGACGGGGGCGGCGGCACCACCCGCGAGATGGTCGCCAAGGCGGCCCGCCTGCGCGACCTCGAAGGCTCGCCCACCGTCACCTGGGAGACCCCCGAGGCGTTCTTCGCCCGGGCCGAGGCCGAATACCCCGACCCGCCGGTCTGGGTCGGCGAGCTGTACCTCGAACTCCACCGGGCCACCCTCACCAGCCAGGCGAAGACCAAGCAGGGCAACCGGCGCAGCGAACACCTCCTGCGCGAGGCCGAACTGTGGGCGGCCACGGCCGCCGTCCGCACCGGATTCCCCTACCCGTACGGGGAGTTGGACCGCATCTGGAAGACGGTCCTGCTGCACCAGTTCCACGACATCCTGCCCGGCTCGTCCATCGCCTGGGTCCACCGCGAGGCCCGGGCCACCTACGAGCGGCTCGCCGGGGAACTGACCGGGATCATCGACGCGGCCCAGCGCGCCCTGGCCGGCGAGGGCACCACACCGCTCCTGTTCAACGCGTCGCCGCACACCGGCGCGGGCGTCCCGGCGGGCGGCGCCGCCACACCGGTGACGGAGGGCCGCACCGCCCTCACCCCCCGCGCCGGCGGCGGACACGTCCTGGACAACGGTCTGCTGCGGGTCGAGATCGACGGCCGCGGCCTTGTCGTCTCCGTGTACGACCCCGAGGCGGACCGCGAGACCGTCGCCCCTGGCCGCGCGGCCGGCCTCCTCCAGCTCCACCCCGACTTCCCGAACATGTGGGACGCCTGGGACGTGGACGAGTTCTACCGCAACACCGTCACCGACCTGACCGGCGCCGACGAGGTGACCCCGGGCGAGGACGGCGCGTCGGTGCGGGTCGTGCGGTCCTTCGGAGCCTCCCGCGTCACCCAGGTGCTGTCGCTGCCGCCGGGGGAGCGGCGGCTGGTCCTCGACACCGAGGTCGACTGGCACGAGACGGAGAAGTTCCTCAAGCTCGCCTTCCCCCTGGACGTGCACGCCGAACGGTACGCGTCGGAGACCCAGTTCGGGCACGTCCACCGCCCCACGCACACCAACACCAGCTGGGAGGCGGCCAAGTTCGAGGCCTGCAACCACCGCTTCGTCCACCTGGAGGAACCCGGCTGGGGTGTCGCGCTCGTCAACGACTCGACGTACGGCCACGACGTGACCCGTACGGTACGCACCGACGGCGACCGGGGTACGACCACCACCGTGCGCGCGTCCCTCCTGCGGGCCCCGCGTTTCCCGGACCCCGAGACGGACCAGGGCGTCCACCGTTTCCGGCACGCGCTGGTGCCGGGCGCGTCCATCGGTGAGGCGGTGCGCGAGGGATGGCGGATCAATCTGCCCGAGCGGCGGGTGACCGGCGCCGGGGAGGTGGCCCCGCTGGTGACGGTGGACCGGGACGCGGTGGTCGTCACGGCGGTGAAGCTGGCCGACGACGGCAGCGGGGACGTCGTGGTGCGCTTCCACGAGGCCCACGGCGGGCGCGCGCGGGCCACCCTGACCGCCGGGTTCGAGGTCGCCGGCGCGGCGGTGACGGACCTGCTGGAGCGCCCGCTGCCTCAGGCCGGCACGCCGGAGCGGGACGGCCCCCGGTTCACGGTGCGGCTGCGGCCGTTCGAGCTGGTGACCCTGCGGCTGCGGCGGACCTGAACGGGCCCGCTACTCACCCAGCTGCGCCCGCAGCCACTCCTCCACCTCGCCCACGTGCGCGGCCGCCGCGGCCCGCGCGGCCTCCGGGTCGCGGGCGGCCAGGGCGCGGTGGATGGCGGCGTGCTCGCGGCGGGTGCGGGCGAAGGCGCCCTCCTCCTGGTAGCCGCGCCAGACGCGGGCGCGGAAGGTGCGGGAGGACAGGCCCTCCAGGATGGCCGCCATGGTCTCGTTGCCCGCGGCGGCCGCGATCTCGCGGTGGAAGGCGAGGTCGTGGGCGAGGATCTCCTCCGGGTCGTCGGTGGCGTTCATCGCCGTCAGGTGCTTCTCGACCTCCGCCAGCTGGTCCGGCGTGATGCGGGCCGCCGCCAGGGCGGTCGCCGTGGACTCCAGGACCCGGCGCACCTCCAGCAGCTCCACCAGGCGCGGGCCCCGGGACAGGTCGGCGACCACCCCGAAGGTCTCCAGCAGGTCACCGGCCTGGAGCTGGGTGACGTAGATCCCGGAGCCGTGCCGGGCCTCCAGCACGCCGAGCACCGTCAGCGCGCGGATCGCCTCGCGCATCGAGCTGCGGGAGATGCCCAGCTGGGCCGCGAGATCGCGCTCGGTGGGCAGCCGCTGGCCCGGTTCGAGGCGGCCCTCGCCGATCATCACCTTGATCTGTTCGATGGCGCGCTGCGTCACCGTGCCCTTCTGCGGGGCCGTCCCGTCCACGCCATACCTCCACTCACCGGGGTGCGCCGCAGTCTAACCACCAGGTTGGTCGGACCACTACGGCCCAGAACCGGGAAAATCTGCCGACGAAGGGTGTTGTTTCGTGGAAGTGGTCTGATAAGTATGCGGTCGTCTGCTCGAAGTCGCTCAACGAGGAGCCGTCAGATGCCCGGCAGGAAAATGTGGAAGCGAAGCAGGACCCGGATCGTCGGCGCGGTGGCCACAGCCGTCGGCGCCGCGCTCGCGCTCGCCGCGTGCGGCAGCACCAAGGACACCGGCGCGGGAAGCGCCCAGGGCGGCGGCACCGGCAAGGTCGGGGTGATCCTGCCCCTGCTGACCTCGCCGTTCTGGCAGTCGTACAACGACTACGTACCGAAGATGGCCAAGTCCCAGAGCGTCGAGACGCTCAAGACGGTCAACTCCAACAGCGACCCCTCGCAGCAGATCACCGACATCAACAACGAGCTCAACCAGGGCGTCAAGGGCCTGGTCGTCGCCCCGCTGGACAGCGCCGCCATCGAGGCCGGCCTCGACCAGGCCGAACGCAAGGGCGTACCGGTCGTCGCCGTGGACGTCGCGCCCGACAAGGGCAAGGTCGCCATGGTCGTACGCGCCGACAACGTCGCCTACGGCGAGAAGGCCTGCGACTACCTCGGCGGACACGTCACCAGCGGCAAGGTCGTGCAGATCATGGGCGACCTCGCCTCCGTCAACGGCCGCGACCGCTCCGCGGCGTTCCGCTCCTGCGTGAAGAAGAAGTACCCGAAGCTGAAGGTCCTGGAGATCCCCGCCAAGTGGGAATCCGACACCGCCGCCTCGAAGCTCGACACGCTCCTCAACGCCAACCCCGACATCAAGGGCATCTACCTGCAGGCCGGCGGCGTCTACCTCGCCCCCACCCTCCAGACCCTGAAGTCCAAGAGCATGCTCAAGACGGCGGGCCGGCAGGGCCACATCGTCATCGTCTCCAACGACGGCATCCCGCAGGAGTTCGACGCCATCCGCAAGGGCCAGATAGACGCCACCGTCTCCCAGCCCGCCGACGCCTACGCCAAGTACGGCATGTACTACATCAAGGCGGCGATGGAGGGGAAGACGTTCAAGCCCGGCCCGACCGACCACGACTCCACCATCGTCAAGCTGCCCAGCGGCATCCTCGAGGACCAGCTGCCCGCGCCCCTGGTCACCAAGGACAACGTCGACGACCCCAAGCTCTGGGGCAACACGGTCAAATGAGCACCCCACCCGCAGAGGCGCTCGTGGAGGCGCGGGGCATCGTCAAGCGGTACGGCCCCACCACCGCCCTCGCCGACGGCCGGCTCACCGTACTGCCCGGCGAGTCCCACGCCCTGGTCGGCCGCAACGGCGCCGGCAAGTCCACCCTGGTCAACGTCCTCACCGGCCTCCAGGCACCGGACGAGGGCACGGTCCGCTTCGACGGCGAGCCCGCGCCGGCGCTCGCCGACCGGGACGCCTGGCGCCGCAGGGTCGCCTGCGTCTACCAGAAGCCCACGGTCGTACCGGAACTGACGGTCGCCGAGAACCTGTTCATCAACCGGCAGCCGCTCAAGGGCCGTCTCATCAGCTGGCGCAGGCTCAGGGCCGAGGCCGCGCAGCTCCTCGACACCTGGGACGTGCGCGTCGACCCGGAGGCCCGCACCGCCGACCTCAAGGTCGAGGACCGGCAAATGGTGGAGATCGCCCGGGCGTTGAGCTTCGGCGCCCGGTTCATCGTCCTCGACGAACCCACCGCCCAGCTCGACAACCGAGAGATCGAGCGGCTGTTCACCAGGATGCGCGCCCTCCAGGGATCCGGCGTCACCTTCCTGTTCATCTCGCACCACCTGCAAGAGGTGTACGAGGTCTGCCAGACCGTCACGGTGCTGCGCGACGCCCGCTGGATCGTCACCGCGCCCGTCGCCGAACTGCCCAGGGCGGCACTGGTGGAGGCGATGGCGGGGGAGTCGGTGGCCGACCACCGGCCCGCGCACGCCGCCGCCGCGGCCGCCGAGGGGCCCGTGGTGCTCGACGTGCGCGGGCTCGCCTCCGACGCGTACCAGGACATCGCCCTGAGCGTCCGCCGCGGCGAGGTCGTCGGGCTCGCCGGATCCAGCGGCAGCGGCAAGACCGAGCTCGCCGAGGCCATCGCCGGACTGCGCACGCCCACGGCCGGGACCGCGCGGCTGGAGGACCGGGACCTCCCCTTCGGCGACGTACGGGCCACGCTGGAGGCGGGCGTCGGCTGCGTGCCCCGCGACCGGCACGACCAGGGCCTGGTCCCCGGCATGACCATCGGCGACAACACCACCCTCGGCGTCCTGGACCGGCTCGGCCGGTTCGGCTTCGTCGCCCCCGACCGCAAACGCGGTTTCGCCACCGACCTCATCGAACGCCTCGACATCCACGCCGAGGGCCCCGACCAGCCGGTCTCCGACCTGTCCGGCGGCAACGCGCAGAAGGTCGTCATGGCCCGCGCCCTCGCCCGTGACCCCCGACTGCTCGTCCTGATCAACCCCACCGCCGGCGTCGACGTGAAGTCCAAGGAATCCCTGCTGGCCCGGGTGGACGCCGCCCGGGAGGACGGCACCGCCGTCCTCGTCGTCTCCGACGAACTCGACGACCTGCGCCGCTGCGACCGCGTCCTCGTCCTCTTCCACGGCCGTGTCGTCGCCGAACACCCGGCCGGCTGGCACGACCACGAGCTGATCGCCTCCATCGAAGGAGTGGACCATGGCTGAAACCAAGGCAGCTGTGCCGCTCGCCCCCCTCGGGGCCCCCGACCCGCGCGCCACCAAGGCCGTCCTGCTCCGCCGGGCCCGCGAACTCGCCCTCGTGCCAGCTCTGTTGCTGCTCATGGTGCTCGGCGCCGTGGTCAACGACTCGTTCCTCACCGAACGCAACCTGATCTCGATCCTCGGCGCGTCCGCCGCGCTGGCCATGGTCGTGCTCGCGGAGTCCCTCGTCCTCATCACCGGCAAGTTCGACCTGTCCCTGGAATCCGTGGTCGGCATCGCGCCCGCCGTCGGGGCCCTCCTCGTGCTGCCGTCCGCGCAGTCCGGCTGGGGCACCGAACTCCCCGCCCCGCTCGCCCTGCTGGCGGTGCTCGTGGTGGGCGCGGCCGTCGGCGCCTTCAACGGCGTCCTCGTGGTCAAGTTCAAGCTCAACGCGTTCATCGTGACGCTGGCGATGCTGATCGTGCTGCGCGGCCTGCTGGTCGGCGCGACCAAGGGCAAGACGCTCTTCGGCATGCCGGACAGCTTCTACTCCCTGGCCACCAGCACCTTCCTCACCGTCCCGATGTCGGTGTGGCTGGCCGCCGCGGCCTTCGCGGTCGCCGGGTTCCTGCTGAAGTACCACCGCGTCGGCCGCGCGCTGTACGCCATCGGCGGCAACCAGGAGGCGGCCCGGGCGGCCGGCATCCGCGTGGAGCGGGTGATGCTCGGCGTGTTCGTGGTCGCCGGGGTCCTCGCCTCCGTCGGCGGGATCATGCAGACCGGGTACGTCGGCGCGATCAGCGCCAACCAGGGCAACAACATGATCTTCACCGTGTTCGCCGCCGCCGTGATCGGCGGCATCAGCCTGGACGGCGGCAAGGGCACCATGTTCGGCGCGCTGACCGGCGTACTCCTCCTCGGCGTCGTGCAGAACCTGCTGACCCTCGCCCAGGTGCCGTCCTTCTGGATCCAGGCCATCTACGGCGGGATCATCCTCGTCGCCCTCATGATCGCCCGCGTGACGACGGGCCGGGCCCAGGACTAGGCCCTGTCGTTTGGATCAGGCCGGTCTTGGGTCACGGTGCCTTGCAGCCGACCCGAGCGGGGTCTGGTGCGTGCAGCTGCAAGGCGGAGGAGGGCGCCAACGCGGAGCGTTGGCAACCGACGACAACGCCGCAGATGTGCGTGCCAGACCCCGCGACGCCGGGATGATCCAAACGACAGGGCCTAGCCCCGGCGTCCACCCAACCCCTGACGGAAAGGCCTGCTGTGTCCCCGACCCCCGCCCGTGTCACCGCGGTCGACACCTACGACATCCGCTTCCCCACCTCGCGCGAGCTGGACGGCTCCGACGCGATGAACCCCGATCCCGACTACTCGGCGGCCTACGTGGTGCTGCGCACCGACGCGGCCGACGGGCACGAGGGACACGGGTTCACCTTCACCATCGGGCGGGGCAACGATGTCCAGGTCGCCGCGATCGACGCGCTGCGGGACCACGTGCTCGGCCGCCCGGTGGCGGAGATGTGCGCCGACCCCGGATCGCTCTTCCGGGACCTGATCGGCGACAGCCAGCTGCGCTGGCTCGGCCCCGAGAAGGGTGTGATGCACATGGCGATCGGCGCCGTGGTCAACGCCGTCTGGGACCTCGCCGCCAAACGCGCCGCAAAACCGCTGTGGCAACTGCTCGCCGACGCCGAACCCGAGTGGCTCGTCGGGCAGATCGACTTCCGGTACCTCACCGACGCCCTCACCCCCGAGGAGGCCCTGGACCTCCTGCGCCGGGGCCGGGAGGGCGCCGCCGGGCGCCGGGCCCGCCTCCTGGAGCGCGGCTACCCCGGCTACACCACCTCCGCCGGCTGGCTCGGCTACGACGACGACAAACTCACCCGGCTCGCCGCCCAGGCCGTCGCCGACGGCTTCACCCAGATCAAGCTGAAGGTCGGCGCCGACCTCGACGACGACGTACGCCGCTGCCGGGTCGCCCGCTCCGTCGTCGGACCCGGCGTCCGCCTGGCCATCGACGCCAACCAGCGCTGGGACGTCGAGGAGGCCATCCGCTGGACCAAGGCCCTCGCCGAATTCGACCCGTACTGGATCGAGGAGCCCACCAGCCCCGACGACGTCCTCGGCCACGCCGCCATCCGCGCCGCCGTGGCCCCGGTCAAGGTCGCCACCGGCGAACACGTCCAGAACCGGATCGTCTTCAAACAACTGCTCCAGGCCGGCGCCCTCGACATCGTGCAGATCGACGCGGCCCGGGTCGCCGGAGTCAACGAGAACCTGGCGATCCTGCTGCTCGCGGCCAAGTTCGGCGTCCCCGTCTGCCCGCACGCGGGCGGCGTGGGCCTGTGCGAACTCGTCCAGCACCTGTCGATGTTCGACTACCTGGCCCTCTCCGGCACCACCGAGGACCGGGTCATCGAGTACGTCGACCATCTGCACGAACACTTCCTCGCCCCGGTGGTGATCCGCGAGGGCCACTACACGGCACCCACCGCGCCGGGCTTCTCCGCCGCCCTGCGGCCCGAGTCCATCGCGCGGTACACGTTCCCCGGCGGCACCTTCTGGGCCACCGACCCCGAGACGCGGAAAGGAAAGGCCGCATGAGCGACTTCGAGGGCCTGAAGGCCCTGGTGACGGGCGGCGCCTCCGGCATCGGCCGGGCCACCGCCGAACTCCTCACCGAGCGCGGCGCCCGGGTGGCGGTGCTCGACCTCGACCCCTCCTCCGTCGACAAGCCCCTGCTGGCCTTCCGCGCCGACGTCACCGACGACGCCTCCGTACGCGCCGCCGTGGACCGGGCGGCCGAGAACCTCGGCGGACTGGACGTCCTGGTCAACAACGCGGGCATCGGCGCCCAGGGCACCGTCGAGGACAACGACGACGAGGAGTGGCGCCGCGTCTTCGACGTCAACGTCCTCGGCATGGTCCGCACCGCCCGCGCCGCCCTCCCGTACCTGCGCCGCTCCCGGCACGCCGCGATCGTCAACACCTGCTCCATCGCGGCCACCGCCGGCCTGCCGCAACGCGCCCTGTACAGCGCAACCAAGGGCGCCGTGCAGTCGCTCACCCTCGCCATGGCCGCCGACCACGTCCGCGAGGGCATCCGCGTGAACTGCGTCAACCCCGGCACGGCGGACACCCCGTGGATCGGCCGGCTGCTCGACGCGGCCCCCGACCCGGCCGCCGAACGCGCCGCCCTTCAGGCCCGCCAGCCCACCGGCCGCCTGGTCTCGGCCGCCGAGGTCGCGGGCGCCATCGCCTACCTCGCGAGCCCCCTGTCCGGCGCCACCACCGGCACCGCCCTCGCCGTCGACGGCGGCATGCAGGGCCTGCGCCTGAGGCCGGTGGGCCAGTGAGGACGCTCGGCCGCAGCGGGGTCCGGGTCAGCCCGCTGGGCTTCGGCGCCGCCGTGATCGGCAACCTGTACACCGAGATCGTCGACACCCAGGCGTACGAGGCGGTCGGCACGGCCTGGCAGCGGGGCATCCGCTACTTCGACACCGCCCCGCACTACGGCCTCGGCCTGTCCGAACGCCGCCTCGGCGCGGCCCTGCGGGACTTCCCCCGCGCCGAGTACACGGTCTCCACGAAGGTGGGCCGCCGCCTGGAGCCCTCGGACGCGGGCGGCGACGACCTCGCGCACGGCTTCGCCGTACCCGCCACCCACCGCCGCGTCTGGGACTTCAGCGCGGACGGCGTACGGCGCTCCCTCGAGGCGAGCCTGGAACGCCTCGGCCTGGACCGCGTGGACGTCGTCTACCTCCACGACCCCGACGACCACGCCGAGCAGGCCTTCCGCGAGGGCTACCCGGCCCTGGAGAAGCTCCGTGCCGAGGGCGTGGTCGGCGCGATCGGCGCCGGCATGAACCAGGCCGGGATGCTCACCCGGTTCGTCCGCGAGACGGACGTAGACGTGGTGCTGTGCGCGGGCCGGTACACCCTCCTCGACCAGAGCGCGGCGGCCGAGCTGCTGCCCGCCGCCGCCGAACGCGGCGTGTCGGTGGTCGTCGGCGGCGCCTTCAACTCCGGCCTGCTGGCGGACCCCAGGCCCACCGCGACGTACGACTACACCCGGGCGCCGGCCGAGCTGCTGGAGCGTGCCCTGCGCATGAACGAGGCCGCCACCCGGCACGGCACCACCCTGCGGGCCGCCGCCCTCGCCTTCTGCGCCGCGCACCCGGCCGTGGCGAGCGTCCTCGTCGGTGCCCGCTCGGCGCACGAGGCCGGCGACTGCGCCGAGCAGTTCGCCGCCCGCGTCCCGGCCGCCTTCTGGCAGGAGCTGCGGGACACCGGTCTGCTGCCCACGCAGGAGCCGTCATGAGAGTCGCCCTGCACACCAGGGTCCGCGCCGACCGCGTCACCGAGTACGAGGCCGCCCACCGGGAGGTCCCGGCCGAACTCACCGACGCGATCCGCGCCGCCGGCGCCACCTCCTGGACGATCTGGCGCAGCGGCACCGACCTCTTCCACGTCCTGGAGTGCGAGGACTACCCGCGCCTGCTCGCCGAACTGGAGAAGCTGCCGGTCAACGTCGCCTGGCAGGCCCGGATGGCCGAGCTGCTGGACGTCGTGCACGACTACTCGGGGGCGGGCGCGGACGCCGGCCTGCCCGTCGTCTGGGAGCTGCCATGACGGTGGACGCCCACCACCACGTGTGGGACCTGTCGGTCCGCGACCAGGGGTGGATCACCGGCCCGGCCCTGAGGCCGCTGCGCCGTGACTTCCGCGTGCCGGACCTCGAACCCCTGGCCCGCGCGGCCGGCGTCGACCGCACCGTCCTGGTGCAGACGGTCACCGTGCCGGAGGAGACCCCGGAGTTCCTCGCCCTGGCCGAGGAGCACGGCCTGATCGCCGGCGTCGTCGGCTGGACCGACCTCACCCGTCCCGACGTGGCCGAGGAACTGGCCCGCCTGCGCGAACTGCCCGGCGGCCGGTACCTGAAGGGCATCCGCCACCAGGTCCAGTCCGAGGCCGACCCAAGGTGGCTGCTGCGCCCGGACGTGCGCCGCGGCCTGGCCGCGGTCGCCGGGGCGGGCCTCGTCTACGACCTGATCGTCCTGCCGCACCAGCTCCCCGCCTGCGTCGAGGCGGCCGCGTCGCTGCCCGGTCTCACCTTCGTACTGGACCACCTGGGCAAGCCGCCCATCGCCTCCGGCGCCCGCGAGCCCTGGGCGTCCGCCCTCCGGTCGCTCGCCGCGCTCCCCAACACCGTCGCCAAACTCTCCGGCCTGCTCACCGAGGCCGACCCCGCCGCCCGGACCGCCGCGGACCTGCGCCCCTACACGGACGTGGCCCTGAGCGCCTTCGGCCCCCACCGGCTGATGTCCGGCTCGGACTGGCCCGTGTGCACCCTGGCGGCGACCTACGAGGAGGCGCTCGCCGTGGTGGGGGAGGTGACGGCCGGCCTGAGCGCGTCCGAACGCTCCGCGGTCCTCGACACCACCGCCACCCGGGTCTACGACCTCTGAGCCATCCCCGCCAGCCGCGTCGGCGGCAGGTACTCCCGGACGAAGGTCCGCTCCCAGCACGTGCCCGTCTCCCGCAGCTCCCGCCAGGTGGTGTAGCGGTAGCGGAAGAGACGGGCGCGGACGTGACGCGGGGGCTCACCGGGCGGGAAGGGGGAGCGGCGCAGCAGCCGGAGGGTGTCGGGGTCGTTCTCCAGCAGGCGCTCCACCAGACCGCCGAACCACGCCCCCGCGTACCCGGGCGACAGCGCGGCGAACCACATCAGCCAGTCGAGGCGCAGATGGTAGGGCGCGAACTGGCGCGGCCAGCGCCCGGGATCTCCCGGCTTGCCCTTGAACTCGTACTCCCGCCAGCCCGAGTCCTCCCGCGGTACGGCGTCGAGCGTGCCCTCCACCACCACCTCGTACCGGATCCGGCTGACGCTGCCGAACGCGCCGTAGGTGTTCACCAGGTGCAGCGGGTCGAAGGAACGGTTCATCACCTGGGCGCGCGAGACCATGTTCACCACCGGGTGGTAGCTGAGGAACACCAGCAGCGCGGCGACGGCCAGGACCACGATCTCGTACCACAGGGGCGCCGCGGGCACGGACGGCGGACGTGTGGGGAACCGGACCGCCGACAGGGCCACCACGATGGTGATCCAGTTCAGCCACGCGAAGTTGCCGGACAGCACCAGCCACAGCTGGGTGACGATCATCAGGGCGGCGGCGGCCGTCGCCACGGGCTGCGGGGCGAACAGCAGCACCGGCACGACCAGTTGGGTGAAGTGGTTGGCGGCCGTCTCCACCCGGTGCACGGGCCTGGGCAGATGGTGGAAGAACCAGCTCAGCGGGCCCGGCATCGGCTGGGTCTCGTGGTGGTAGTCCAGACAGGTCAGCTTCCGCCAGCAGGCGTCCCCGCGCATCTTGATCAGGCCCGCGCCGAACTCCACCCGGAACAGCACCCAGCGCAGCAGGAAGAGCACCACGACCGGCGGGGCGACCTCGTCGTTGCCGAGGAGGACGGCGAGGAAGCCGACCTCCAGCAGCAGCGACTCCCAGCCGAACGCGTACCAGGTCTGGCCCACGTTGACGATGGACAGGTACAGCGCCCACGGGACCAGCCACAGCAGCATGCCGCCCCACAGCGGCAGCCGGGAGTCGAGGCCGGCGAGCAGCGCCGCCGAGACGGCACAGCCCGTCCAGGCGCAGGCCGCGAAGAGGCGGTCCGAGTAGCGCAGATGGAACAGGCTCGGGGCGCGCCGGAACGGCACCCGCTCGACGAACCGGGGGATCGGCAGCATGCCCCGCTCGCCCAGCAGGGCCCGGAACTGAAGGGCCGCGCCGAGGAACGCGACGAGGTACAGGGCGGCCAGCGCCCGCTGGAAGACCAGCCGGCTCAACCAGTACTCGGGTGCGGTGAACCAGTTCACGGCCGTGCGCTCCTCCCTCCACGGTGGACGCCCCGGATGCCCGTCACTCCGTGTACCGCACGCCGGCGGTTGCGTAACCCGGCCGGTCCCGGGCCGTCGTCCCACTCGAAGAATCGCCCGAATCCTGGCAAGGTGGCTCCATGGCTCACCGGGGCGCGAGCGCCCTGTCACTCCCGGACGACTGGACCGCCCATCCGGATCCGATCCTGGCGCTCAACCACATGGGCACCTTCGACTGGGACCTGGACACCGGTCTGTTCCACATGGACGCCCAGGCGCACGAGGTCTTCGACATCCTCCCCGAGGAGTACGACGGCCGCCCGGAGACCCTCGCCAGCCGGGTGCCCCCGCCGGAGGCCGGCCAACTGGACGCCGTGGTGGCCCGGGCCATCAAGGACGGCAGCGAGAACTACGGCGCGTACTTCCGGCTGCGCTGCCGCGACGGCAGCCGGCGCTGGACGCACACCCAGGGTTACATCCGGCGCGACGAGACGGGCCGTCCGCGCCGGGTCATCGGCATCGTCCGGGACGCCACCCAGGAGCTGGCGGAGAGCGAGGCCCGCAGCCTGCGCGCCGCCCAGGACGCGGCGGTGCGGCGGCAGACCGGCGTCGTACAGGTGATCACCGCGGCCCTCTCGCACGCCCGCAGCGTCCAGGACGTCATCGACGTCCTCAAGGACACCCACGGCGTCCGCCACCTCGGCGCGACCAGCCTGGTCATGGGCCTGGTGGAGGCCGGCCGGATCCGGATGGTCGCCGAGGGGCCGGAGACGGGCATCGTGCCCGGCACCAGCATCACCCGGATCGACGAGCCCTACCCGATGAGCGAGGTCGTGCGGACCCTCGCCCCGCGCTTCATCGAGTCCCCGGAGGAGTTCGCCGAGGGCTACCCGATCCTGTGGCCGCACATCACCGACTTGAGGATCACCTCCGCCGCCTATCTGCCGCTGATCGCGCAGGCCCGCCCGATCGGCGCGATGGGCCTGCTCTACGGCGACCGGCGCGGCTTCTCCGACGAGGAGCGCACCGTCCTGGTCGCCCTCGGCAGCAGCATCGCGCAGAGCCTCCAGCGGGCCATGCTGTACGAGGAGGAGAAGGACCTCGCCCAGGGCCTCCAGCAGGCGATGCTGCCCCGCACGATCCCCAGCGTGGCCGGGGCGGACGTGGCGGTCCGCTACCGCTCGGCATCGCTCGGCCGGGACATCGGCGGCGACTGGTACGACCTGATCCCGCTGCCCGGCGGCCGGGTCGGCGCGGTCATCGGCGACGTCCAGGGCCACGACACGCACGCGGCCGCCGTCATGGGCCAGCTGCGCATCGTGCTGCGCGCGTACGCCGCCGAGGGGCACACCCCGGCCACCGTGATGGCCCGCGCCTCCGGGTTCCTGCACGAACTCGACACCGACCGGTTCGCCACCTGCCTGTACGCGGAGGCCGACCTCGCCACCGGCGTGGTCCAGATGGTCCGCGCCGGCCACATCGACCCGCTGATCCGGCACACCGACGGGTCCTGCCGCCGGATATCCGTCGAGGGCGGCCTGCCGCTGGGACTGTCCGCCGAGTTCGGCCGCCTGGAGTACCCGGTGTCCACCGTCGAGCTCGACCCCGGCCAGACCCTGCTGCTGTGCACCGACGGACTCGTCGAACAGCCCGGCGCCGACCTCGACGACGGGCTGCGCACCCTGACCGCGCTCATCGAGTCGGGCCCCGACGACGTACGCGACCTCGCCGACCGGCTGATCGACGTGGCCGAGGAACGCGGCGGCGACGACGACGTGGCCCTGCTCCTGCTGCGCCGCCGCGGCCGGGACCTGCCGCGCACCGGCGGCCGGCTCCAGCAGCACGTGGCCCCCGGCGACCCCGAGGCCCTCAGACTCGCCCGGCACATGATCCGCGCCGCGGTCCGCGCCTGGGGCATCGGCGAACGCGCCGACGAGATCGAGCTGGTCGCCGACGAACTGATCACCAACGCCCTGATGCACACCGAGGGCTCCGCGATCGTCACCCTGCGGGTCCTCAGCGGCATCGACCACCGGCTGCGCGTCGAGGTCGAGGACTCCTCCAGCGCCCTGCCCCGCCGCCGCGACGCGGGCGAGTCCCAAGTCTCCGGCCGAGGCCTGCTCCTGGTCGACCAGCTCGCCGACGCCTGGGGCGTGGAGGCCAGGGGCGGCGGCAAGTGCGTGTGGTGCGAGTTCACGGTCCCGGACCAGGCCTGACCGCGCGGGCCGCGGTAGATGTACGCCCACACGCCGGCCGGGTGGCCGACGTGCGGGGTGCGGGTGGGGCGGTACCCGCGGTGCGGGTGCACGGTGCCGGGCCAGGTCTCACCGCATGGGTCCGGGACGGCGCCCGGGCGCTCGGGCGCTCGCAGGAGGTGTCTGGGGTGGGAGTTCGCGGTGCCGGAGCTGACCTGACCGAACCGGTCCCGGATGGCACTCTGGACGTATGCCGGAACTGCCAGAGGTGGAGGCGCTGAAGGACTTCCTGGCCGAGCACCTGGTCGGCCACGAGGTGGTGCGGGTGCTGCCCGTGGCGATCAGCGTCCTGAAGACGTACGAGCCGCCGCTCACCGCCCTGGAGGGCCGCGAGGTCACGTCCGTGCGGCGGCACGGCAAGTTCCTCGACATCGCGACGGACGGCGGCCCCCGCCTGGTCACCCACCTGGCCCGCGCCGGCTGGCTCCAGTGGAAGGAACGACTCCCCGACGGCCCGCCCCGCCCGGGAAAGGGCCCCCTCGCCCTGCGCGTGGCCCTGGAGACCGGTGAGGGCTTCGACCTCACCGAGGCCGGCACGCAGAAGCGCCTCGCGGTGTACGTCGTGCACGATCCACGGGAGGTCCCGGGCATCGCCCGCCTCGGCCCGGACCCGCTCGCCGGCGACTTCGACGCCGACCGGCTCGCCGCCCTGCTGAAGGACGAACGCAGACAGCTGAAGGGCGCCCTGCGCGACCAGAGCCTCATCGCGGGCGTGGGCAACGCCTACAGCGACGAGATCCTGCACGCGGCGCGCATGTCCCCGTTCAAGCTGGCCGCCTCCCTCACCCCGGACGAGGTGCGCACCCTGCACACGGCCCTGCGCACCACCCTCACCGAGGCGGTCGAACGCTCCCGCGGTCTGGCCGCCGGCCGGCTGAAGGCGGAGAAGAAGAGCGGCCTGCGGGTGCACGGCCGCACCGGCGAGCCCTGCCCGGTCTGCGGCGACACCATCCGCGAGGTCTCCTTCAGCGACTCCTCGCTCCAGTACTGCCCCACCTGCCAGACGGGCGGCAAGCCACTCGCGGACCGCAGGATGTCACGGCTGCTGAAGTAGCCGCCCGCCCGCACAGCGGCTACCCGGCGTCCAGCGTCAGCAGCTTCTGGCCCTCCGCGGTGCGCACCTCGTACGTGGCGACATCGGCCATGTGCATCGAGGAGCCGCCCTCGACGGTGGCCATGCCGGCGCCGTGGCCGGCCTGGGCCCAGCTGGTGATGACCTGCTCCGAGCCGTCGCGGCCGACGGCGACGAGCCGGCAGGAGCGGGAGCCGACGCCGTCCTTGACCTTCAGCTGCACGTCGCTGCCGTGCTCGTCGTCCTTGACGGTGACCTGGGCCCACACACCCGAGTGCGCGTCGGTCGCCGCCATGACCTGCGCGGTGGCGCCGCCGGTGCCGCTCCCGTGGGTCGCGTACATGGCGATCGAGGGACCGGCCACCGCGAACACCACCGAGGCGGCCAGGCCGTACAGGAAGCGCCGGCGGCCGGCCCGCCGCCGGGTGGACACCGCGGCCAGCAGGCCGTCCAGCATCCGGGGCCCGGGCTGTGCCATGGGGTGCACGAAGCGCGGGGTCGCCCGCCGGTACAGCAGCAACTGCCGGGCCGCGGGCCCGAATTCGGTCACGTGTGCCGCGCACTGGGGGCACTCCATGAGGTGGTCCTCGAAGCGGAAAGCCTCCGCCTCGTCGAGCACGCCGAGCGCGTAAGCGCCGACGTCGCGATGCCGTTCCAGGGACCTCATGCCGAATCCTCATGCCGATGGGTGCGGGTGGGGTTACTCCTTGCTCCCACCCGTACGCACCGGACAGAGGAATCACTCAAGGCGCGTACAGAATCGTAACCAACGGATTCGTAACGGCCGGGCACGCGGATTGGTCCGTCTTCGAAAAAAGTTCAGAAGGCACTTCAGAAGAGGTGGATGGCCAGGTGGCCGAGCGGCAGTCCGAGCCGCCACGCGGGCGTCCAGACCTTCGGTCCGTCCTCCTCGCCGACCACCGGTCCGCCGCCCGGCACGGCGTCCAGATCGGGCGCGAGCAGCTCGGTCTCCTCCAGCCACCGCCAGGCGTCCGCGGCCAGCGCCAGGTCCGGCGACGGGGTGTCCGTCGGCTCGGCGGCGAGCTCCGCCATGCGCTCGCGCACCCAGTCCTGCCACGGCTGGTCGTACGCCGTCAGCGACAGCCAGGTCTCCAGCTGGGAGACGACCCGGATGCCGGAGAGCTCGCCGTCGGTGTCGGACAGGAAGACGGTCAGCGCCAGCGCGTCCCGGCCGGCCCGGAACTCGAAGGACGTCGGCGGCATCAGGTCCCCGGTCCGCAGCAGCTCGTCGGCGATGTACTCGGCGTACAGCCAAGCCATGGGGACGGTCAGTTCACCGCCGTCGGCACCGGGCGTGCCTTCTTGGCCTCTGTGCAGCATCCCTTCCTGCCTTCCTCCGGTACGTGCGGTACGTGCGCGCGTCGCCCGAACCCCCAGTCCGGAACACGGATGAAGACAGCTGATTGCTCAACCGGGGTCCTCAGCAAGGCGCTTTACGAAGCCTTTGCCCTGAAGAGGTTTCATCGCAGGTCGGCCGCGTAACCCGGAAGCACCCGGCGCAGGGCGCGCAGCGCGTAATACGCGCGGGACTTCACGGTACCGGGCGGAATCCCGAGGGTTTCCGCGGCCTCCGCAACACTCGCCCCTTGGAAGTACACGAGCACCAGGACTTCACGGTGCTCCGGAGTGAGTGTCTTCACAGCCTCGCGCACGTCGAGCATCGCGGCCGCCCGCTCGGCGTGGTCGCCGATCACCCGGGCGTTCTCCAGCACCGCGTCGCCGACCTCGGGCGGCCGTGCCTGCCGGGCCCGGCGGGCGTCGATGGCGAGCCGCCGGCCCACGGTCAGCAGCCAGGGCCGTACGGAGTCGAAGTCGTCGGCGCGCAGCGCCTCGGGATGCTGCCAGGCGCGTACGAGGGTCTCCTGCGCGAGGTCCTCGGCGCGCTGCCGGTCCCCGTCGCACAGCCGCAGCAGCAGCGCGAAGAGCGGTCGGCCGTGCTCGCGCTGGAGCGCGGCGAGCTCGTGCTCGGCGGTCGTCGTCCCGGTGGGCAGGGTGGTTCCGGCCGTCATGGCCGTATGGCACCGCAGGGTCCGGCCCGGCGACAGGGGGCGCACGGGGATCTGCGACGGACGGTCGATCGCGTCGACGAACGGTTCGGTGAACGGTCCGCTCCGCTGCCGCGGTGACACCGGACGGGTCAATGAGGGCGCCTGAGCCGTTTGCGACGCCATCCAGCTTCGTACCTATTTATCTGTTTTATCGGTTTTATCTTTAAATGCGATAACCGTGGGGTGAACTGATGATCGCACTCAGACGGCAGGTGGCCCTGGCCCTGACCGCGCTCCTCGCAGGGGGCGCCGCCTGCCAGGCCCAGATGCGGGACGAGCCGAGGCCGCCGGGCCCCTCGGCACGGCCGGGAAGGCCCGCGCCGCCCGCGCTCGCGCCCGGCTTCACCCTGGTCGCCTCGGGAGCCGTCCTGCCGGACGGTGCCGCCGTGGACCGGGCCCGCTTCGACGCCCGCGGCACCGGCCACGACTTCCGCCCGATGCTGGCCGGCTCCCAAGGTGCCGTCTACACGGCCGACCTGGCCCTGTGTCACCTGGAGACCGTCCGGGGGGCGCGGCCCGGCACCGGCGGGCGTCCGGCCTTCGAGTCCCCGCCGGAGCTGGCCGAGGCGCTCGTCGCCACCGGTTACGACAGCTGCTCCACCGCCTCCGACCACGCCACCGACAGCGGCCCGGCCGCCATCCGGCGCACCCTGGACGCCATGGACAGGGCGGCCCTGCGCCACACCGGGACCGCGCGCACCGAGGCCGAGGCGCACACCCCGACGATCCTGCGCGCGGGCCCGGCGAAGGTCGCGCAGCTCGCGTACACGGACGCCACCGACGCCCTCCGGATGCCCCCGGGGCAGCCCTGGGCCGTCGACCTGATCGACGAGAACCGGGTCCTCGCCGACGCCCGCGCCGCCCGGCAGGCCGGCGCCGACGTGGTCGTCGTCTCCCTGCACTGGGGCACCGAGGGGCAGGCTGCCCCCGACCGGCGCCAGCTCGCCCTCGCCGAGCGGCTCACCGCCGCGCGTACGGGCGGCCGCCCCGACATCGACCTCGTCCTCGGCACCGGCGCCCACGTCCCGCAGGCCTACGAGAAGGTCAACGGCACCTGGGTGGCCTACGGCCTGGGCGACCAGATCACCGGCACCCCGCCGGACGACCGGAACGTCCGCAACCGGGGCGGCAACGAGTCCACCCTCGGCCGCTTCACCTTCACCCCGCCGACCCGTCCCGGCGGCCGCTGGGAGGTCACCCGCGCCGAGTTCGTCCCGCAGATGTACGACCTCGACGCCGGCCGGGTGGTCGACCTCGGCCAGGCGATCGCCGGCGGCGCCGACCTGACCGGTGTGCGCGACGAGATCCGCGGCACGGTGCTCGCCCGCGGCGCGGCGAGGGACGGCCTGCTGATGGGCCGGTGACACCGCGAGCGCCCGCCCTGACCGTCAGCCGGCCCGACCCTCCGCCGGCCTAACCCTCCGTCGGCGCGCTTCTCGCCAGCGCCGACCGCCGGTACGAATAACCGAAGTAGATCACGCAGCCCACCACGAACCACACGGCGAACCGCACCCACGTCTGCCACTGGAGGAACGTGATCAGCCAGATCGAGAAGACGACCCCCAGCGCCGGCACGAACGGCATCCACGGTGTGCGGAAGCCGCGCGGCAGGTCCGGCTGCCGGTAGCGCAGCACGATGACCGCGGTGCACACCACCACGAACGCCAGCAGGATGCCGATGTTGGTCAGCTCCGCCGCCTCCGCGATCGGGACGAACCCGGCGATCAGGGCCGACGCCGCGCCGACGATCCACGTGACCCGTGTCGGCACGTGCCGCGTCGGGTGCGTCTTGGCGAACCACTGGGGCAGCAGCCCGTCGCGGGACATGGAGAACCAGACCCGGGTGACACCCAGCATGAAGGTGAACATCACCGTGAGGATGCCGATGATCGCGCCCACCGCGATCACGTCCGCGAGCCCGTTCAGCCCCACCGCCTTGAACGCCGAGGAGAAGCCGCTCTCCGGGTCGATGTCCTTGTAGTTCTGCATGCCGGTCAGCACCAGGCAGGCCGCCACGTACAGGACCATCGAGATCGCCAGCGAGTAGATGATCGCCTTCGGCATGTGCCGCTGGGCGTCCTGTGACTCCTCGGCCGCCGTCGACATCGCGTCGTAGCCGAAGACCGCGAAGAACACGGTCGCCGCGCCGGTGAACGCCCCGCTGATCCCGAACGGGAAGAACGGGTGGTAGTTCGCGGAGTCGATGTGGAACACGCCCACGCCGATCACCACCAGCACCACCAGCACCTTCACCGCCACCACGAACGTCTCGAAGCGGGCCGCGCTGCGGATGCCCTGAGTCAGCAGCCAGGCGATGAGCAGGCAGAGGATCGCGGCGAACAGGTCGACCCGGTGCCCGTTACCGGTTCCCGGCGCCCCCAGCATCCAGGCGGGCAGGTGCGCGCCCAACTCCTCGACCAGGAACCCGAAGTACCCGGAGATGCCGATCGCGACCACCGCCACGATCGCGGTGTACTCCAGCAGCAGGTCCCAGCCGATGAACCAGCCCGCGAACTCGCCGAGGACGGCGTAACCGTAGGTGTAGGCGGAGCCGGCCTTCGGGATCAGCCCCGCGAACTCGGCGTACGACAGGGCGGCGCAGGCGCTGGCGAGACCGGCGATGAGGAAGGAGACCAGCACCGCGGGCCCCGCCGTGCCGTTGGCCACCGTGCCGGCCAGGGTGAAGATGCCGGCCCCGATGATGCCGCCCACGCCGATCGCGGTGAGCTGCCACAGACCGAGCGATCTGTCGAGGCGGGGACCCTCGCCGAGCTCGGTCTCCTCGATGTGTTCGATGGGTTTGCGGCGGAGAATGCCTTCACCCGCGCGGAGCCTGGCCATGCGCCTCACCTCTTCGCCCACCGTAACGGCTGACGGCGGATCATGATGGCTCAGTGGCGCGCCGGAGTGAACCCCCCGCGCACGGACGCCCGAGTTCGCGGCGGGCGGGCGGAGGCACCGTACAACCCACGGTTGTGAAAGATCGCCCCGGAGGTTGTTTGATCCGGCGGTCACCCGCCCGATTTCATGTCCCGGGGCTACGGGGAGGTCGGGCATGGGACGGCGGTTCGGGTGGCTGTGGGCCGCGTACTCGGTGAGCGCGGTCGGTACCTGGCTCGCCTTCGACGCGTTCTCGGTGATCGCGGTTCTCGCGCTGCACGCCGGGTCCGCCGAGGTGGCGCTGCTCGCCGCGACCGGGCCCGCCGTGGGTGCCGTGGCGGCGGTGCCGCTCGGGCCGTGGGTGGAGTTCCGGCGCAAGCGGCCGGTGATGGCGGGGATGGACCTGATCAGGTGCGCCGCCCTGCTGACGATCCCCGCCGCCTACGCGTTCGGCTGGCTCGGCCTCGGCCAGCTGCTGCTGGTCTCCGTGATCGTCGCGGCCGCCGACATCACCTTCAACGCGGCCTCCGGCGCCTTCCTGAAGAGCCTCGTGCCGGCCGACCGACTGCTCATCGCCAACGCCCGGTTCGAGTCCACGAACTGGACCGCGCTGGTCCTCGGGCCGCCCCTCGGCGGCGCCGCGATCGGCCTGTTCGGCCCGGTCACGACGGTCGTGGCGAACGCGGTCAGCTTCCTGCTGTCGGCGCTCGGCATCCGGGCCGTCGGTGGCGGCGAGCCGCACCCCGAGCGGGGGAAGGCGGAACGCCCGCGGGCCGCCGACCTGCTCGACGGCTGGCGGCACATCCTCACCAGCCCGGAGCTGCGGCCGCTGTTCTTCAACAACCTCGCGGCCAACGCCCTGATCATGGTCGCCGTGCCGCCGCTGGCCGTCCTCATGCTCGGCCCGCTCGGCTTCGCCCCCTGGCAGTACGGCCTCGCCTTCGCCGCGCCCTGCCTCGGCGGCCTGGTCGGCTCCCGGCTGGCCGGACCGCTGGTCGCCCGCCACGGGCAGGTGCGGGTGCTGCGCGCCGCGGGCGCCCTGCGCGTCGTCTGGCCGCTCGGGCTGGCCTTCGTCCGGCCCGGGCTGCCCGGACTGCTGCTGGTGATGGTCCTGGAGCTCGGGGTGATCACCTGCTCGGCCGTCTACAGCCCGGTGTACGCCACCCGCCGCCTTCAGTGCACCCCGGACGACCGGGTCGTCCGCACCCTGTCCGCCTGGTCGGTCACCGGCAAGGCCACCACCGCCGCGCTGACCGCCCTGTGGGGCCTGCTGGCCGGTCTCACCGGCCCGCGCGTCGCGATCGCCCTCGCCGGCGTCCTGCTCCTCGCGACCCCGCCGCTGCTGTGGCGCGGACCCCGCGAGGCTACGGAACGACCGTCACCGGCCACCGCCCCGCCTTCACCAGCCGGATCGCCACCGAGCCGATGATGCGGTGCCCGGCCTGCTCCGAGGCACCGACGACCACGGCGTCGGCCTTCAGGTCGTCCGCCGCCTTCACCAGGCCGCTGAAGGGGTCGCCGCGGAAGGTGTGGAACTCCCAGCGGACGTCGTAGATGCCCTTGACGCGCTCCGCCGCCTCCCGGATCTGGGCGGCCAGGTCCTCGGCGATCTCGTCGGTCGTCTCCGCCACCGGCGCCCCGAGGGCCGCGCCCGCCGCCATCACCGGCTGTACGTACACGACCGCGAGCAGCGCGTGCTGGCGCCGCGCGAGACCGCCCGCGTAGGCGGCGGCCCTGAGCGAGGACTCGGAGCCGTCCACGCCGGCGACGATGACCTTGGGCCCGTCCGTGCCCCGTTCGAACTGGTGGGAGTGCTGTTCCGTCACGGCTGCGAGGCTATCGGAACCCCACCGGCGCGCCGGTGCCGGAGTCCGCCACCGGGGCCCGCCACCGGGCCGCCTCCGGGCCGCCACCGGGTCCCGCGTTCGGCCGGACACGGCTGGGCCGGGCGAGTGCTTCCGTGCCTCCGCACCGGTGTCGTCGTGGTGCGCCGACGGCGTGCGGGCGACTGATGAGTCATGACGAAGGACCAGTTGCTCACGCGCCGCCAGGCTCTCCTCGCCGGCGCCGCAGCCGTGGGGGCCGCGGGGACGGCCGGACTGTTCATCGCGGGGACGGGCGGGGAGGAACCCCTGCGGGCCGGTGCCGGTCCCGCCGCCGGCCCGCAGGCCCGCGCCGCGCTGAGGCCGTCCGCCTACCGCCTTCGGCCGCTGACCGGAGACGCGCCGCCGCCCGCCCGGCCCGGACGGCTCGCGGTACGCAGTGAACCCATCATGCGGTTCCCCGTACGCGGCCGGACCATGGTGCTGACCTTCGACGACGGACCGGACCCCCGCTACACCCCGCACATCCTGGACACCCTGGCGAAGTACGACGTCCGCGCGATGTTCTTCGTGTGCGGCGAGATGGCCGTCGACAACAAGGAACTGCTGGCGCGGATGGCCGACGCCGGGCACGTCGTGGGCAACCACACCTGGACCCACCCGCAGCTCACCCAGCTGGACCGGGCGGAGATCCGTGACGAGATGGAGCGCACCAGCGACGTCATCGAGGACGCCTACGGCGAGCGCCCCCAGTGGTTCCGCGCCCCCTACGGCGCCTGGAACCGCGCGGCCTTCCAACTGGGGGCCGAGATGGGCATGGAGCCGCTCGCCTGGACGGTCGACAGCCGCGACTGGACGACCCCCGGCACCCGCACCGTCGTCGACCGGGTCGAGAGCGGCGCCGGCCCCGGCGTCGTGGTCCTCTCCCACGACGCCGGGGGCGACCGCTCGCAGAGCGTCCAGGCGCTGCGCACGTACCTGCCGTACCTCCTGGACTCCGGCTACCACGTCACCGTCCCCCACCGGCGCCGCGGTTGACCGGAAGTGCCGAGGCGCTCAGCGGACCTCGGTCAGGCGGGCGAAGACGACGACGTTGCCGTCGTAGCCGTTCTGCTTGGAGAAACCTCCGCCGCACGTGATGACCCTGAGTTCCGGTGTGCCCTTCGACGCGTAGACCCGGTCACCGGGGAAGTCCTTCTTCGCGAAGACCTCGACGCCGTAGATCTCGAACACCGCGATCTTTCCGTCCTGGCGGGCCACCTCGATCCGGTTGCCCTTCTTCAGGGCCCCGAGCCCGTAGAACACGGCGGGGCCCTGCTGGTTGTCGACGTGGCCGACGATGACGGCCGTGCCCTTCTCGCCGGGGGACACCGCACCGGTGAACCAGCCGGCCAGGTTGGGGTTGTCCGGGGGCGGCGCGGCGACCCAGCCGTCCGAGTCCAGACCGACCGGGACGACCGGGGCGTCGACCTGGATCGCTGGGATCCGCACCCGGTCGACCACGGAGAACGCCAGCGGGGCGGGGGAGTCCGCGAAGGCGCCGGCGCCCGCGCCGCTGTCCGCGGCCGCCGCCGACGCGGGCTGCGGCGGGCCTGTGTCGAACTCTCCCGAACCGTTGCGGATCAGGGCCAGTCCGGTCAGCAGAACCAGCGCGACCACGCCCCAGGGTGCGCGCTTCCGCCGCCGCGCCTCCTCTTCGGCCAGCGCGGCCGGATCGGACGCGGGCGTGCGCCATCCCCAGTCGACACGGCCGTCATGACGTCCCTCGCGCATGGGCAAACGCTAAGTCCCCCGGACGCGCCCGGCGACGGGGCGGCGGGCGAACGGGTGGCCCGAACGGAGTGGCCGTGCGCCATCCGAGTTGCCGTTCCGAGAATTTTTCTGACGGCCCGTGACCTGCGCAATTATCCGATGGTGCGCTTTTCTCGGGGGGTGCTGTCTCACCCGGACGGACCATTCTCGACATGCGGGCGTGTTCCGCGCGCCTCAGGGTCTATGCGGGAGGTGCTTTCTCGCCGATCGTCCGGGGACGGACCCCGGAACGCCTCCCGCGGAGGATCACATGCGCAACTCTCGTGCCCTGGCGGCCGCGTGCACAGCGGTCGCCGTTCTCGGGCTCACCGCCCCCGTGGCCGTCGCGGACGGCATGGGCAACGGAGGCGTGACGGGCAACAACGACCTGGGCGGTGCGAGCGGTGTGGTCATCGACCCGTTCGCCGGTCAGGGGCGTAGCAACTTCGGCAACCAAGGCCGTGGCAACATCCCGGGCAACGGCAACTTCCCGGGGAACGGGAACGTCTCGGGCAACATCCTCGGCAACGGCACGCTCCAGGGCAACGGCGCCCTCCAGGGCACCGGCAACAATTTCGGCACGCGCAACATCGTCGCCTCGCCCAGCGCGATCGCCCCCGGCGGACGGCTCAGCGTCACCGTGGAGGGGTGCAACGGCGGAAGCATGACCTCGCCGGCCTTCGGCAGCGCCGTGCTGACGGCGATCGGCAACAACGTCTCGAGGGGCATCGCGACGGTCAACAGCGGCGTCCGTCCCGGCACGGACGAGATCAGGGTCAACTGCAACGGCCGTACCCTGACCAACCCGACGGCGTTCACCGTGATCGGCGGCGTACTGGGCGGGGTCGGCGGCAGCAGCTCCTCCGGGGCGACCGCGGCCGACATGGCCATCGGCGGCGCGCTGGTCGCCTCGGCCGTGATCGGCGGAGGCGTGTACGTGCTGCGCCGGCGCAACGAGAAGCGGACCTGACCGGGTCTGACGGGCTTTCGCCCCGGACTCCCGACGGAGCCGGGGCGAAAGCCCGTCAGGTCACCCCCTGATGCTCGGGAAGAGGTTCAGGAACGGCTCCGCCGAGGCCGCGATGCCCCGGCTGTAGGGCGCGTCGAAGTCCCAGATCAGGAAGAGCAGGAAGGCGATCAGGGCGGAGAACAGCCCGGCGAGGACCAGTTCGCGTGCCGTACGTCTGATCTGCAACGCGAAGACCATGCAGATGGTGATCACGGCACCGGTCAGCAGCCCGAACCAGACCACGCCCGGCATGGTCGAGCCGGTCGAGTCCGCCCGCGCGTTGCGCGCCTGGTCGGCGGCGGCCACCTGGTCGACGAGCGGCTGGTACGCCTGCGCCTGGAAGTCCGTCTTGGGCTCGTAGTCCGTGACGTCCTCGCGGACGCGCTTCAGCAGCGCGGTACCGCGCGCGGTGACGTGGCCGTGGTCGGACATGGTCTTCCACTCGGTGGTGACGACGTGTCCGACATAGGCGTTGACATCGGCTCGAATGCGGTCACGGACGTCGGGCGGATAGACCCGGACCCGCTCGGAGATCTCGTGCAGCGCCTGGGCCTCCGCCTGCACGTGGTCCTGGGCGGCGCTGCGGGCCTCCCACACCCCGGCGATGGCCAGGCCCAGCACGATGGCGTACACGACGCCGATCCACATCGTCATGTACTCGATGACGTCGGGGGTGTCGCTGGGGTCCTCGTCCTCCGGCGCCCTGCGGTGCCTTACCAGGGTGATGACGACCACCACGGCGCACGCGGCCAGCATCGCGAAGGCGAGAACAAGCCATTCCGACAAAGGACTCCTCCAAGGTTCGGCGCTTCACCGCGGGCGCAGCGCGGCGACGGCGACCACCGCGGGCACGGTGATGAGCAGGACGTAGGTGACGGGAGAGGTGCCGCCGTGCGACGGGTGGTGGGGCGGCTGCGGCTGGTACCGCGGATAGCTCACCGGGGTCGGCGAGGGGTGCGGGGTGGGCCTGGGCGGCGGGGTCGGCTTCGGCGGGGGCGGTGGGGGCGGTGTCGGTGTGGGCTTCGGCGGGGGCGGCGCCGGGGCGGGAGGCGGCGGCTTCGGTCTCGGCTCGGGGGCCGGGGCCGGAGTGGGCTTCGGCTTCGGCTTCGGCGGGGGCGGGGGTGGTTCGGGCGTGGGGGTGGGCTTGGGTGGCGCGGGCGTCGGTGTCGGGGTGGGGGTCGGCGTCGGGCACGGCGGTGGAGTGGGCGTCGGGCAGGGCGGGGGCGTCGGCCAGGAGTCCCCGGCGACGGCCACCGCCCATGTGCCGTCCGGGCCCGTGGAGGCGTACGCGCAGGCGTCGGCCGTCGCCGTGCCGACCGGACAGCCCACGAGCCCCCAGGTCAGCGCCGCCAGGGCCAACACCCTTGCGGCGGACGCGAGTCGGGTCGGTTCGGGTCCATGCACGACGGAGATCATGAGGCGTCGCCGGGCTCCGTAAGCCGGATAGCGGGCGGATTGACCCGAAGGGTGGACAAACAGTGCGGGGTGGTTTGTCCGCCAGCGGACGGCGCGGACCCCGGCAGGCACAGAGTTCCGAAAGAAATTTGTGCGCCCGTTGAACACTTCCGCCCGTCCCGTCCGTACCCAGTGTCGTGCGGCGGCGCAGCAGGCGCTGCAATATCCAGGCGATTATGGGGAGTTAGCGATGAAGACCTCCTGGCGGAGCGCCTCACTGGCGGCGACAGCCGTGTCGGTGCTGGCGCTGACGACGGCGTGCGGTCAGGACAATTCCACGACCCCGTCGTCGGCGGCCCAGAACGTCGGCGCCACGGCCCCGGCGACGTCCGGCGGCGTCGGCACGGGTACCGGCACCGGGACCGGTACGGGCACCGGTGCGGGCAACGGCTACGGCGCCGACGGGCAGCAGAGCAGCGCCTCCCCCGCCGCGGTGGAGCCCGCGGGCAAGCTGACGGTGGCCAGCAACCCCGACCTCGGCAAGGTACTGAACGACGGGGCGGGCCTCACCCTCTACCGTTTCGACAAGGACACCGCCAACCCGCCCAAGTCGAACTGCGAAGGCGACTGCGCCACCACCTGGCCGCCGGTCCCCGCGGACGACGCCGAGGCCGGTGCCGGCATCGACAAGTCGCTGCTGGGCGAGGTCACCCGCCCGGACGGCACCAAGCAGCTGACCATCGGCGGCTGGCCGGCCTACCGTTACGCCAAGGACGTCAACGCCGGTGACGTCAACGGCCAGGGTGTGGGCGGCAAGTGGTTCGCGCTGGCCCCCGATGGCAAGAAGGCGACCCTCTCGGCCCTGCCCGGCCTGTCCGTGCGCAAGGACGCCAAGCTCGGCGACATCATCGTCGACAAGAACGGCATGACGGTCTACCGCTTCATCAAGGACAAGGCGTGGCCCAAGCCCGTCTCGAACTGCACCGGCGCCTGCCTGGAGAAGTGGCCGGCCGTCGCCGAGGTCAACGCCAACGACACCAAGGGCGTCGAGAAGAAGGGCTTGATGGGCTTCGCCCGTACCGACAACGGCGAGAAGCAGATGACGGTCGACTGCTGGCCGATCTACACCTTCTCCGGCGACAAGAAGGCCGGGGACACCAACGGTCAGGGCGTGGGCGGCACCTGGTACGCCGTCTCGCCGACCGGCAAGCTGGTCGGCGCCCCGTCGAAGTAGTCATCACCTCCCCAGGGTTGATCGCACGACGACAACAGGCGCCCGGCCACCGGTCCGCCCCCTCCGCACCGCACGGAGGGGGCGGACCGCTGTGCCGGGCGCCCGTCACGTGGCGGCACCGCACCGGCACACACCGCAGGCCGTGACCGGGAACGGATGGTCAATTTCCGTTTCGGGTCGCTCCTTTGGCGGGCGATCAGTAGCCTCAGCTCGAACACCGGATCGCCTATGCCTTGGAGAGATACATGGAACGTCCCGCCTGGGCTCCACGGAGCATCGACATCTCGGTGCCGAGCGTCGCGCGCATCTACGACTACTACCTGGGCGGTTCGTACAACTTCGAGGTCGACCGGGAAGCGGCCCGCAGGGCCCTGGACTTCATGCCGGGACTTCCCAAGATCATGCAGGCGAACCGGGCGTTCCTGCGCCGTGCCGTGCGCTTCGCCTGCGCCGAGGGCGTCACCCAGTTCCTCGACATCGGCTCCGGCATACCCACCTTCGGCAACGTCCACGAGGTGGCGCAGGCGGCCGCCGAGGACGCACGCGTGGTGTACGTGGACCACGACCCGGTGGCCGTGTCGCACACCGAGGCGGTCCTGGCGGGCACCACCGGCACGGGTGTGGTCGCCGCCGACCTCCGCAAGCCCGACGAGATCCTGGCCAGCCCCCAGGTCGGGGCACTGATCGACCTGAATCGGCCAGTCGCCCTGCTTCTCGTTGCCATACTGCACTTCGTGGAAGACGCGGACGACCCCTACAGTGCGGTGGCCCGGCTGAGCGAGGCGCTCGCGCCCGGCAGCCTGCTGATCCTCACGCATGCCTCGTACGAGGGAATCCCCGTCGCCGCCGAGCGGGCCGAGGGCGCGGTGGACGTGTACAAGGGCATTCGCAATCCGCTGATCATGCGCTCGCGCGACGAGATCGCGCGGTTCTTCGAGGGGTACGACATGGTGGAACCCGGACTGGTGCCGATGCCGCACTGGCGGCCTCAGACGCCGCCGGAGGAGGAGGATCCGTACGCCTTCTCCGGATTCGCCGGCGTGGGGCGTACGGCGTGAGCGCGGAGCCGGACGGGCCGGAGGACAGACTTCGCCGGTTCGCGACGATCTGGAGCCGGGCGGTGTTCCCGGTGACCTCGACGTCGCTGACCCGGCCGGAGTTCGAGGAGCAACTGCTGCCGCTCGCACGCCGGCTGAGCGAGGTGGTGCGGGCGCGCAGCTTCGACGCGGACGAGGGCAGGGCGGTCGGCGCGGCGCTGATCCAGGCGCACTGCACCGACCCCGAGGCGCTCAGCCGCACCCTGGACTGCGTCGACGCCTACCTGGTGCTCTACTGCGGCGCGGACGGCCCCCAGGACGAGCTCCGGATGCGTTCCTCCAGGCTCCAGCACGCGATGGCCGCCGGGTTCGCGCAGGCGCTCAGGGAGCGCACCCTGGCCGAGCAGGAGGCCATCGCCCAGGCCGCGCTCAGGGCGCAGGGCGTGGTGGCGCAGGCGCTGCACGCCAGCGAGGCCCGCTTCCGCGCCGTCTTCGAGGGCGCCGCGATAGGGATCGGCATCGCCGACCTGGACGGCAACATCCTCCAGGTCAACACCGCGCTGCTGCGCATGTTCGGCGGCTCCGAGCAGGCGATGCGCGGCCGCAACGTCATGGAGTGGACGCACCCCGAGGACGCGCCCCACGTCTGGAAGCTCTACGACGAACTCGTGCGCGGCGACCGCGAGCACTACCACGTGGAGAAGCCGTTCAACCGCCCGGACGGGACCGTCCTGTGGACCAACCTGACGGTCTCCCTGCTGCGCGACGCCGACGGCGACCCGCAGTACCAGCTCGCCCTCATGGAGGACACCACCGAGCGGCGGCTGCTCAACCTCCGGCTGCGCTACGAGGCCACCCATGACGCGCTGACCGGCCTGCCCAACCGCACGCTGTTCTTCGAGCGCCTGGAGAAGGCGCTGAACGCGGGCGAGGGCCAGCGCTTCGGGCTGTGCTACCTCGACCTCGACGGCTTCAAGACCATCAACGACAGCCTCGGCCACGCGGCCGGGGACCGGCTGCTGGTGGAGGTCGCCGACCGGCTCCAGTCCTGCGCGACCGCGCCCGGCGAGATGGTCGCCCGGCTCGGCGGCGACGAGTTCGTGGCGCTGACCACCGGGCCCGGCACCGAGCAGGAGGTCGACGAGCTCGCCGAGCGCATCATGCACGCGCTGGTCACCCCGGTCAGCATCGACGGCCGTGACCTGCTGGTGCGCGGCAGCATCGGCATCGTCGAGGGCCCGGCGGGGGAGCGGACCCCGGCGGAGGTGCTGCGCAGCGCCGACATCACCATGTACCGGGCCAAGTCGGCGGGCGGCAACCGCTTTGAGCTCGCCGACCCGGAGGCCGACGCCCGCGCCATCACCCGCCACGGGCTGACCACGGCCCTGCCCACGGCCCTGGACCGCGGCGAGTTCTTCATCGAGTACCAGCCGCTGGTGCACCTCGGCGACGGCAGCGTGCGGGGCGCGGAGGCGCTGGTGCGCTGGCTGCACCCGCAGCACGGGGTGCTCGGCCCGGACCGGTTCATCCCGCTCGCCGAGCACACCGGTCTGATCGTGCCGCTCGGCCGCTGGGTGCTGGAGGAGTCCGTGCGGCAGGCCCGCGACTGGCGGGAACGGTACGGCGACCAGGAGGCCTCCGGTCCGCTGCGCATCAACGTCAACCTCTCGCCGTGCCAGCTGACCCACCCCGGGCTGGTGCAGGACACGGTGGACATCCTGGAGCGGATCGGCATCGCCCCCGACTCGCTGTGCCTGGAGGTCACCGAGTCCGCGCTCATCGGCGCCGACGACGACCTGCTCAAACCCCTGCGCCGGCTGCACGAGATGGGCGTCGACATCGCCCTCGACGACTTCGGCACGGGGTACTCCAACCTCGCCAACCTGCGCCGCCTGCCGGTGAGCATCCTCAAACTGGACCGCTCCTTCACCCAGAGCATGCAGCGCTTCCCGGCCGACCCCGTCGACCTGAAGATCGTCGAGGGGATCGTCTCCCTCGCCCACAGCCTCGACCTCGCGGTCACGGTGGAGGGCGTGGAAACCGGCGCCCAGGCCGAACAACTCCGCATCCTCGGCTGCGACACCGCCCAGGGCTGGTACTACGCCCGCCCGGGCCCCCCGGAACGACTGCACGACCTGGCACTGGTGGACGCGACGGGGTGACTTCGCATGAGTGATGCGAGCGATGTGCAGGGGGCCGTCGACGGGGAGCTCCGGCTCATGCACCCCGTGGTGCGGTCTTCGCGGGCCCTCGCTCTGGAGCTGCTCGATCCGGAGTTCGTCGAGGTCGGCGCCTCCGGACGGCGTTACACGTACGAGGAGATGATCGCCGGCCTGCCCGACAAGCCGGGCAGCTCGGCGGACGGCCCGCGTTACGAGCCGTCGGACATCCGCGGCGTCCTGCTGGCACCCGGCCTGGTGCACCTCACCTTCGAGACGGTCTTCGCCGGGCGGCGCGCCCGCCGCACTTCCCTGTGGCGCAAGCGCGATGAGGAGACAGGCTGGCGCATGTACTACCACCAGGCCACCCCGGTGCCCCCGGACACGGCCTGACCGACCCGCCCCGGCAGGGGCACGGGGCCGTCGCGGGCGGCGCTCGCGGGAAGGTACGGCCGGCGGAGCCTCACCGCTCCAGCAGCATCCGCTGCAACTCCCTCGCGGCCCGAGGCGGAGCCACATCGCTGCGGTGGGCCAGCGCGATCGTGCGGTGCAGGCCCGGCCGGGCCAACGGGGTGACCCGTAGTCCGTGTCCGGACCTCGTCGCGACCATGCGCGGTACGACGGCCACCCCGAGCCCCGCCCGTACGAACCCCAGCACGGCGTCCATCTCGCCGCCCTCCACCGCGAAGTCCGGCTCGAACCCGGCGGAGCGGCAGGCGGCCACCGTCAGCTCCCGCAGGTCGTAGCCGTGCCGGAACATCACCAGCCGCTCGGTCTCCAGGTCGGCGATGCGGACCTCCCGGCCGCCCCGGCCCGGCGCCGTCGACTCCGGTGACGACACGACCACCAGGTCCTCGCGCAGCAGCTCCACCGTGTTCAGCGCCGGCGACGGCGTCGGCAGCGGGAGCACGACCAGGGCGAGGTCCAGGGCGCCGCGCGCGAGCTCCCGTACCAGGTCGTGGGAGCCGCCCTCCTCGACCAGCAGCCGGATGCCGGGATACCGGTCGTGGAAGGCGCGCAGCACGTCCGGCAGCAGACCGGTGCACAGGCTCGGTGTGGCGCCCAGCCGGACCCGGCCGCTGCGCAACTGCACCAGCTCCTGCACCTCGTGCCGGGCGGTGTCCGCGTCGGCCAGGATCCGCCGGGCCAGCGGCAGCAGTGCCTCACCGGCGTCGGTCAGTGTGATGTTGCCGCGCGCCCGCAGGAAGAGATCCGCCCCGAGCTCCCGCTCCAGCGCCTTGATCTGCTGCGACAGCGAGGGCTGCGCCACATGGACCAGATCGGCGGCCCGGGTGAAGTGCCGGGTCTCGGCGACCGCGACGAAGTACTGGAGCTGCTGGAACTGCACCCTCCCAGCATAGCCGTTCTCTATCGAAACGAGCCGTACCATGTCTTGGACCGATGAGCATGCCTCGCTTTAGCGTCTTGTGCCATGGCACTGGCAACGCGGACGGACCGACGGCCGTCCATGGCACGCACCGTGTGGGACTCGACCGTCGGCAAGAAGACCGTGATGGCCGTCAGCGGCCTGATCATGCTGCTCTACCTGGTCGCCCACGTGATCGGCAACCTGAAGATCTTCTTCGGGGCCGGGGAGTTCAACCACTACGCGCACTGGCTGCGCACCGTCGGCGAGCCGTTCATGCACTACGAGTGGACGCTGTGGCTGGTCCGAGTCGTCCTGGTCGTCGCCGTGGCCGCCCACGCCACCTCCGCCTACCAGCTCAGCCGCCGTGACATCAGGGCCCGGCCGAACAAGTACGTGCACAGCCGGCCACGGGCCAGTTACGCGACCCGCACCATGCGGTGGGGCGGGATCATCCTCGGCCTGTTCATCGTCTGGCACGTCCTGGACCTGACCACCGGCACCGTGCACTCCGGCGGCTTCCAGGAGGGCCACCCGTACCAGAACGTCGTGGACACCTTCTCCACCTGGTACGGCAACGTCATCTACATCGTCGCGATGCTCGCGCTCGGCCTGCACATCCGGCACGGCTTCTGGAGCGCGGCCCAGACCCTCGGCGTCGGCAGCCGCACCCGCGACCGCGCCCTGAAGGCCGTCGCCGACGTCCTCGCGCTGCTGCTCACGGCCGGCTTCATCGCCGTACCCGTGGGCGTCATGACCCAAGTGGTGAGCTGACATGACCTCTTATGCGGACTACGCGACCGGTGAGCCGGTCGTCGACACCAAGGCCCCGTCCGGACCCGTGGCCGAGCGCTGGGACAAGCGCCGGTTCGAGGCCAGGCTGGTCAACCCCGCCAACCGGCGGGGGCACACCGTCATCGTGGTCGGCACCGGGCTCGCGGGCGGCTCGGCCGGCGCCACCCTCGCCGAACAGGGCTACCACGTCGTCCAGTTCTGCTACCAGGACTCCCCGCGCCGGGCGCACTCGATCGCCGCGCAGGGCGGCATCAACGCGGCGAAGAACTACCGCAACGACGGCGACTCCGTCCACCGCCTCTTCTACGACACCGTCAAGGGCGGCGACTTCCGGGCCCGGGAGTCCAACGTCCACCGGCTCGCCCAGATCTCCGTGGAGATCATCGACCAGTGCGTGGCGCAGGGCGTGCCCTTCGCCCGCGAGTACGGCGGCCTGCTCGACACCCGCTCCTTCGGCGGCGTCCAGGTCTCGCGCACGTTCTACGCCCGCGGGCAGACCGGCCAGCAGTTGCTGCTGGGCGCCTACCAGGCCCTCAGCAGGCAGATCGCGGCCGGGAACGTCGAGATGCATCCGCGCACCGAGATGCTGGACCTGATCGTCGTCGACGGCAGGGCGCGCGGGATCGTGGCCCGGGACCTGATCACCGGGAAGATCGGCACCTACTTCGCCGACGCCGTCGTACTGGCGAGCGGCGGCTACGGCAACGTCTTCTACCTGTCGACGAACGCCATGAACTCCAACGCCACCGCGATCTGGCGGGCGCACCGGCGCGGCGCGTACTTCGCCAACCCGTGCTTCACGCAGATCCACCCCACCTGCATCCCGCGCACCGGCGACCACCAGTCCAAGCTCACCCTGATGAGCGAGTCGCTGCGCAACGACGGCCGGATCTGGGTGCCCAGGGCCAAGGGCGACGACCGGCCGCCCCGCGAGATCCCCGAGGACGAGCGCGACTACTACCTGGAGCGCATCTACCCGTCCTTCGGCAACCTGGTCCCGCGCGACATCGCCTCCCGCGCCGCGAAGAACGTCTGCGACGAGGGCAGGGGCGTCGGCCCCGGCGGGCAGGGTGTGTACCTGGACTTCGCCGACGCCGTCGAGCGCATGGGCCGGGCGGCGGTGGAGGCCAAGTACGGCAACCTCTTCGACATGTACCAGCGGATCACCGACGAGGATCCGTACGAGGTGCCGATGCGCATCTACCCCGCCGTGCACTACACGATGGGCGGCCTCTGGGTCGACTACGACCTCCAGACCACCGTCCCGGGCCTGTTCGCGGTCGGCGAGGCCAACTTCTCCGACCACGGCGCCAACCGGCTCGGCGCGTCGGCGCTGATGCAGGGCCTGGCGGACGGCTACTTCGTGCTTCCCGCGACGATCAACGACTACCTGGCCCGCAACCCGCACCAGGAGACGGTGACCGAAGAACACCCCGTGGTCCAGGAGGTGCTCGCCGAGACCGAGGACCGGCTGGGCCTGCTCCTCGCCGTCGACGGCGACCGCACCCCCGACTCCTTCCACCGCGAACTCGGCGAACTGATGTGGGAGTTCTGCGGCATGGCCCGCAGCGACGCCGGACTGCGCAAGGCCCTGGAGCGGATCCCGCAGATCCGCGAGGAGTTCTGGCGCCGGATCAAGGTGCCCGGCACCGGCGAGGAGTTCAACCAGTCGCTGGAGAAGGCCAACCGGATCGTCGACTACCTCGAACTCGCCGAGCTGATGTGCCTCGACGCGCTGCACCGCACCGAGTCCTGCGGCGGTCACTTCCGCGAGGAGTCCCAGACCCCCGACGGCGAGGCCGCCCGCAAGGACGACGAGTTCTCCTACGCGGCCGCCTGGGAGTTCACGGGTACGGGCGAAGCCCCGACCCTTCACCGAGAAGACCTGGTCTTCGAGTACGTCCACCCCACCCAGCGGAGCTACGCATGAAGCTCACCCTGCGCGTCTGGCGGCAGCGGAACACCGACGCCGAAGGCGCCATGTCCACGTACGAGGTGGACGGCATCTCCTCCGACATGTCCTTCCTGGAGATGCTCGACACCCTCAACGAGGAGCTCATCCTCAAGGGTGAGGACCCCGTCGCCTTCGACCACGACTGCCGTGAGGGCATCTGCGGCGCGTGCTCCCTCGTCATCAACGGCGACGCGCACGGCCCGGAGCGCACCACCACCTGCCAGCTGCACATGCGGTCCTTCAGGGACGGCGACACGATCGACATCGAGCCGTGGCGGGCGGCGGCGTTCCCGGTGATCAAGGACCTGGTGGTGGACCGGTCGGCGTTCGACCGGATCATCCAGGCCGGCGGATACGTCACCGCGCCGACCGGATCCGCGCCGGAGGCGCACGCCACGCCGGTGCCCAAACCGGACGCCGACTTCGCATTCGAGCACGCGGAGTGCATCGGCTGCGGGGCGTGCGTCGCCGCGTGCCCCAACGGGGCGGCGATGCTGTTCACCTCCGCCAAGGTCAACCACCTGAACGTGCTGCCGCAGGGCGCGCCTGAGCGGGAGACCCGGGTGCTGGACATGGTGGCGCAGATGGACGACGAGGGCTTCGGCGGGTGCACGCTCACCGGTGAGTGCGCGACCGCCTGCCCCAAGGGCATCCCCCTCATGTCCATCACCGGCATGAACAAGGAGTGGCTGCGGGCCACGCGGAAGGCGGCGAAGCGGTAGCGGCGCGCGGGGACGTGCGCCGTTCAACATCCGCACATCCCTTCTCCTGGCTTCGGTCACACGGTCGCCAACCGGCGTCGGAAGAACTTGGGGGAGCGGGCCGCGTCCGAGCGGTCCCGCCGTCCCCGCCGACCCGGCCCGTGTCCAGGAGTAAGCCATGACCGGCGTCATCACGCTCGACCGCGCTCCGCAGTCCGCCGCACCCGTCCGCTACACCGTGACCCTCGCCCGCGACGAGGCCGACGTACGTGCCGCGCAGCGGTTGCGGCACGAGGTCTTCGCCGGGGAGATGGGCGCCCTGCTGTCCACCCCGCAGCCGGGGTACGACATCGACCCCTTCGACGCGTACTGCGACCACCTGCTCGTGCACGACACCGTGACCGGGCAGGTGGTCGGCACCTACCGGCTGCTGCCGCCGGAGCGGGCCGCCGTCGCCGGGCGCCTGTACTCCGACGGCGAGTTCGACCTCGCTCCGCTGGACGCGATCCGGCCGGGCCTGGTCGAGGTCGGCCGGTCCTGCGTGCACCCCGACCACCGCGACGGCGCGGTCATCGGCCTGATCTGGGCCGGGATCGCCCGCTACATGACCGACCGCGGCCACGAGTGGCTGGCGGGCTGCTGCTCCATCCCGCTGGCCGACGGCGGTGTGCTGGCGAGCGCCACCTGGGACCGGGTGCGGGACAAGCACCTGGCTCCTCAGGAGTTCCGGGTACGCCCGCTGCTGCCCTGGACCCCGAACGAACCGGCTCCCCCGGCGCGCACCGAACTCCCGGCCCTCCTGCGCGGCTATCTGCGCCTCGGTGCCTGGGTGTGCGCCGAGCCCGCACACGACCCGGACTTCCGTGTCGCCGACCTGTACGTGCTGCTGTCGATGCGCCGGGTCAACCCGCGCTACCTGCGGCACTTCCTCTCCCTCGTACCGGCCTGATGAGCGTCTGGCTGCCCAGCGCGCCCTGCACCCCCAGGGCGTGCGTGGAGCGGGCGGGGTCCGCGGCGGCCGTGCCGCGTGCCGTGCTGCGGCTGGCGGGGGTCACCGCCCTGCTGCTGGCCGGGATCGCGCTGTCCCCACTCGGCGGGAGGATCCCCGCCGGGTGGGTCAGGCGCTGGTGCCGGGCGGTCGTCCGGGCCGCGGGGGTCCGCGTCCGCGTCACCGGTGGCGTCCCGCCCGCCGGCGGGCTGCTGCTCGTCGCCAACCACATCTCCTGGCTGGACATACCGCTCCTGGCCGCCGTGCGTCCGGCACGGATGCTCGCCAAGAAGGAGATCCGCGGCTGGCCGGTGGCGGGCGCGCTGGTGGCCCGGGGCGGTGCCCTGTTCATCGAGCGGGACCGGCTGCGTGCCCTGCCGGACACGGTCGCCCGTGTCGCGGGGGCGCTGCGGGGCGGGGCGGCCGTCGTGGCCTTCCCCGAGGGCAGCACCTGGTGCGGGCGGTCACAGGGACGCTTCCACCGGGCCGTCTTCCAGGCCGCGCTGGACGCGGGCGTGCCCGTGCAGCCGGTGCGGCTGCACTACCGGGCCGCCGGGGGCGCGGCCAGCACGGTCCCCGCGTTCGTCGGCGAGGACACACTGCTGGCCTCGGTGTGGCGGGTGGTCTCGGCACGCGGCCTGGCCGCCGAGGTGGAGGTGCGTCCGCTGATCGAACCGGGCACCCACCCCGACCGCCGCTCCCTGGCCCACGCCGCCCAGCCCCTCACGACCGAGCCCGCCTGGACCCACACGGCCCTGGTGCTCAGCGGCCGCACTCCGGGCCCGGGTTCGAGCAGCCACCGGGACGGCGCCGGCTCCCGCGCCGGGTAGGACGCCGTCGCGCTGCCCGCGCCGCGCCCCGGTGCGGCTTGCGCAGGCCGGGAGTAGGCGCGGCTCACCGGGACGGTGCCGGCTCCCGGGACAGGTAGGGTGCCGTCGCGCTGCCCGGCGCCCGTGCCACGTCCGCCGGGGGCCCCGTCGCGACGACCCGGCCGCCCGCGTCGCCGCCGCCCGGGCCCAGGTCGATCACCCAGTCGGCGCCCGCGACCACGCTCATGTCGTGCTCGACGACCACCACGGTGTGCCCGGCGTCGACGAGCCCGTGCAGCTGGCGCATCAGCACCTCCACATCGGCCGGATGCAGACCGGTGGTCGGCTCGTCCAGGAGGTAGAGCGTGTGGCCGCGGCGCCCGCGCTGGAGCTCCCCGGCGAGCTTGATGCGCTGGGCCTCCCCACCGGACAGCTCCGTCGCGGGCTGCCCGAGGCGCAGGTAGCCGAGACCCACGTCGAGCAGTGTGCCAAGGCTGCGGACCGCCGCCGGGATGTCCGCGAAGAACTCCGCCGCGCCCTCCACCGTGAGGTCCAGCACCTCGGCGATGTTCCGCTCCCGGTACGTCACGTCGAGCGTCTCGGGGTTGTAGCGGGCCCCGCCGCAGTCCGGGCACGGCGCGTACGTGCTCGGCAGGAAGAGCAGCTCGACGCTGACGAACCCCTCGCCCTGGCAGGTTTCGCAGCGCCCTCCCGGCACGTTGAAGGAGAACCGGCCCACGCCGTAGCCGCGCTCCCGGGCCGCGTCGGTCGCCGCGAACACCTTGCGCACGACATCGAACAGGCCGGTGTACGTGGCCAGGTTGGAGCGCGGGGTACGGCCGATCGGCTTCTGGTCGACCGAGACGAGCCGTCCGACCCCGGGGAGCTCCTGAGTGATCGCGCCGATGAGCGTCGACTTCCCGGATCCCGACACCCCGGTGACGGCGGTGAACGCCCCGAGCGGGAACGCGGCGGTCACGCCCCGCAGGTTGTGCCGGGTGACCGGGCCGACGTCCAGCCACCCGCGCGGAGTGCGGACCCGGCGCCCGGTCCCGGAGGACCGGCCGAAGAGGAAACGGGCCGTCGCCGACTCGTCGACCGACGCCAGCTCCGCCACCGGGCCGCTGTGCAGCACCCGCCCGCCGTGCTCGCCCGCGCGCGGGCCGACGTCCACCAGCCAGTCGGCGCCGCGCACCACATCCAGGTGGTGCTCGACCACGAACACCGAGTTGCCCGCCGCCTTCAGCCGCGCCAGCACCGTCAGCAGGGCCTCGGTGTCCGCCGGGTGCAGTCCGGCGGACGGCTCGTCCAGGACGTACACCACCCCGAACAGCCCGGAGCGCAGCTGGGTGGCGAGCCGCAGCCGCTGGAGCTCGCCCGCCGACAGGGTGGGCGTGGCCCGGTCGAGGCTCAGATAGCCGAGGCCGAGCTCGACGACCGGTGCGATCCGGGACCGCAGGTCCTCGGTGAGGACCCGCGCGGTCTCGGAGCCGCCCACGAGCAGGCCGGTCAGCTCCGTGAGCGGCAGCGCGGCCAGCTCGGCGATCGTGCGGCCGGCGAAGGTCACTGCCAGCGCCTCGGGCCGCAGCCTGCTGCCGCCGCACGCCGGGCAGGGCGCGCCGGTCAGGAAGCGTTCCGCCTTGGCACGCAGGGCCGGGCTCCTGGAGTCGGAGAAGGTCTTCATCACGTACCGGCGGGCGCTCGTGTACGTGCCCTGGTACGGGCGCTGGATGCGGTCGGCGTCCCGCACCGGGTGGACGGTGACCACCGGCTGCTCGTCCGTGAACAGGATCCACTCCCGCTGCTCGGCCGGCAGCTCGCGCCAGGGCCGGTCCACGTCGTACCCGAGCGCGTCGAGGATGTCCCGCAGGTTCTTGCCCTGCCAGGCACCCGGCCAGGCGGCGATCGCACCCTCCCGGACGGACAGCCCCGGATCGGGGACCAGCAGTTCCTCGCTGGTCCGGTGCACCCGGCCCAGCCCGTGGCACTCCGGGCAGGCGCCGGCCGCCGTGTTGGGGGAGAAGGCGTCGGAGTCCAGCCGCTCGGCGCCCGGCGGGTAGCTGCCGGCGCGGGAGAAGAGCATGCGCAGCGAGTTGGAGAGGTTGGTCACCGTGCCGACGGAGGAGCGCGAGGTCGGCGCCGCGCGGCGCTGCTGGAGCGAGACCGCGGGCGGCAGCCCGGTGATCTCCCCGACCTTCGGCGCCCCCACCTGGTGGATCAGCCGGCGGGCGTACGGGGCGACCGACTCGAAGTAGCGCCGCTGGGCCTCGGCGTAGATCGTGCCGAACGCCAGCGACGACTTCCCCGACCCCGACACGCCCGTGAACACCGCCACGACGTCCCGGGGGATGTCGACGTCCACGCCCCGCAGATTGTGCTCACGGGCACCGCGGACGCGGACGTACGGGTCGTGAATTCGGTGCGGCCCGTCGGGACGAAGATCCGAATGAGGAAGATCCGAATGAGAATGCTTGTGAGTCAATTCACTGGGATTCAACTGGATTGCTCCTAAAGCCGGGCTCTAGTGTCTTCGTCATACATGTGACTCTCATGGGTGATATCCGGAGAGACTCGACCCTGGAAGGTGGACAAGTGAGCGAAGACGCCGTGTGGGTCCGAGGCGTGACCGGAATCCAACTGCACCACGTCACGGATCTCCAGGACGCCCGTCGGTTCCTGGGTAACGCTGTCATGGCACTGAGCGCCGCCCATGTGCGCACCGGCGACGACAGGTTCTCCGGCCTCGCGGACCAGCTCAAGAGCGTGGTAGCCGCGGCGCGCGATCTGGAGGGCGAGGCCCGGGAGCGTATGCACCAGCTGCACACCACGGACCCCGAGCGGTTCGTGCGCTGCCGGGAGGGCGAGGAGCCCTGGCCGGACGAGCATCAGGCGGGCTTCGTGCCGCGCCACACGTGCCGGGACGAATGCCTTTACCACGACCACGGGGTGCTGGGCGGAATCATGCAGTGCACCTGCGGCCGGCCTCCGTGCCGCGCGTGCGCGATTGCGGGTACGCCCTGACGTCGCACCGGCACAATCGCCCTTAATTACCTCCGGCACACATACTCACAGCTCAAGGCGGCGCCCCGCGGGCGCCGCCTTGAGCTGTCTTGAGCTGCCTTGACACCCGGCCCTCCGAGGCGTTGCCTGGTAATTAAGTACGGAGCATTGCGACGCCCTTCGGCTTGATGCGAGTTGGAGGTTATATGGCCACGTACGAATATTCGTGCAGCCGCTGCGGAGCGTTCGACGTACGGCTGCCGATCGGGGCCGCACCGGCGCGGCAGAGCTGCCCCCGATGCTCCGCACCGGCGCGGCGCGTGTACTCCGCGCCTGCGCTGGTGTCCACGTCGCCCGCCGTCACGGCCTTGCATGAGCAAGAAGAGCGGTCGCGGGAAAACCCGGCGGTGGTCACGCGAGTTCCGCCCAGGAGAGCTGTGCGGAGGCCGGCCCATCCGGCGGTCGCCCGGCTCCCCCGGCCGTGAGAATCGGGAGGTGAGTCCCCTTGGGCAACGTCGGACTTCTCTTCGTCGGTGCGGTGCTGTTCATGAACGGGCTGATGCTGCTGGGAAAGGTGGACGCCCGGGCAGCGGCGGTCTTCAACCTGTTCGTGGGCGGGCTTCAGGTCCTGACACCCACCTATCTCATCATCGTCGCGAACGGTAATCCCAGACTGATAATGCTGGCCTCCGGCATATTTCTCTTCGGTTTCACGTACTTGTATGTGGGAATCGGGCTCCTGATCGGGCTGGACTCGACGGGCGTGGGATATTACTCGCTGTTCGTGGCCATCGTGGCCTGTGGTTATTCGTTCGTCAGCTTCCGGCTCGTGAACGACAAACCCTTCGGGGTGATCTGGCTCTACTGGGCGTTCCTGTGGTTCCTGTTCTTCCTGCTCCTGGGACTGAAAATGGAGGCCCTGACGACCTATGTCGGCTGGGTGACCGCGATCGAGGGCTGGGTGACCGGTGTCATACCGGCATTCCTGCTCCTGACCGGTTACTGGGTCGCGCCGAACTACAACGAGACGGCGATCGCGCTGGGCGCGTTCGGAGTGCTGGTCTTCGGGGCGCTCTGGTTCGTTCTCCGGCACAGGGAGCACGGAAGGCCTTCCCCGGAGTACGGCGCCGCGGGCGCCCCGACCGGCAGCCCCGGCTGACGGCCGGTGCCACCACCGTGCGGGAGGTGGTCGACGGGACAACAGAGGCGCACAGCGGGGGACGGCAGCACCACACTAGGAACCGACATGCCAGAAATAATCTTCAGCGTCGACCAGTCCCGGCCGATGGCTGAACAGGACGTACCGGGACACAACAGGTGGCATCCGGACATACCGACTGTCGCCATGGTCCGCCCGGGCGACGAGTTCCGTGTCGAATGCCGCGAATGGACCGACGCCCAGATCGGCAACAACGACTCCGCCAACGATGTCCGTGACGTCGATCTGATGCGGGCCCACATGCTCAGCGGACCGATAGGCGTCGAAGGCGCCGAGCCGGGCGACCTGCTCGTCGTGGACATCCTCGACCTGGGGGCGGTACCCCAGGAGGTGGGGGAAGCGCCGGGTCAGTCCTGGGGATACACCGGTGTCTTCGCCAAGGCCAACGGCGGAGGCTTCCTGACCGACTACTTCCCGGACGCCTACAAGGCGATATGGGACTTCCACGGCCAGACGGCGACCTCCAGGCACCTCCCCGGTGTCCGCTTCACCGGCATCACCCACCCCGGCCTCTTCGGCACCGCACCGTCCGCGGAGCTGCTGGACCAGTGGAACAGGCGTGAGCAGGCACTCGTCGACACCGACCCGGACCGGGTCCCGCCCCTGGGACTCACGCCCGACCCCGACAAGGCCCTCGCCGGCCAGGCGACCGGATCGGACGCCGAACGCATCGCCCGGGAGGGCGCGCGTACCGTCCCCGCACGGGAGAACGGCGGCAACCACGACATCAAGAACTTCACCCGAGGAGCACGAGTCTTCTACCCCGTCCACGTCAAGGACGCCAAGCTGTCGGGCGGTGACCTGCACTTCAGCCAGGGCGACGGTGAGATCACCTTCTGCGGCGCCATCGAGATGGGCGGCTTCATCGACTTCCACGTCGATCTGATCAAGGGCGGCATGGAGAAGTACGGCATCAGCACCAACCCCGTCTTCATGCCCGGCAACGTCGAACCGCGGTACTCGGAGTTCATGTCCTTCATCGGGATCTCCGTGGACCACGACACCAACACGAACTACTACCTGGACGCGACGGTCGCCTACCGCCGGGCCTGCCTGAACGCCGTCGAGTACCTGAAGAGGTTCGGCTACAGCGGAGAGCAGGCCTACCTGCTGCTCGGCGCGGCCCCCATCGAGGGACGCATCAGCGGAATCGTCGACATCCCCAACGCCTGCTGCTCCCTCTACCTGCCCACGTCGATCTTCGACTTCGACGTCCGTCCCACCGCGGAGGGACCGAAGCGCGCGGAACGCGGGCAGTGCGCGGTGACCTCCTGACACCCGGGGATGCCCGGATCGTGGGTGATCCCGCCTCCCGGCACCCGCACGGCGGACCACCGGCCTCGCCGTGCGGGTGCGCATCCGTCCGGAGGAACTTGCCCCGCGGTGCCGCCCGGGTCCTTCCCGGGCCACCGTCCGGCGACGATGCTGAGGCCGTATGGACATCCTCCTCGTCGCCAGCGCCTTCAACAGCCTGTGCCAGCGCGTCCACGTCGAGCTCGCCGACCGGGGCCACCGCGTGGAGGTGGTGCTGGCCTCGCACGGGGACGACGCGGTGCGCGAGGCCGTCCGGGACACCGCTTGCGAGCTGATCGTCGCGCCGATGCTGAAGACCGCCCTCCCCGAGGACGTGTGGCGGGAGCGCGCCTGCCTGATCGTGCACCCCGGCCCGCCCGGCGACCGGGGCCCGTCGTCCCTGGACTGGGCCGTCGACGAGGACGCCGGACGGTGGGCGGTGACCGTGCTCCAGGCCGAAGCGGGCATGGACGCCGGTGCCGTCTGGGCGTCGGTGCCGTTCACCGTGGAGCCCGTCGGCAAGAGCGACCTGTACCGGGGCGAGGTCTCCGACGCCGCGGTGACCGCCGTCCTGCTGGCGGTGGAACGCTACGCCGGCGGCTCGTACAAACCGCGCCCGCAGAGCGACCCCGCGATCTCCGTGACCTGGCGCGACTTCTTCCGGCAGGAACGGCGCCGCATCGACTGGTGCTACGACGACACCGCCACCGTGCTGCGCAAACTGCGCTGCGCCGACTCCCAGCCGGGCGTCCTCGACGACCTCCTCGGGCACGAGGTCTTCCTGCACGGCGGCCACCCCGAGGACGAGCTGCGGGGCCGCCCCGGCGAGCTGCTCGCCACCCGGAACGGCGGCGTCTGCCGGGCCACCCGGGACGGCGCGGTGTGGATCCCGGAACTCCGCCCCCGCCGCGGCTCCGGCGACCCCGCGCCCTTCCGGCGCCCGGCGGCCGACGTGCTCGGCGACCGGCTGCCCGGCGTACCGGAGGTGCCCGCCCCCCTGGAGCCGCTCCCGGGCAGGCACACCTGGAGCGACATCCGCTACCACCGGCACGGCGACGTCGGCCACCTGGCCTTCTCCTTCCCGGGCGGCGCGATGAGCACCTCCCAGTGCCGCCGCCTCCTCGCCGCCTACCGGCACGCCCTGACCCGGCCCACCTCCGTCCTCGTCCTCGGCGGGGTGCGCGACTTCTTCTCCAACGGCATCCACCTCGGCGTCATCGAGGCCGCCGCCGACCCGGCGGAGGAGTCGTGGGCCAACCTGGACGCCATGAACGATCTGGTCGAGGCGGTGCTGCGGACCACGGACCGCCTGGTGGTCGCCGCGCTCGGCGGCAACGCGGCGGCGGGCGGGGTGATGCTGGCGCTGGCGGCGGACGAGGTCTGGTGCCGCTCCGGCGCCGTCCTGAACCCGCACTACCGGCGGATGGGCCTGTACGGCTCGGAGTACTGGACGTACAGCCTGCCCCGGCGCGTCGGCGAGACCGCGGCCGAGCGGCTGACCCGCGAGGCGCTGCCGGTGAGCGCCGCCACGGCCGTCCGGCTGGGCCTGGCCGACCGGGTGGTGACCGCCGCCCCGGGTGCGTTTCCCGAGCGGGTGCGCCGGCTCGCCGCCGCCCTCGCCGCGACACCGGACGTACGGGAGCGGATCGCGGGCAAGACGGCGGCACGGGCCCGGGACGAGGAACGGCGGCCGCTCGCCGCGTACCGGGAGGAGGAGCTCACCCGTATGCGCCGCGTCTTCTTCGACCCGGGGGCGCCGTACCACGCCCTGCGCTCCGCGTTCGTCCGCAAGCAGCCGAGCGGCTCGCCCCGGCCGCTGTCGCCCGCCCCGGCACCGCTCGGGGAGGCCCGATGACGGCTCCGCGCCTGCTGGTCGCCGGCATCGGGAACATCTTCCTCGCCGACGACGCCTTCGGACCCGAGGTGATCAAGGCCCTGGCCGGGCGGCCCCTGCCCGCGGAGGTCCATGTGCGGGACTTCGGTATCCGCGGCATGGACCTCGCGTACCAGCTCCTCGACGGCTACGACGCCGCCGTCTTCGTCGACGCCGCCCCGCGCGGCCTGGCACCGGGCACGTTGTCGTTGATCGAGCCCGATCTCCCCGACGCCGCGGACACCGCCCGGCACGTCCCCGAGGCGCACGGCATGGACCCGGTGAAGGTCCTGGCGCTGGCCGCGCACCTCGGGGAGGGCGCGCTGCCCCGCGTCGTCGTCCTCGCGTGCGAGCCCGAGGCGGTGCCGAGCACTGACGACCCGGACGTCACCGTCGGCCTGAGCACGCCTGTGCGCGACGCCGTCGAACGGGCCGTGCCGCTGCTCCACACGGTGGTGGAGCGGCTGCTGGCCGACGCCGGCGCCGCGCTCGCGGCCGGCTGACCCCGCGGGTCAGTGGGCGTGCCGCACGCCCGAGGAGGAACCGGCCATGCGCCAGATCCTGATCTCGCGCATCAGCCCGGGGAGCTCCCAGGCCAGCAGGGCCAGCGCCGCGCTCCCGACGAGCACCGCCTGTGCCGTCAGTACGCCTTTGGCCGTCACCGTCGTCCTGGTCCTTGTCGTCCTTGCCCTTGCCATCTCTGCTCCCTAAGCGCGCTCAGCCCGGCGGAATGTTCGGCATGATCTTCAGGATCGCCTGGTGCTTCTTCCAGTGGATGCCCGTGGACCGGCGCGCGTCGGCGGTGCCGTCCCCGTGATGCCCCGTCTGGTGCTCGTACGGGCCCTTGTTGCCCTGGTGGAGGCCGAAGACGTGGGTGGGTGTGTCGGGCTTCGCCTGCGCTCTCCCGACCCGGATGCTGCCCATGGTGTCCTCCTTACGGTTGTGCGGCCAGCTCGGTGAAGAACCGCTCCAGTACCGGCCAAATCGTCTCTCCGCCGGACATTCCCTGCCACTCCTGGCGTACCAGCCCGACGATCCGGAAGCAGTCGTCGACCGGCACGATCCAGTGGTGGTCGAGGCCGCGGGCGGTGTTCACCAGCAGCGCCTCGACCTCGGGCGCCAGGCCGGCCAGCGGCGGACAGCCGGCCACGACCTTCCGCCAGGCGTCCGCGTCCACCTCCCAGCGGGTGGCGCCCGCCGGGCTCGGGTAGTGCGCGAGGACCGTGCCGTCCGGGCGGGCCACGAAGAAGGCCAGCCCGACGGGCACGCCCAGCGGTCCGGTGTCCACCGGGGGCAGCCGGAGCCGGCGCAGCGGGATCAGCCGGTAGCGCCCGTCGCCCTCCTCGCCCTCGGTGAACAGCAGCGCACAGGGCCGGCAGGCGCACAGCACCTCTTCCCGTACGCCGTCGTGGAGGTGGCGGTGGTCGTCCGGCACCGGGGCCGCGCACAGGTCGCACAGTTCCTCGGCCGCCGTCCGCCGGGCGGCGGCCGAGCGGATGACCCGCCCCAGCGCGCCGCCGGTCACGGTGCCACCCGCGGCTGCCGGGCGCGGTGGGTGAGGGTGTCCAGCGGTACGAACGCGGGGGCGGGGGCGTCCCGCACCTGCTCCACCGCCTCGAGCTCGGGGGCCACCCCGAGGACCGCCTCCCGGACCGCGTCCAGGATCCCGGCGGACGACGAGCCGCAGCCCCTGACCGTCAGGCGGACCCGGACCACCGCCCCGTCGATGCCGACCAGTTCGAGGTCGCCGCCCCGCTCGCGCAGTTCCCCGCGCAGTCGCTCCACCTGCCGGGCCACCCGGGCCCGAACCGGTTCCGGGTGGATGCCGTGCAGGACCATCAGGTGGGCGAGGAGTTCGTCCTCGGCCAGTGCCCCGGACAGCCGGGCGTCCGCGCGGTCCAGGACCCTGGCCAGCGCCTCGCCGTAGACCTCGGCCAGCGCCCGGACCGCCTCCAGGGCCTCCCGGGCGGTCGGGCCCGGGGTCTCCTCCAGATGGTCCAGCAGACCGTCGAGGCGGGCCAGCCGCGCGGCGAGGGTCGCCTCGTCGAGCCGGGTGCCGTCAGCCATGGCCGGCGGCACCGTACGTCGGCGAGTGCAGCGTGGTCAGCGTCTTGCCCTTGCCCACGTACATGTGCACACCGCACGGCAGACAGGGGTCGAAGCTGCGCACGGTGCGCATGATGTCGACGCCCTTGAAGTCGTCGGGGCCGTTCTCCTCGAAGATCGGCTGTCCCTGTACGGCGTCCTCGTACGGGCCGGGGGTGCCGTAGATGTCCCGGGGGCTGGCGTTCCACGGGGTGGGCGGGTACGGGTGGTAGTTGGCGATCTTCTTGTCCCTGATCACCAGGTGGTGGGAGAGCACCCCGCGCACCGCCTCGTGGAAGCCGCAGCCGATCGCCTCGTCCGGCACCTCGAAGTTCTCGAAGATCTTGGTGTCGCCGGCCCGGAGCAGCCCCATCGACTCCTCCAGGAACTGAAGGGCCATGGCGGCGGCGTAGGCGATGAAGTACGGCCGGGCGCGGTCCCGTTCGATGGTGTTGCTCCACTTGGGGATGCGCCACTCCAGCGTCGTCTCGGGCAGGCTCTCGCCCTTGGGCAGCGAGATGCGCACGCTGCTGCCGGTGGCCTTGACGTACGGGGTGTCGACGATGCCGCTCAGCGCGGTCGACCACAGCCGGGCCAGCGGGCCGCCGCCGGTGTCCAGGGCGAGGTGGTCGCCGGTGCGCTGGTCGTACCAGCGCGGGCTCATCACCCAGCTGTACTTCTCGGCGAAGTCACGTTTCTGCGGTACCGGGACGGTCGTCTGGTTCCACGGGTGGCGCATGTCGACCGGGTTCCCGAGCGGGTCGTGGGTGACGAACGGCTGCTCGTTGACCCAGTCCTCGTAATACGAGCTGCCGAGCATGATCCGCATGCCGAGGTTGATGTCGATCAGGTTGTTGGTGACCAGTTTGCCGTCGACGATCACGCCTGGGGTGACGTACATCGCCTTGCCCCACTGGTTCATCGTCTCGTAGCGGTAGTCGACGACGTCCGGGTTCTGCCAGGCGCCCCAGCAGCCGAGCAGGATGCGGCGCCTGCCGACCTCCTCGTAGCCCGGCAGCGCCTCGTAGAAGAAGTCGAAGACGTCGTCGTTCATCGCGACGGCCTTCTTCACGAAGTCGATGACCCGCATCAGCCGGCTGAGGTAGTCGGTGAAGGTGTTCGGCTGGGGCATCGTGCCCACGCCGCCCGGGTACAGCGTCGACGGGTGGACGTGCCGCCCCTCCATCAGGCAGAACATCTCCCGGGTGACCCGGCTGACCTTCAGCGCCTCCTTGTAGACCTCGCCCTCGAACGGGTTGAAGGCCTTCATGATGTCGGCGATGGTGCGGTAGCCGTGGATGTCGCCGTGGGGCGCGTCGGTGCGCTCGGCACGGGCCAGCAGGCCGGGGTTGGTGGCCTTGACCATCGCCTCGCAGAAGTCCACGAACACCAGGTTGTCCTGGAAGATCGTGTGGTCGAACATGTACTCGGCGGCTTCGCCGAGGTTCGTGATGTAGTCGGCCAGCCGCGGCGGCTTGACGCCGTAGGCCATCTGCTGGGCGTAGTTCGAGCAGGTGGTGTGGTTGTCGCCGCAGATCCCGCAGATGCGCGAGGTGATGAAGCCGGCGTCGCGCGGGTCCTTGCCCTTCATGAACACCGAGTAGCCGCGGAACAGCGACGAGGTGCTGTGGCATTCGACGACTTCCCGGTTGGCGAAGTCGATCTTCGTGTAGATGCCCAGGTTGCCGATGATCCGGGTGATCGGATCCCAGGACATGTCCACGAGCTGGGCGGGCTTGCGCCCCGTGGACCGGGCCTCGGTTGTCGTCATCTGGCTTGCTGCCCCTCGCTGTTCGGGTTCCGTCGGTGAGTGGTGGTCCCCCCCATCCCCCCGCGTGCCGCCGTGTCAGGCGCGCCAGTGCGGGTCGTAACCGCTGGTGAGCTTGCGCTTGTTGTGCCGCCACTTGGGCTCGTGGTTCACGATGTCGTTGGTCAGGCCGCGCAGCCGGCGCACGACCGCCCCGTACGGCTTGACGACCAGCGACGACAGCGTCGCGCCGGGAGGTTCGTCCATGAACGGCATGAACGCGTCGGGGAAGCCGGGCATCGTGCAGCCGATGCAGATGCCGCCGACGTTCGGGCAGCCGCCGATGCCGGCCATCCAGCCGCGCTTGGGCACGTTGCAGTTGACGACCGGGCCCCAGCAGCCCGTCTTCACCAGGCACTTGGGGGAGTTGTAGTCCTTGGCGAAGCTGGCCTGCTCGTAGTACGAGCCCCGGTCGCAGCCCTCGTGCACGGTCTTGCCGAACAGCCACTGCGGGCGCAGCATGTGGTCCAGCGGCGGCGGGGGAGCGGCCCCGGCCGCGTGCTGGAGCACCCAGATCAGGGTCTCCATGAAGTTCTCGGGCTGGATGGGGCAGCCGGGCACGTTGACGACGGGCAGACCGCCCTGCGACACGAAGTCCCAGCCGAGGTAGTCCGCGAGGCCCATCGAGCCGGTGGGGTTGCCCGCCATCGCGTGGATGCCGCCGTAGGTGGCGCAGGTGCCGGCGGCCACCACCGCCCAGGCCTTCGGTGCCAGTTCGTCGATCCACCAGTTCAGGGGCAGCGGCTGGCCGGTGTCCGGGTCGTTGCCGAACGACGTCCAGTAGCCGTCGCCCTTGATGATGTTCTGGTTCGGGATCGAGCCCTCGATGACGAGCATGAACGGGGCCAGCTCGCCGCGCGCCGCCGCCCGGTACGGAGCGAGGAAGTCCTCGCCGCCCAGGCTCGGTGACAGCACCTTGTTGACCAGGTTCACCTTCGGCAGACCGGGGATCAGGCCGAGCACCACGTCCTCGATGGAGGGCTGGTCGGCGGCGGTGAGCGAGACGGTGTCGCCGTCGCAGCTCATGCCCTCGGAGATCCACAGGATGGTGATCTCGTCGAAGCCCTCGCGCCGTTCGGACCGGCTGGGGTCCTGGCTGACTTCGGTGGTGCCGCTTTGGGTGGTCATGTCCTCGGCCTCCGCTGCAATCGGTCCCTGAGTCGGTCGAACGCCGCGGCCACCGGCCCGGCGAAGGTGAGCGCGGGTGGATGGTCCGGCGCGTGGGGGTGGGGGCGGGTCGGTACGTCCTGCCTGGCTCTCGCCAGCAGCCGCCCGAGGTCGTCGAGTTCCTGCCGGGGGACACAGGCGCGCAGCCGGGGCATGAACACTTCCTCCTCCTCGCGCACGTGCTCCTCGACCTCGCGGCGCAGCCGGGCGACGAGTTCGTCCGTGCGCTCGTCGCCTTCGGCGAGCCGGTCCAGGGCGAGCAGCGACTCCTTGACCGCCATGTGCTCGCCGAGGTGCTCGTCGATCTCGCGTCCGCCGTCGGCGAAGACCTTCCTCGCCAGCGGGTAGACGTACATCTCCTCCAGGGCGGCGTGCCGGGACAGTTCCCGCACGAGCAGTTCGACGACACCGCGCCGCTGCCGGTCCGAGGCGGCCGAGTGGTAGTCGCGGAACAACTGTTCCACCCTGCGGTGGTCGTGGGTCAGCAGCTCAAGGGCGTCCATCGGGCGCTCCCTCGTCGACGGCGGCGGCCAGTGGCTGAAGTTCGTGCGGGCGGAAGTAGAGGTAGCGGCCGTACCAGGCGTTGAGCTCCGCGGCCGGATCGTCGTCGAGCGTGACGGCCAGGTGCGTACTGCCGTCCACGTCGTGGAACACGGCCGCCACGCGGGCGGTGCGGCCGGCCAGGAACATGTCCTGCGCGTCCGCTCCCCGCCCGGCCGGACGCAGCCGCACGGTGCTGCCGGCCGCGACGGGCACGCCGTCCACGGTCACGCTGTCGGTCGTGGGCGACAGACCCTCCTCGCCTCCCTCCTGCCACCAGGGGACCACTCCACGCGGCCCGGCGGCCACCGGCGCTACGCCGAACGGGTCTTCGCCCCCTCGGCCCCCCGCCCCGGCGGGACGGGTGGGAGCGGGGTCGGGTCGATCGGCGCCGGGCTCGGGGGTGCCGGCCGGGGTGACGCAGTGATGGGCCGTGTCCGAACGGGTGGGGTCGGCCGATGGCGGAGCGGCGGCTGTTGTGGTGGGGGCCGTCGGCCGGAGGGAGCGGATCGCGCCGTGCAGGCGGGCGAACATCTCCGGTGGCATGTTCTCGACCCGGTCGAGGATGTCCGCGGCCCGCGGGTCGGTGGCGCGGGCCTCGCGCTTCTCGTCGTCCGTCAGCAGCAGTGTGCGCAGGCTCAGGATCTCGTCGATCTCGGCGGCGTCGTGCAGGTCGCCCGGGCTCTCGGGGGCCACCTGCGGATGGTCCGGCAGGATGATCGGCGAGGACAGGACGGTGTCGCCGCGGCCCGGTTCGCCGCCCAGGACGGGGAAGGTGAACAGGTTCCGGCAGCCGCGGGCGTGCTCCTCGTCCGCCTCGGGCGGCTCGATCAGGGATCCGAACTCGACGCCGGTGCCGCAGAGCAGGGTGTGGGTGGCCATGAGGGCGTACCGCAGCGCCTCGGCGCGGGGCACGCCGGCACCGCCGGGCAAGGACCCGGTGTTCTCGGTGCGCACCCGCAGCCGGTACAGCGCGCTGCCGTCGCCGTCGTCCCGGACGAGCTCGGCCCGGACGGTCGTCACGGCGTGGACCGGGTCCCGGCGGCGCACCACCCGGCCCGCCCCGCCGCCCAGTTGCTCCGTCCCCGCACCGCCGGGCGACCCCACCGTCGTGCGGTGGGGGCCCTGGAGGAGCCGGGCCAGCGGGATGTCGATCTCCGCCTCGCGGGGAACCGCCTCGTCGAAGGTCAGATGGACCTCCGCCCCGGTCCGAAGCGTCTCCACCGGCCGGTGGAGGCCGTCGCCGGTGGACTGCTCCACCTGCTTGCGCTGGAGCTGGAGGTAACGCACCGTCACCCGCAGCCGGGCGTCGCCGGACGCCCGCAGCAGGCACTCGGTCTGCTGGTACCAGGAGTCCACCGAGCCGGACACACCCGGCGGCACCGGCCCGTCCGCCTCGGCCCACTCGCGCGGGGTGAGGACGCCGAACTGCCATCGCACCCGGTTCTTGGGGGATGACCGGCGGTACGGATAAAGAAGGTAGCCCTCGTAGAGCACGGCGTCGGCGACCGTGCGCAGCCGCTGGAGCGCCTCGTCACGTGATGCGAGCGCAGCGCATCCGCTCCGAGCGGTACCGTCCACCATCCTGTCTCCTGTCACGCCGGCCATCCCTTCCACCAGCGTCACACCGCTCACACCGGTCGGCCTCCTGTGGCCCACCGAGTTGGTCCACTCGGGGGACCGCCACCGCGCGGCCCCCTCGTCCGCCGGGCCGCGCGTCCGGCCCAGGCGGGACTCAGCGCCGTACCCCCCGCCCGCGCGGCGCCCGGACGGGGCCGTCGGCCGGGGTGTGCGCAGGCGGCCGGCGGGTGGCCGCCCGGGGAGACGATGTCAGCCGCGCGGGCGGCGGTGGATGGCCGTCCGCCATGCCGCGAGCAGCAGCGCCGCCAGTTCGGCCGCCGCCTCGGGAGACACGTGCCCGAGGGTGATGAGCAGCCAGCCGGTGACGACGATCGCGAGGAAGTCCGACCGGCCGTCGTCGGCGGCCGGGCCCTGAGCCGGACGCGGGTGGTTCGACATCTCGGTTCCTTTCCTGAAGCGGTACCGCCGTGGTGCGGCATCTGGGGACACGGTTGCTCAGGAACACGGCAAGCAGCGTCAGTTGGCGGTTGTCGCCGTCAATAGCTGCTAGTCATCGGTCCGTTGACAAATCTCGCATTCTGATTGACATGCGTACGGCCTGTGCAGGAATGTCGTTTGACGGTCCTTGACGAGCGGGCTCCCTGCCGTTGCTCGGTACGGTGGTGGGGAGGGACGCGTGAGCGTGAACGGCGGCTTTCTGTCGGAGTCCCACCGTGCGCTCGTGGAAGCCATGAACACGCTCTACAACAGCGCGGGACGGCCCGCTCTGCGCAAGGTCAGCCGGGAAGTCACGGCGAAGCGCCCCGAGGAAGGCGTGAGTCATGAGTGCTTCCGCTGGATGCTGTCGGGGGAACGCCTGCCCAAGTGGGCGAAGTGGGAGCCCGTCGTGCGGCACCTGTCGGCCGTAGCCGGCGAGCGGCTGGACGTCGACGGGGAGGTACGGCGGTTCCAGGTCCTCTGGTACAGCGCCTATGCCGACGATGCCCGCCCGTCACCGGGAGCGGCGTCTGCCGGTGCGGCGGACGCGGAGAGCGTCTCGGTCCTGCGGTCACGCCAGGAGACCGTGGCCGAGGAACAGCTCGCTCGGGAGCGTGCCGCCGAAGAGGCGCTCGGCCGGGCCTACGCCGCCGCGCACGAGGAGGCCCAGAGAATCCATGCCGCCGCCCGCGCCGAGGCCGCGGAAATCGTCGCCAGGGCGCGGGCCGAGGCCGAGGCCGTACGGTCGTTCCCGGCTCGCGGTGTCGGCCCCGGACGGGAGGACCTGTCGCACTGCCTCGCCGGTCTCGCGGCGTTGGCCCTGTTCGGCGCTCTGGTGGGGGTGATGGTGGGGGCGCTGGACCACGGCATCCTCGCCCCGACCGTCAAGACCCAGTGGTACGGATTCGTCTGCGTGGTGACGGGACCCGTGGTCGGACTGTTCGCCGGAGCCGCCATCGGTGGCATGGCCGGTACCGGCCTGGAGCGTCTGCTGGCCGACGACGACGTCCTGCTGACCTTCGTCGCGTGCGGCGGGTTGGTCGGTCTGGCAGTCAGTGTCGTAACCGTCCAGGGGCCGTCGAGTGGATTGTGGTTACCGGTGCTGGCGGCGGGGGCGGGCTGCGTCTTCGGAGGCGCGGCAGGTTTGATCGTGTCCGGTGGCCGACTCGTGGGAAGAGACCGGGAGGCCGTGACGGACCGGCGGGAGGAGCTTCTTGACTGAGAGCCGCGGCGCCGTGCTGCCCTTCTACATCGCCGTCGACGAATCGGCCTCCATGACCCCCTACCTCGGCGACCTCAACGAGTCTCTGCGGGCCCTGCACCACGTGCTTCTCGGTGAGCCGATGGCAGCGTCCAAGGTCCGCATCTGCGTCATCGGCTTCTCGGACGACGCCGTCGAGCGCCTCCCGCTCAGCGACCCGCGCGGGCTGGACCGGATGCCGGCGCTCTCATCGCGCGCCCACACGAGTTACGGCGCGGTCTTCGGCTGGCTCGTGGACCGGATCCCGCTCGACGTGGCGCGGCTGAAGGCGGAGGGGTACCTGGTCCACCGGCCGGCCGTCTTCTTCATGACCGACGGTCAACCCAACGACGACTGGAAGCCACTGTGGATCCGGCTCACCGACCGTGGAGTGACGCCGGCCGCCCCCAACATCATCGCCTGCGGCATCGGAACCGCGGACGCGTCGACCATCGCGGCCGTGGCCACGGCACCGCAGTTCGCGTTCGTCTCCCAGGCGGTTCTGGAACTGAACACGGCCGTGGCCGCCTTCTTCTCGTCGCTGACGCACAGCGTCGTGGCGTCGGGATACAGCCTCGGCAGCGCCTCTCCAGAGCTGATCGTGGACAAACCGGAGGGCTTCACACTGGCCATCGACGTGATCTGATCGCATTACAGGCGGAGGGCGGAGAAAGGGGAGCCGATGACGGGAACGGAGCCCGGTGTGTCCTGCGAGACGGTCGTCGTCGGCCGTCCCATCGACGCGTTCGAACCCCTGCCTCCGTCCGCTTCGCTGTACCGGCCCGACACGGTTTGCGACGGCTGGTCGACCGCCGCGGCCACCGTGAGGGCCGCCTCCGTACGTGGCTACCGGCACAGGTTCGAAGGGCGGCCCCGCGAGGACGACTTCGCGCTGGCAGTGCACGAAGCCACCGGAACCGTCGTCTTCGCCGTCGCAGACGGTGTGTCGGCGGCCTGGCAGCCGCACGTGGGGGCCGCTCTGGCATGCCGGACCTCCGTCGACGACGTGCTGGCCCAACTGAACGCAGGCGCCGAGGAGATCGACTGGCGCCGGACCTGCGGGGCAGCGGCCTGGCAGCTCGTCATGCGCATCACAGGTGGAGCCGAGCCGGGCCCCACGTCCCGGCAGGAAGCGGAACGGCAGCTGGCCACCACCCTGGTGTGCGGTGTCGTACGTCCGGTCTCCGACGGGTCGCTGGCGCTGGCGCTGACGCGGATCGGTGATTCCGGGGCCTGGATTCTGCGGGACGGGCGCTACTCGCCGCTCTTCGAGGACCCTGAGGTGGCTGCGGACGAGCCGGAGTCCTGCGCCGTCACGCCGCTGCCCAGGGTTCCCGCAGAACTCGTGCCGGTGTCGGTCCTCGTGCCGCCAGACGCGGCGCTGCTGATCGGCACGGACGGGTTCGGTGACGCTCTCGGGGACGGCAGCGGCTCGGTCGGGGACCTGTTCGCCCGGCTCCTGCGCAACCCGCCCGCTCCCGTGGTGCTCGGCCATGTCCTGGACTTCTCGAGGGAGAACTTCGACGACGACCGTACGCTGGTGGCCGTCTGGCCCCGTCTCGCGGGGGAGGTCCACCGATGACGGGGGAGACGGCTGTCGTCCGCTGGGACAGCCGGCGTCTCGCCCTGCGTGAGGTCCTCGGACGCGGCGGTCAGGGCGTCGTCCACGCCGTGCCCGACGTGAAGATCGACGGCGTGTGGCCGGCCGTCTGCAAGAGGTACGCTCCTGGCCTGGTGGACCAGGTGGACGAGGCGGCGCTCGAAGCCATGGTGTCGTTCCCGCACAGTCTCGCTCCCGAGCCGCGGGCCTGGCTGGGGGACCACGCGGCCTGGCCCGCCGCCCTGCTCGTGGAGGAGGGACGGACCAGCGGGTTTCTGATGAGGCGGGTGCCCGAACAGTTCTACCTGAAGCTCAGGGTGGACGCCGGCCCGGCCAGGGTCGCAGGTTTCGAGTATCTGCTCAACCCACCCGCGTACCTTCAGCGGATCGGCCTCGCCGTGTCGTCGGCGCAGCGGCTCACGCTGCTGGCCGAGCTCGCGGACACCCTGCGGCGGCTGCACGCCATGGAAGTGACCGTCGGCGACCTGTCGCCGAAAAACGTCCTCTTCACGCTCGAGCCGCGGCCCGCCTGCTTCATCATCGACTGCGACACCATGCGGTTGCGGGGGAGGGACGTGCTTCGCCAGATCGAGACGCCGGGCTGGGAGTTGCCGTCCAGGGCGGAGACGGGGACGTCGGCCGGTGACGTCTACAAGTTCGGCCTGTTGGTCGTCCGGGCCCTGTCGGGTTCCCAGGACTCGTACGACCTCGGTGGTGTCCGCGCGGTGAGCCGGGAGCTGGCCACCCTTGCCCAGCGCACCATGTCCGCGGATCCATCGCGCAGGCCGTCGCTCGAGGAGTGGGCACGTGCGCTGGCCGGCGCTCGCCGCCACACGGTCACGAGGTCGGAGGCGCACCCGCCCGACGAGAGACCGCGACCGGTGTCCGCCGGCCCGGTCCCCGCGCCGATGCGGCCCAGCAACCGCCGGAGGCGCTTGGCTGCCCTCCTGTCCGCCACCGTCCTGCTCGTGCTCCTGCTGATCGCCGTGGCCGTCCTGATGACCTGAGGGCTGGCTAGGCTGGCCGTGTGACAGACAGCAGCCGGCGGCCGCTCGCCGTGTTCGATCTCGACAACACCCTCGCCGACACGGCGCACCGGCAGCGGTTCCTGGAGCGCAAACCGCGGGACTGGGACGCCTTCTTCGCCGCCGCGCCCGCGGACCCGCCGCTCGCCGAGGGCGTGGCGCTGGCGCGTGGCAGTGCCGAGGAGTGCGAGGTCGTCTATCTCACCGGGCGGCCCGAGCGCTGCCGGCGGGACACGCTCGACTGGCTCGCCGCGCACGGTCTGCCCGAGGGGCGCGTGTTCATGCGGCGCGACGCCGACCGCAGGCCCGCCCGTCGCACCAAGCTGGAGATCCTGCGCCGGCTGGCCCGGGACCGGGAGGTCCGGGTCCTGGTGGACGACGACGAACTGGTGTGCGGCGACGCCGAACGGGCCGGGTTCACCGTCGTACGGGCCCGCTGGGCCCAGCCGTCAGCCGCGCTGGCCGACGCCCAGGAGCGGGAGGGGCGGACCTGAGGAGGGCCGGGCCGGTCACCCCTCGTCCTCGAGGCGGAAGCCCACCTTCAGCCCGACCTGCCAGTGACCGATCTCGCCGTTCTCGATCTGCCCCCTGACCTGGGTCACCTCGAACCAGTCGAGGTTGCGCAGGGTCTGGTTGGCGCGCGCGATGCCGTTGCGGATGGCCTGGTCGACGCCTTCGGGGGAGGTGCCGACGATCTCGGTGACCCGGTAGGTGTGGTTCGACATGGCGGGTGCTCCTCTCCTTGGTGACAGGTGTGCCACGCGTCACTCCACCGTGCCGTATGCGGAGGTGGATTGCGAGGCGTCCGGCCGTAACCCCGGGTAGGCCTTGACCTCCGTATTGGTCCATACCAAAATCCACCACGCCCGTACGAGCGCCCGTGCTCGTCCCCCACGTCGGGCCCCCTCCCCTGTCCGCCAGACAGAACAGGACCCCTCGTGCGACGTCGACTCCTCGCCCTCGTCTGTGTCTCCGCCGCCCTCGCGGCCGGCTGCGGTGTCCTGCCGGGCGGCAGCGAACGGCACACCGTCACCGTGTGGCTGATGAAGGACAGCGCGTCCAAGGACTTCCTGCGCCGCTTCACCGAGGACTTCGAGCGCACCCACGGCGACATCCGTCTCGACATCCGCATCCGGGAATGGACCGGCATCGTCGACAAGGTGCAGAGCGCGCTCAGGAGCGACGCCGAGGACGGCCCCGACGTCATCGAGGTCGGCAACACCCAGGTCCCGCGCTACGTCGAGGGCGACCGCCTCACCGACCTCACACTGGAGTCGGTGCGCGACTGGGACAAGGAGCACTGGCTGCCCGGTCTGACCGAACCCGGGCACCAGGGGACCCAGCAGTACGGCATCCCCTGGTACGCCGCCAACCGCGTCGTCATCTACCGCAAGGACCTCTTCGAGCGGGCCGGCATCACCGCTTCGCCGAAGACCCGTGAGGAGTGGCTCGCCGACACGGAGAAGCTCGACTCCGGGGGCAACCAGGGCATCTACCTGGCGGGACAGGACTGGTACACGCTCGCCGGATTCATCTGGGACGAGGGCGGCGACCTGGCCGAGGAGAAGGGCTTCCGCTGGAAGGGCGCCCTGGACACCCCGGCGGCGCTGCGCGGCATGGACTTCTACCGCAGGCTCCAGGCGCTCGGCAGGGGACCGGTCGGCGCCGACGAGGAACACCCGCCCCAGGCGGGCGTGTTCGCGGGCGGCAAGGTGGCGCAGATCGTGGCCGTCCCGGGGCTCGCGCAGGCGATCGTGCAGCAGAACCCCCGACTCAAGGACGAACTGGGCTACTTCCCGGTGCCCGGGAAGACGGCGAGCCGGCCCGGCACCGTGTTCACGGGCGGCTCCGACCTCATCGTGCCCCGCAAGACCGACCAGCCGGACCGCGCCGTCGAGGTCGTCGCGGCCCTCACCGGCGCCAAGTGGGACACCGAACTGGCCCGCACCATGAACTACGTGCCCAACAGGACGACCCTGGCGAAGGCGGTGGCGGGCGAGGAGGGGGTCGCCGCCATGGCGGCGGGCGCCGCGCACGGGCGGGCGACCCCCAGCACCCCTCAGTGGACCGCGGTCGAGACCGACAACCCGATCAAGGAGTACATGAGCAAGGTGCTCGGCGGTGCCGACCCGGCGACCGAGGCCCGCCGCGCCTCCCGCCGGATCACCGGCGAACTCGCGCCCGACCTGAACTGAGGCGGATGGCGCGGACGGGCCCCCGAGGTCACCGGGCCATGCTCAGCGACAGCGCGAAGCGCCCTTGCGAGTCGGTCCACCAATGGGTCAGATCCAGCCCGGCGAGGGCCAGTTCGTCGGTGATCCCGTCCCGCCGGAACTTCGCCGACACCTCGGTGCGCAGTTCCTCTCCCGCCGCGAAGTCGACCGCGAGGTCCAGCGCGGGGACCTTGACGGTCTGGGCCGCTCGGGAGCGCAGCCGCATCTCGATCCACTCGTTCGCCGTGTCCCACAGGGCCACGTGCTCGAAGGCACCGGGATCGAAGTCGGCGCCCAGTTCACGGTTGACGACGGCCAGGACGTTCTTGTTGAACTCGGCCGTCACCCCGGCCGCGTCGTCGTAGGCCCGGACGAGGACGTCCTCCTCCTTGACCAGGTCCGTGCCGAGCAGCAGGGCGTCGCCCGGCGAGAGCAGGGCGCGGACGGAGGCGAGGAAGCGGGCGCGTTCGGCGGGCAGGAGATTGCCGATGGTGCCGCCCAGGAAGGCCACCATCCGGGGGCCGGGCGTGTCCGGAAGGGTCAGCGCGGCCGTGAAGTCGGCGATCAGGGCGTGCACTTCGAGCCACGGCCGCTCCTCGGCGAGGGCCTGTCCGGCCTGGGTCAGGGCGCTCTCGCTGACGTCGACGGGGACGTAGACGCGCAGGCCGGTGAGCGCGTCGATGAGGTACCGCGTCTTCTCGGAGGAACCGGAGCCCAGTTCGACCAGCGTGCGGGCCCCGGTCGCTGACGCGATCTCGCCGGAGCGGGTGGTGAGGATCTCCCGTTCGGCGCGGGTCGGGTAGTACTCGGGCAGTTCGGTGATCTGCTCGAACAGCTCGCTGCCCCGGGCGTCGTAGAACCACTTCGGCGGCAGGGTCTTGGGGGTGGCGGTGAGGCCGTCGAGGACGTCGGCGCGCAGCGCGGCGTCCGTGGCGTCCTCGGGAAGGGTGCGGGTGACGTGCAGGGGACTCACGTGCAGGGCTCCTTCGGTGGTACAGGGGCGAGGGCTTCCGTCAGGGGGGTCAGCCGGGCGCCGGCCCGGTCGGCCGCGAGCAGCGTGCGGTCGGGGACCTCCTGCCAGCGCGGGTCGTCGTCGTACGGCTCGGAGGCCACGACGGCGCGGCCGGGTTCCGTGCGGTACCAGAGGGTGTCGCCCCAGGCGGTGGCGGTGATGGTCTCGCCGTCGGTGAGCAGCAGGTTGAGCCGGGAGGCGGGGGCCGCCTCGGCGACCTGGAGAACCGTTTCGGCGAGGGCTGGTCCGGCCTCCTCGCCGGAGTGCAGCCGGTGCAGCACCAGCGCCCAGACGAAGGCCGAGTCGGTGCGCGCCTCCAGCGACAGCAGGTCGACCGGCGGCAGTGTGGGGGCCAGCGGGGCCACGGACCGGGGCCAGCCCCTGATCGCGCCGTTGTGGCTGAACAGCCACCGGCCCGCCGCGAACGGCGCCGCGGCGGCCTCCGCGTCGGCGCCCGCCAGGGTGGCGTCGCGCACCGCGGCGAGCAGCGCGCTCGTCCGGACCACCCGGGCCAGGTCCGCGAAGGACTGGTCGGCCCAGATCGGCCCGGCCCGCCGGTAGCGGGCCGGCACCGGGTCGTCCGGGGCGTACCAGCCGACCCCGAAACCGTCGGCGTTCACCGTGCCGTACCGCTGCCGCCGTGGCGCCCACGACTGGCGGTACAGGCCGTGCGGGGGCTCGGTGATCAGCTCGCCCAGCGGCTCCGGCGGCCCCACGTACGCCAGGTGACGGCACATCAGACGTCCTCCGAGCGGGCGGTGCGGAAGCCGGAGAAGATCTGCCGCCGGATCGGGTAGTCCCAGTTGCGGAACGTGCCCCGGCAGGCCACCTGGTCCACGGCGAACGAGCCGCCGCGCAGCACCTTGTACTCGGGCCCGAAGAACACCTCCGAGTACTCCTTGTACGGAAACGCGGTGAACCCCGGGTACGGCAGGAAGTCGCTCGCCGTCCACTCCCACACGTCGCCGATCAACTGGCGTACGCCGAGCGGCGACTCGCCCGCCGGGTAGCTGCCCGCCGGGGCGGGGCGCAGGTGCCGCTGGCCCAGGTTGGCGTGGACCGGCGCCGGGTCGGCGTCGCCCCACGGGTAGCGCCTGGAGCGTCCGGTGGCGGGGTCGTGCCGGGCCGCCTTCTCCCACTCGGCCTCGGTGGGCAGCCGGCGCCCGGCCCAGCGGGCGTAGGCGTCGGCCTCGTACCAGCACACGTGCAGTACGGGCTCGTCGGGCGGGACGACCTCGGTGACGCCGAAGCGGCGCCGCAGCCACTGGCCGCCGTCACGGCGCCAGAACTGCGGTGCGGTGATGCCGTGCCGGCGTATGTGCGCCCAGCCCTCCTTCGTCCACCAGCGCTCGGTGTCGTAGCCGCCGTCCTCGATGAACGCCAGGTACGCGGCGTTCGTCACCGGTGTGGTGTCGATGCGGAAGGGGGCCACCTCCACGCGGTGCGCGGGACGTTCGTTGTCCAGCGCCCATGGCTCGGTGGACGTGCCCATGGTGAACGGGCCGCCGGGGACGAGGACTTCGGCCGGCCCGGTGAACAGCGGCGCCGGCTCCGGGTCGGGTGCGGTCAGGACCTGTGGGCCCTTGCGGAGCTGATGGGTGATCAGCATCGTCTCGTCGTGCTGCTGTTCGTGCTGGGCGATCATGCCGAAGGCGAAGCCCGCCTCGGTCAGCCGGGTGCCGTGCAGCGCCGCGCTCTCCAGCAGGTCCAGGGCCCGGCCGCGTACCTCGGCCGCGTAGCCGCGGGCCTCCGCGGGCGGCAGCAGCGGCAGCGAGGGCCGTTCGGCACGCGAGTGCTCGAAGGCGTCGTAGAGGCCGTCGATCTCGGGCCGCATCGGCTCCCGGCCGCCGACCGCCCGCAGCAGCCACAGCTCTTCCTGGTTGCCGATGTGGGCGAGGTCCCACACCAGCGGGGACATCAGCGGCGAGTGCTGCGCGGTGAGGTCCGGCTCGTCCACGCAACTGGTCAGCAGGGTGGTCCGGGCGCGCGCGGTGGTCAGGGAGGCCAGCGCCCGCTCCCGGACGGCTCGGTGATCGCTCTCGTGCTCGGTCTCGTGCTCGGTCTCGGGGGCGGTCATGGGCGGATGTCCTTCCCGTGGGTGCGGGGAGCCGTGCCGCGCAGGCGGTCCAGCATGTCGTCGGCGGGGCAGCGGCCCCGGGCGACGTAGCGGTCGTGGTACGCCGCCACGGCGTCCGTGACCTCGGTCGTGGCGCCGAGCCGGGGGAGCGCCTCCAGCGCCGCCGCGAAACACGCGACGGCGGCCTCCCGCAGCTCGGCGTCGGCCAGCGCGTACCGGGCCGCGTCCGTCCACAGCGGGTTGTGCGGCGCCGGCAGCCCCAGCGTCCGTTCGGCCAGGGGCTTCACGGTGCGGTACGCGGTCTCGGCGGCCTGAGGATCGTCGAAGAGCGCGGCCGTGACCGCGAGCGGCACGATCCACCCGTCGTCGCCGGGCTGCGCGTCGATCATGCGCAGCTCCAGGTGGCCGCGCGGTCTGACCGGCGGGAAGAGCGTCGTGAGGTGGTAGTCGAGGTCCGCGCGGGTCGGTGGCCGGGGCCGCGCCCCGCGGATCCAGTCCCGGAAGGTGAGCCCCTCGGGCACCTCCCAGGGCGCGCCGTCGAGCCGTACGCACATCACCGGCGCGTCGAGCACGTGCCCCGCCCAGGCGGCGCGCGGTTCACCGGCCGGGGGCGCGCCCGCGCGGCCCGCGCCGATCTCCATCCACAGCAGCTGCCGGGTGGACAGCCAGCCTGTGGGTTCCCCCGCGACCAGCGGGGAGTTGGCGAACGCGGCCACCAGGACCGCGCCCAGCTGGTGCGCCAGCCACCAGCGCCGCCCGTGGCCCAGCGGGCCCGGCTCCTCGTACCCGGCGTCCAGGCACACCTGGACGGATGCGGAGGTGCACATCATGTGGCGGCCGGCCGCTCCCGTGCGGTCCAGGCAGGTCTCCAGGGCGTCGTAGCGCGGTTCGCGCAGGAACCTGCGGGGCTCGTGCCAGGGGTCGTGGCCGACGCCGACGAGACCGAGGCCGTCCTCCGCCAGGACCGCGCGGACGGCGTCCAGGTCGGCGGAGACGGTGCCTATGCACTCCATGAGGGAGGCGGCGGGCGGCGAGCTCAGTTCCAGCTGGCCGCCGGGTTCGACGGTGAGCGCCGAGCCCAGGGGGACGGTGCGCAGTGCGGCATAGGCCGCTTCGAGTCGTTCGGGTGTCACCGGCAGCCGCGGCCGCCGGAGCTCGTGAACGAGCCATTCCACTTCGACCCCGAGCGTGCGGGGCGGTCCGGTCTTGAAGCAGATGCCCCTGACCAGGGCCTCTACCTCGGGTTCGGTGACGGCGGTGCGGTCCTCCGTACAGTCGCCACAATCACTTACCGAATCGGACATGTCGGGATCCTCCTGAGATTCCACCATGCCACCGCCCGGCCGGGGTGGGCCGGGACGGCATCATCCGTCCCACCCAAGACCTTCTCGCCGATTCGCACAAGGGTGCAAATCGGGGCAACCGGGTGCTGGAAACTCTCTTTCCTCGGCCGGGAAACTCTGTTGCACCCCAGGACCAGCATCGCTCACGATGCGTTCATGAGCACGACGGGGGAAGCCGCGCGGGCCGCGGTCATGGCGCCGACGGGGGTGGTGCCATGAGCGCGCGCCTGCGCGGCATCGCACGCGAGACCGAGGAGATCGTGGCGGCGGGCGCGTACCGCGCGCCCGGCGGCCGTGAGGTCGCGCTGGCGGCGGAGATCGAGGCCGCCCGGGCCGGCACGCGGCTGCACGGCCCCGACCCGGTGCCGGTGCCGGCGGCCCCCGTGGCCGACACGGTCTTCGAGGTCACCGGCGAGAGCAGCCTGGAGGCCGCCCGCCGCCTCACCGGACCGGCCGCTCCGGTCGCCGTGCTGAACTTCGCCTCCGCCCGCAATCCCGGCGGCGGCTACCTCAATGGCGCCCAGGCGCAGGAGGAGGCCCTGTGCCGCGCCTCCGCCCTGTACACGTGCCTGCTGCGGGCCCCGGAGTACTACGACCACCATCGCGCCCACCGCGACCCGTTCTACACGGACCGTGTCATCCACTCACCGGCCGTGCCCGTCTTCCGGGACGACCGCGGCCGCCTGCTGGACGAGCCGTACGCGGCGGGATTCCTGACCTCGCCGGCCCCGAACGCCGGAGTCGTCCGGCGTACGGCCCCACAGCGCGCGGCCGGGCTGCCGTCCGCCCTGTCGGCACGCGCCGAGCGGGTGCTGGAGACCGCCGCGGCGCACCGGTACCGGCGGCTGGTGCTGGGTGCCTGGGGCTGCGGGGTCTTCCAGAACGACCCCGCGCAGGTCGCGGGCGCCTTCCACGGGCTGCTCGGCCCCGGGGGGCGGTTCGCGGGGGCCTTTGAGCACGTCGTGTTCGGGATCCTGGACCGCACACCGGGAGCCGTGGTGCGCGAGGCCTTCGCACGGGCCTTCCCGGAGCGTCAGCTCCAGCCGTAGCGCTCGTGCAGCCGGTGCCTCACCAGGTTGAACCGGCCGCGGTCCAGCGCGCACGCCTCCCGGCGCATGCCCTCCTCGTGGAGCCGCAGGACGCGGTCCACGTCGACCCAGGAGTCGCGCCCCGTACGGTCCCAGGGCCCGCTGCCGATCGCCACCCACTCCCGGTCGCCGTCGTGCCGCTTGCTGGACAGCTGTACGGCGAGGAACGTGCCCGCGGCCTCCCGGGCCACCACGAGCACGGGGCGGTCCTTGCCCCGCCCGTCGTTCTCCTCGAAGGGCACCCAGGTCCACACGATCTCCCCGGGATCGGGGTCGCCGTCGTGCGCGGGGGAGTACTCGGTGCGCACCCGGCCCACCTCGCGGGGGTCGGCCTCGGTGGTGGCGCGGTGGCCGTGGCGGCCGGGGGTGTTCTCGTCGGTCTCTTCGGTGAAGGCGGTCACGGGTGGCACCCTACGGGGCGTCGTGCGCGACCTGCCCACCGGTCCGGCGCAGATGCTCGTCCACCAGCGCGAAGGTGGCGTCCGGCCGTTCCAGTTGCGGGAGATGACCGGCTTCGGGGACGAGTTCGAACCGCCCCCGGGCGAACGCGGCCGCGTAGGCGGCACCGTAGGCGGGGGTGGCGATGCGGTCGCTCTCGCCCCACAGCAGCAGGGCGGGCTGCTCGACGCGGGCGAGGCGGCGCAGGAGCTTGGGGTCGTGCATGTACGGGTCCGAGGCGAGGAGCCGCATGGTGGCCATGTTGCCCTGGCGGCGGGCCAGTTCCTCGGCGGGGAGGCCGGCGGGGTCGACGTGGAACCGGTCCGGATCGTGCCAGGAGTGCTCCGCGGCGGCGCGGGCGTCGAGCGCGAAGAAGTCCGTGACCGGCTCCGAAGGGATTTGCACGCCCACGGCGTTGATGAGGACCAGCCCGCTGATCAGGCCCGCCGTGTCGCGTACGGCCATCTCGGCGGCGATCCAGCCGCCCAGTGAGGATCCGACGACCAGGACGTCGTCCAGGCCCCGGTCCTGGAGCAGGTGCAGGTAGGTCAGGGCGAGGTCGTCGACGCCGGTCAGCCAGTCGGGGCGGTGGGTGCCGTCCCAGCCGGGGTGCACGGGCGTGAGGACGTGCGCGGTCGCGGACAGCCGGTCGGCGAGTCCGGCGACCGTGGCCCGGCCGCCGCCGCCGTGCAGGACGAGCACCGGTCGGCCGGATCCGGCCTCGGAGAGGGTGAGGGGCAGGTCGGAGTACACATGAGTGATCTGGTCCGTCAGCATGCGAGGAGTCTAACTAAAGATCTTTATATAAGCTAGTTTAATCGTCGGTTAGACTTGGCCCATGCGCGATGAGCTGCAACTTCTCGGCAGGGCGGTCAAACAGGCCCAGTACCGGCAGCACCGGGCCCTCGACAGCGCCCTCACCGCCGTCGGCACCACCCTCGCCCAGTGGGACGCGCTGCGCGCGATCGACCGCTCACCGGGCGCGTCCGCGCGCGAACTGGCCGCGGCCACCTTCCAGACCGAGCAGGCCTTCGGGGCGCTCGTGGGCCGGCTGGCCGCCCAGGGCCTGGTCGAGCGCCGCCCGGGCCACGGCCGGCGCATCGAGCACCACCTCGCGCCCGAGGGCGAACGGATCCTGGCGGCGGGCCACGCGGTCGCCGACGAGGTGCTGGCCGAGTGCTTCTCCGCCCTCCCGGCGGCCGACCGCGCCACCCTGCTGGCCCTGCTGCGACGCCTGAACGACACAGGCGGCGCACGCTGACCGCGTGCGCCGCCCCCGCGTCCGAGCCGGGGTCTACCTCCCGTCGTCCTCCACCGGCACCTTCTGTGCCGCGGGCGGCGCCACGACTCCGTTCAACGGCGAAGTCCCCGCCGGGCCCTGCCCGTCGTGGTGCATCGAGGAGAGCAACTGGCGGGCCAGCCCCAGGCCCGTGCCGCCCATGGTGAGCGCCTTCGCGAACAACTCGGCCATGCCGTCGGCGCCGTTGAGCAGCACCATGTTGTCCACGTTGCCGAACGCCGACGCGCCCGCCTGGACGATCTCCGGCCAGTTCTCGGCGAGTTGCTGGGCGACGACCGCCTCCTGGTTCTCGGCGAGGGCGGCGGCACGGGCCTTGATCGCCTCCGCCTCGGCGAGACCCTGGGCCCTGGTCGCCTCGGCCTCCGCCAGACCCCTGGCCTGCGCGGCGGCCGCCTCGGCCTCACCGGTGGCCCGGGTCGCCGCCGCGGTGGCCGCGCCCCGGGTCTGCGTCGCCTCGGCCTCGGCGCCCGCGGCCGTCTTCACCCGGGTCGCCTCGGCCGCCGCCGCGAGCTCCGTCTCCTTCGCCTTGGCCTGCGCCGCCGAGATACGGGCGTCACGCTCGGCCTCGGCCAGCGTGCGCTTCTCGTAGGCCTTGGCGTCGGCGGGCTTGCGGACATCGGCCTGGAGCTGCTGTTCGCGCCGGTGCGCCTCCAGCTCGGCGACCCGCGTCTCCTGGACGACGACCTCCTGCCGGGCGGCCGCGTCCGCGAGCGGACCGGCCTGCCTGGCCTTCGCCGCCGCCTTGTCCCGCTCGGCCTGATAGCCCGCCTGGAGGATCTCACTGTCCCGGGTGGCCTCCGCCATCCGGGCGAACGACTGCTGCTCCGCCTCGGTGGCGAGACGATTCGCCTCCGCCTGCGCGATGCGCGCGTCCCGCTGGACGGCCGCCGCGTGCGGCATCGCCAGGTTCTGGATGTACCCGGTCGGGTCCTCGATCTCGTGGATCTGGAGCGAGTCGACGATCAGGCCGAGCTTCTCCATCTCCGTACCGCAGGCCGCCCGGGTCTGCCCGGTCAGCTTCTCCCGGTCGCGGATCATGTCCTCCACCGTCAACCCGCCCACGATCGAACGGAGATGGCCGGCGAAGACGTTGTGCACCCGCTCCGACATCAGCTTCTGCTGGTCCAGGAAACGGCGGGCGGCATTGGCGATCGACACATAGTCGTCGCCCACCTTGAAGATGACCACGCCCCGCACCTTCAGCGGGATGCCCTGGTGGGTCGCGCAGTCCACGTGCAGTTCGGTCTCGTTCAGGTCGAGGGAGAGCTTGCGCACCGCCTGCACGCCGGGCAGCACCATCGTGCCGCGCCCCGTGACGATGCGGAACCCCATGCCCTCCTCGAGGCCCTCGGTACGGTGCTTGGAACCGGAGATGATGAGCGCCTCGTTCGGCTCGGCGACCCGCCACATCATCTTGAAGAGACCGATCAGTACGAGAACGGCGACGACCGCCGCCCCCGCAACGACGCCGACAACCATCGGCATACGCCCCCTTTGCATGGTGCCCTTTCGGCACCGAACGAAGGGAGTGTGCTCCTCGGCGAGACCGGGGAGAAGGCGCCGGCGAATCCTTGTTGCAATCTTGACGCACACACCCCTCACCTGCGGCGCGGCATGCTCAACTGTCGTACGCGGGAGCCACGTACACCGTTCTCGGCGGCAGGTACTCGACCACCATCACCACCGTGCCCGGCTCGATCCGGCCGCCGCTGTCGGCCGCGTACGCCAGGAAGTGCTCGGCGCCGCCCCGCACCCGGACGATCACCTCGCCGACCAGACCGGGTCCGATCGTCCCGGTGACCCGCCCCATGAGCCCGACCATCGACGCATCGTCCATGGCCACAGCGTACGGGCCGAGCCACGTCACGCGGCCGGGGTGTCCATGAGCTCGTGCTCCGGCGGCCACAGCTCGTACCACCGCAGCTCCGCCTCCAGTTGGGCGGCGAGGGAGAGCAGCAGCGGCTCGCTGTTCGCCGGGCCGAGCAGTTGGGCGCCCACCGGCAGGCCGCCGTCGACGAAGCCGGCCGGGACGTTGACACCGGGCCAGCCCAGCACGTTCCACGGCCAGGCGTAGGGGCAGGCGGCGATCATGGCGCGGTCGGTGGCCAGGCCGCCGAGGTCGTGGAAGGCGCCGATGAGGGGCGGGGGAGCGGCCGTCGTCGGGGCGAGGACGACGTCGTACGACTGGAAGAACCCGCCGATCCTGCGGTGCAGAGCCGCCTCGGCGCGCCGGGCCGCCCGCAGCGGGGCCCCGCCCAGCAGCCGGCCCATCCGGGCGGCGCCGTGGGTGCGCCGGTCGAGCAGCGCGGGCTCGGGCGCCTCGCGGACCCGTTCGGCGATGCCGGCCGTGGCGCGGGGCACGAAGGTCAGCCCGATCTGCCCGTACGGCGGGTCGGCCTCCTCGACGGTGTGCCCCAGCGCGGCGAGCTTCCCGGCGAGTTCGACGACCCGGGTCCGCACCTCCGGCCGGAGCCGGGCGGGCACGGCGGTGAACGGCGGTTTGAGGGAGAGCGCGATGCGCAGCCGGCCGGGGTCGCGCCCCACCGCGGCGAGGGCGTCGACGGCCGGCGGGCGGTGCGGGTCGAGCGCGTGGTTGCCGCTCGCCGCGTCCAGCAGCAGGGCCGCGTCCGCGACCGTACGGGCCAGGGTGCCGTTGACCGTGATGCCCTGGAAGGACTCGCCGCGCGGCCAGGTGGAGACGCGGCCGCGCTGCGGTTTGACGCCGATCAGATGGGTCCAGGAGGCCGGGATCCGCACCGACCCGGCGCCGTCGGAGCCGAGCGCGGCCGGGACCAGACCGGCCGCGACGGCGGCGGCCGAACCCCCGGAGGAGCCGCCCGGCGTGTGCTCCGTGTGCCACGGATTGCGGGTCTCGCCGAACGCGGGCCCCTCCGTGAACGGCCACTGCCCGAACTCGCAGGTGTTGGTCTTGCCGACGATCACGGCCCCGGCCGCCCGCAGCCTGCGTACCGCCTCGCCGTCCTCGGGCACCGCCGGGAACGTGCCCCGGCAGCCGAACGCGGTGGGCTCGCCCGCCACGTCCATGTCGTCCTTCACCGCGACGGGCACCCCGAGCAGCGGCCGCCGGGCTCCGGTGGCCAGTTCCCGGTCGGCGGCGTCCGCCTCGCTGAGCGCGGCTCGGGTCCGGACGATCCGGAAGGCGTTGAGCGAACCCTGGGTGGCCTCGATCCGCGCCAAAGCCGCCTCGACCAGGGCACGGGAGGTCACCTCCCCCTCGGCCAGGGCGCGAGCGGACTCCGCCAGGCCTGCGGCACGGTCGAGCGTCATTGCGGGACACCTCCGGGAGCGGACGTCGTCTACCGAACGGTAACGTCCGAGAGGCGCGACGGACAGCTTTTCCACAGGTGGCATCCAGCCACGTCGAAAGCATTGACGTGCACCTGCCGCAATTCTTCGAGTTCCCTCAGGGAGAGCCGCCCGCGAACCACCCGCCCCCAGCCCCCGCCCCGTCCCGCCGCAGCCTCCTGCGCGCCCTGGCCGCCCTGCCCGCCTCGGCGGTCGTGCTGGGCGAGCTCCCGGGCCTGCTCGGCACGGCCGCGGCCGCCCCGCCCGCGAGCGGCTCCGCCACCCGCTACACGATCGTGCCGTTCCTCGACAGCGACGACGGTACGGTCGACGTCTACCAGTCGGACGACGCCACCGACTTCCGCCTGGTGAAGGCCTCCGCCCGCGACAGCTACGACACCTTCGCCACGTGGAGCACGCCGAAGGCGCTGCCCGGCATCTCGGGCACCGCCCGCCACTTCACGGTCGTCAAGGAGACGGTGCCCGGCGGCGCGAGCCTCACCGTGAACGCCACCCGCTCCTTCCGGTCCGCCAACTACCCCACCCGGTACTGGCAGGAGCAGTCCGCCCTGCTCAACCTGCCGGTGGTGACCGCCTCCAGCGCCACCGCCGACAAGCAGGCCGCCACGTTCACCGTGGTCGCCGGCCTGGCGGACGCGGGCGGCTACTCGTTCCGTGACGCGTCGGGCAACTACCTGCGGCACTACGGCTTCCGAGACCGCTTCGACGCCGATGACGGGACGGCGACGTTCGCGAAGGACGCCACGTTCATCGCGCGGGTGGGCTCGGCCACCGGGTCGGTGCGCTTGGAGTCGTACAACTACCCCGGCCACTACCTGCGCCACTACGGCTACCAGTTGCGCGTCGAGGTGTCCGACGGCACGGACCTGTTCCGGCAGGACAGCTCCTTCGTGCCGATGACGGCCTGGGGCTCGTAGGGCGGGGTCAGGGGTGGAGCGGCCGGATCCGCATGCCGGGGCGGCGCCGGTGGACGGTCAGGTACGACAGGCCGGCCGCGCCCGCCACCAGGCCCCGGGTGCTGCCGTGCGGCAGCCAGACCAGGCTCCCGGTGCCCAGGGGCTGCGAGCCCTCGGTGGAGACCAGCGTGCCCTCACCGGCGACGACCAGCAGCAGGACATCGAGGTCCGGCTCGGTGTGCGGGTCGACGCGCCGCGTGGGCGGCAGGCGGACGACGTTGGCGTCGAGCTGCCGTCCGGGTTCGGCCAGCCGCCACAGCGCGCCGGCCGACGTGTCGTCGGACGGGGCGAGCGACCCGGTGTCGCACAGGACCCGGGGGACCGGGGTGCGCGCGGCCGGAGGGGGGTGGCCGCCGTCGTCATGTGTCACGCCCATAAATTAGCATCCAGCGTGCATATTTCTGATGCGCGAGTGCGCGGATGCGGAAGGGAAGGGGTGACGGTATGGCGACCGGGTCGGCAGCCGTGGCGGCGGGGGTCACGTTCGTCTGGCTGGGGATGGTGCTCGCCATCTCCTTCCTGGAGGCGCCGCTCAAGTTCCGGGCCCCGGAGGTGACCGTGCGCATCGGGCTCGGCATCGGCCGTCTCGTCTTCCGGGCCCTCAACCTCGTCGAGGCGGTGCTGGCCGCCGCCGTGGTCACAGCCGTCGCCGTCGGCGGTCCGCCCGCTCCCGTGGCCGTCCTGACCGGACTGGCGGCGGCCCTGCTCGCGGTGCAGATCGCCGGGGTGCGCCCGGTGCTCAACCGCCGCTCCGACCGGATCCTGGCGGGCGAGGAGGCCGGGCGTTCCCGCGCTCACCTGGTGTACGTGGCCTTCGAGGCGGCCAAGGTGGTGGTCCTGCCGGCGCTGGGCGTCACCGCGCTCGCGGCGATCACCTGACCGGGCATGTCCTGGTCAGCTCGGGTTACTCCGCTCGTATGGCACCCACAACGCGATCCACTCAGCCGGACGAGCCCGTACAACCATCCCAACTGTCCTGGTGGGCGGTGCTGAAGGGCACGGTCAAGGAGTTCCAGGACGACGAACTGGCCGACCGGGCCGCGGCACTGACGTACTACGGGGTGCTGTCGATGTTCCCGGCGCTGCTCGTGCTGGTCTCCCTGCTGGGCATCGCCGGCGAGTCGGCGACCAGGGAAGTCCTGGACAACATCAGGAAGCTGGCCCCGGGGGCGGCCCGGGACCTCATCGGCCAGGCGGTGCAGCAGTTGCAGGGCAGGGGCGGCATCGGGTCGCTCATGGCCGTCGTCGGCATCCTGCTGGCGGTCTGGTCGGCCTCCGGCTACATCGCGGCGTTCATCCGCTCGGCCAACGCCGTCTACGACATCCCCGAGGGCCGGCCGGTGTGGAAGGTCCTGCCCGTACGGGTGGGCGTGACGGTCGCCCTGCTGTTGCTCGCGGTGATCAGCGCGCTGATCGTGGTCTTCACCGGCGGCATCGCCCGCCAGGCCGGCGGGGCGCTGGGCATCGGCGACCCGGCCCTGACGGCCTGGTCGATCGCGAAGTGGCCGGTGCTGGTCGTTCTGGTCATGGGCATGATCGCGCTGCTGTACTGGGCGGCCCCGAACGTGAAGGGCCGCGGCTTCCGGTGGATCACTCCGGGCAGTGTGCTGGCCCTGGTCGTCTGGATGATCGCGTCGGCCGGTTTCGCCTTCTACGTGTCGAACTTCGCCTCGTACAACAAGACCTACGGCACGCTCGCCGGTGTGATCGTCTTCCTGGTGTGGCTGTGGATCAGCAACATCGCGATCCTGCTGGGCCTGGAGTTCGACGCCGAGATGGCCCGTCGGCGCGCCGTCGCCGAGGGTCTGCCCGAGGACGCGGAACCGTATCTGCCGCCCCGCGACACCCGGGCCTGGAGCGAGGAGGAGCAGCGCCACATGGAGGAGGTGGAGGAACGGGCGCAGGAGGAGGCCCGGCACCACGGCGAGTGAGGGCGCCCGGTCACGGCTCGCGGTGCTCGTGCGCCGCGCTCTCCAGCGCAGCCGCCTCGGCCTCCGCCAGCCGTGTCTCCGCGGCCACGTCGATGTCGCGGGTCAGCAGCCAGTACAGGACCGCGGACACCGGCAGGCCGACGAAGAGGGAGATGTCCGCGCCGTCGAGCGCCCTGGCGATCGGGCCGACGTACAGGGTGCCCACGGAGAAGAACGGCACCATCACGGCGAACCCGACCAGGTAGGCGATGATCCCGTGCCAGCCCCAGCGGCCGTAGATCCCGTGCGGGTGGAAGATCTCGGCGATCGCGTAGTGCCCGCGGCGCACGACGTAGTAGTCCATCAGGTTCACCGCGGTCCAGGGGATGAAGAGGTAGAGGACCAGCAGCAGGAAGTTGTTGAAGTTCTCCAGGAAGTTCGCGGTCGCGGCGAGCGCGCCGAGCAGGGACAGGACCGCGGTCAGCCCGATGGTCACCAGCCGGACGCTCAGGGTCGGTGTGACCCGCCGGAAGGAGTCGATGGCGCTGATGAGGGTGAGCGACCCGCCGTACATGTTCAGCGCGGTGACGGACACCAGGCCGAGCGTGGCGAAGAGCAGCACGATCGCGCCGAACCCGTCGAACACCTTGTCGCCCGCCGCGTTGATCGAGGCGATCGTGTCGAAGCCCTTGCCCGCCCAGGCGGCCAGCAGCGTCCCGAGGACCATCAGCCAGATGCCGCCGAGCGCCGAACCGAAATAGGTCCAGTAGAAGGTCTTGCGGACGGTGACGTCCGGCGGGAGGTAGCGGGAGTAGTCCGAGACGTAGATGGCCCAGCTGATCTGGTAGCCGGCCACCACGCCGAACTGGGCGAGGAACGGCGTCCACGCGAAACCGGCGAGGTCGAAGGAGCCCGGCGGGTAGTGCAGGGTGGTCAGCACGCCCACCGTGAACACGCCGAACACCACCAGGAAGGTGTACGTCAGGACGCGCTCGGCCTTGTGGATGACGTCGTAACCCACCAGCGCGATGACGAACCCGACCGCGGTCACCACGACCACCCACAGCTTGACGCCCCCGTGCAGCGTGCTGTGCAGCGCCTCTCCGGCGAGGATGGTGTTGAAGACGTTGAACCCCGCGTACTGCACATACGCGAAGATCCACACCAGCAGGGCCCCGACGTAGCCGAACTGGGGCCGCGACTGGATCATCTGCGGGAGTCCGAGCTGGGGGCCCTGGGCCGAGTGGAAGGCCATGAAGAACGTGCCGATGACCGTCCCGACGACGATCGCGATGAGCGACCAGATGAGGTTGCCGCCCGAGGTGATGCTGATCAGCCCCACCGCGAGCGTCGCGATCTGCGCGTTGGACATGAACCACAGGGGTCCCAGATGCCACAGCTTGCCGTGCCGCTCGTCCAGCGGCACGTAGTCGATCGAGCGGACCTCCAGACCCGTCACCCGGGGAGCCGTTGGGGTGGTCATGGTGCCTCCCGAGTGCTCGATCGCCTCTGTGGCCATGTTCTTCCCCTCGCGGCGGAAGTACCAGTCCTGTGCGGCTGCCCCGCGCGGCACCGGCCGGGAGCAGCCGCGTTCCGCGTGTCGACCCCCAGGCGCCGGGTACTAGGAGAACCCGGCCGGAGGCCGGGGCCGAAGGGGACCGCGCGGGGCACGGCGGGGCGTGGAGATGGGAGTGGCCATGACGCAGAACGGGGAGGACGTGACACTTGCCCGGCGACGGGCGGAACTCCACCTGGCGGCGGAGGGCTCCGGGCCGCCCCCGGTGCCCACGGAGTCCGTACCCCCCGTGCCCACGGAGCCCGTACCGCACCCGCAGGCACGCGAACTCCCCCAGGACCGCAGCCAGGCGATCCTGGAGGCGGCCAAACGGGTGGGCGCGGTCCTCAAACGGAAGGGACACACCTTCGCGCTGGCCGGCAGCGTGGCCGTGTACGCGCACGGCGGCAGCCGGCACCTCCAGCACGACGCCGACTTCTGCATCCTCCCTCAGGACGCCGAGGCGGTCGCCGCGACCCTGCGCGAGGCCGGGCTCGGCGTCCGGGTGCCGCCCGAGGACTGGCTGCTGAAGGCGACCTGCTTCGAGCAGGACGTCGACATCATCTTCGAACTGGCGCAGCAGCCGGTCAGCCCCGACCTGCTCCAGCGGGCGCAGTACCTCCCGGTCGACTCCGTGCACATGCCGGTACTGGCGCCTACCGACCTCATGCGCAGCCTCATCAGCGCCTTCTCCGAGCACCACTGCGACTTCGGGTCGGTACTGCCCGTCGCCCGGGCGCTGCGCGAGAAGGTCGACTGGGAGGAGGTGCGCAAGAGCTGCGGGGACGAGCCGATGCCCGCGGCCTTCCTCTTCCTCCTCGAACGACTGCACGTCATCGAACCGCGTAAGGAGCAGCCATGACCGACCAGGGCGCCGTCCACGCGCCTGGCCCGGAGACGGTCGAGCACCTGGACTACCGCGTCGCCCACCTCGCCGACCGGCTGGCCGCGGGACCCCTCGGCGAGCTGGGGGTCCGTGCCGAGATCCGGGGCGAGGCGGTCCTGCTGACCGGCACCGTGCCGTCCGCGCAGTGCCGCGACGACATCCTCCGCCTGGCGCGCGAGGCGCTGGCGGGCCACCCGGTCCACTCGGACATCTGCGTCGCGGGGACCTCCTCGCCCGGCGAGGCGGAGGAGCTCGCATGATCCGCGTCGCGGCCGTGGGGGACATCCACATGGGGCTCGAGAGCCAGGGCGTGCTCCGGCCCTCGTTCGAAACGCTGCACGACTGCGCCGACGTGCTGCTGCTGGCCGGGGACCTCACCCGGCACGGCACACCCGACGAGGCGCAGGTGGTCGCCCGGGAGATCAAGGATCTCGGCGTACCTGTGGTCGCGGTGCTGGGCAACCACGACCACCACGACGACCGGCCCGAGGAGGTCACCGCCATCCTGCGGGGCGCGGGCGCGCACGTGCTCGAAGGACAGTCGGCCGTCGTGACCGGCGCGGACGGATCCCGGATCGGCGTGGCCGGCACCAAGGGGTTCGGCGGCGGGTTCGTCGGGCGCTGCGCCGGGGAGTTCGGCGAGCCGATCATGAAGGAGTTCGTCCGGTACTCACGGCGGTGCGCGGACGCCCTGTGCGCGGCCCTGCGGGAGCTGGACGAGTCCGGGTGCGACGCGCGGATCGCGCTGACCCACTTCTCGCCCGTGCCGGACACCCTCGCCGGGGAGCCGCTGGAGATCTATCCCTTCCTCGGCAGCTATCTGCTGGCCGAGGCGATCGACACCGGCGGTGCCGATCTCGCGGTGCACGGGCACGCGCACGCCGGTACGGAACACGGGATGACCGGGGGTGGCGTCAAGGTCCGCAATGTGGCCCAGCCGGTCATCGGGCGCGCCTTCCACGTCTACCACCTGCGGGAACGGGAGCCGGTGGCGGTGTCGGCGGGGGACGGGTCGGCGTCGGGCTGAGGCGGGGTGTGGTGGGGTCTGGCGGGGTGTGGCCGACGACACGTCAACGGCGGGGGTCGGCGGGGCTACCGTTTTACGTAGTCACCTTTTGTCCCCCTTCCCCGGCAACTCGGACGGCCCCTGAGTGCTCTCAGACCTCTCCCCGCTCATCGCGGCTACCGCCCACTGGCTGACCCGCGCCTACCCGCCCAGCGGCGGGGCGCTCGCCTCCGCCCTGTGCGAGGTGCAGGCGCGGCAGGCCGTCACGGTCGCCGCCTGGCTGCGGTACCCCACCGCCATGGACGCCGCCCTGGTCGGCATGGCCGGTCCCGGAGGCTCCGGCGCGCTGGACTGGATCACCGGAGTGACCGTCTCCGAGGACGACGAGCCGGAGACGTGGGCGTGGCGCACGTGGGTCGACGAGGTCGTCGCCAGCTGGGCGGCCGGCCTGCTCACCGACCCGGAACTGGCCGCCGAGGCGGTGGCCGCGCTCGCGGACGGCGAGCACACGGTGGGCACGCCGGTCGAGTTCCGGCGCCTGACCGGCCCCGACGAGGCCGACCGCCGCGCCGCGGCCCTGCTGCGCCACCCCGACCTCCTCGCCCCGGTCGCTGAGCTCCACCGCGCCCAGCTCCTGGACCGACTCGGCCCGGGCCGGGCGCTGGCCGCCTGAGGGGCGGAAGCCCGGCGGGGCCGGCGAGCGCCCGTAGGCTGTGCCGGCCCTGGCCCCCGGCCGGGAGAAGCGCCCGCCGGAACGCCCACCACGTGTTTCCCGCCCCCGCCGCCCCTACCCATTCCCCTCCCCAGGGGCTCCGCCCCCCGACCCCACCGGGGGCTGCGCCCCCGAAGCCCTGCGGGACTGCGCTCCTGCGCCCTGCCGGGGGTTGGGCCCCGGACCCCTGTGGGGCTGCGCCCCCGAACCCCCTGTGGGGTTGCGCTCCTGCACACCGCCCAGGGCCTGCACGCTCGCGTCCTTGCGGGGCTCCCCCCGCGCATCCCGGCAGGGCTGCGCCTCTCGGCTGAGGCTGTGCGACCGGACCCCCTGCGCGGCTGCGCCCCTGTGCCCTGCCCAGAGCCTGCGCGCTCGCGTCCTTGCGGGGCTGCGCCTCCTGGGGCCGTTGCGGGCTTTGCCCCTGCGCCCGGCTGGGGGCTGTGCCCCGGGCCCCTTGCCGGGCTGCGCCCCTGCATCCCGCCGGGGTTGCACCCCCGAACCCTTGCGGGGCTGTGGCCCCTGGGCCCCTTGTGGGGGGGGCTCCGCGCCTGCGCCCCGTACCCTTGCGGGCTCCCTGGTCCTGTGTGCTCTGCCGGGGCTGTGCCCCTGCGGCCCGTCGGCATGCCCGGACACTTGCGGGGCTGTGCCACCTTGGCCCCGCGGGATCGCTGCTTTCGGGCCCCGCCGGGGCTGCCCGGGCGCGCTGCGGGGTTACGCCTCTGGCTTTGCCTGGGCTGCGTTCCCGGGCCCTTGTGGGCCCCGCCCTGTGCTCGGGGCTGTGTCCCTGGGCCCCTGCAAGGACTCGCCCGGTTGTCGAGAGCCCGCGAGGGTGTCTGGGGCCTGTGCGCCCCGTCAGGGGGTGCCGGCCGGGCTTCGTCGCGTTGGTCCGGCTGTCGGGGTGGGGCCTCAGGCCGCTGTTTCCAGGGCCGCCTGGTCCGTGATGTCCCCCTCGCGGGTCGGGAGGGGGAGGGGGGTCGGGGTGCGGCGGGAGCGGAGGAGGAGGGCGGTCGTGATGGGGGCGGCGATGAGGAGGCCGCCGGCGATGAGGGCGCCTCGGGCGCCGGCGTGCTCCATGAGGAGGCCGAGGGCCGGCGGTCCGCCGAGGCTCCACACCGTGCCGATGCTGCTCCAGACACCGAGGACGCGGCCGCGCAGGCGGGCCGGCGGGTCGGTCTGGAGGACCGCCGTGCCCGCGGTGTCGGAGACGGACTCGACCACGGCCATCGGGAGGACCAGCACCAGCAGGACGGCCAGCGACGGGGACAGCCCCGCGGCCACCTGGAGCAGCGCGCCGGCGGCGGCCAGCGTGCCCACCAGCCGCACCGAGGGCCGGCGCATGCGGGCACCGAGGACCGCGCCGAGGATGCCACCGACCGCGAGGACGGTCGACACCGTGCCGAACGCGCCCGCACCGCCCGCGAGCGGCCCGGTGACGAGCACGGCCAGCGTCAGCTGGTAGTTGCGGCCGAAGACGGAGCTGAGCCCGGTGACGGCGGCGAGCGCGACCAGACGGGGGCGGCGCGCGAAGAACAGCAGGCCCTCGCGCACCGTCATGGCGGGAGTGGAGGGGGTGGAAGAGGGGGTGTTCGGGGGTGTCTGGGGCGCCGCTGTCCGCGTCGGGCGCAGGAACGGGACCACCGAGGCCACGAAGAGGAACGACAGGCCGTTGGCCGCGTAGGCGGCGGCCGTGCCGAGGAAGCCGACCGTCAGGCCCGCCAGGCCGGTGCCGACGAGCCGCCCCGAGCTGTGCACGAGCGCGCCCACGCCGATCGCGGAGGGCAGGTCCTCCGCCGGTACCAGGTCGTTGCCCAGCAGGGCGCACGCCGGCCCGTCGACGGTCGCGATGATTCCGGTCACGGCGGCCAGCACCAGCAGGGCGGTCATGTCGAGCCGGTCCAGCGCCACCAGGAGGGCCGTAGTGAAGGCGACCGCGCCGAGGAGGGCCTGGCTCGCCGCGACCGTCAGCTTCCGCGGCCAGCGGTCGACGGCCGCGCCGCCCAGCAGGCTCATGAACAGCGCGGGAGCGGCCTGTACGGACATCGACAGACCGGTGGCCGCGGCGGAGCCGGTGATCTGGAGCACCAGCAGGTTCTGCACCGTCAGCTGCATCCACGTACCGGCGTTGGACACGAAGTTCGCGGCCGACCACCAGCGCATGCTCCGGTGCCGCAGCGACCGCCACGGGGAGCGCGAGGGCTTCCGGGGCGGCACGGGCACGGTTTCGGGCGCGGGGGAGGGCAGGGCGGGGGCGATAGACACAGTGAGGCTCGGCAAACGTCAGTCAGAGGGGACCGGCGGAAACCAAGGAAGCCGGCTGTACTGCACGGCCGCTCCACCGAGTCGGTCACGGCGTCGACCATGGTGACAGACCGGACGGCCGAGCCGACGGCACCGCCCACCCGCAGGGGGCCGAGTGAAGCCTCAATTGCCGGGCGTGACGCGGGGTTTGGTCCGGCCAGTGGGTTTGCTCACAGGTGTCTCGCGGTGTCGGTTTCAACAGGTGAAGCCGACTGCGTACGGGGGCGGGGGCGGGGGCGCGGGCAGGGGAAGGGCCCGCCGCTCACGGCGACGGGCCCGCCTGCGCCCCGGCCTGGAAGCCCGGCCGGGCGTCAGTCCGTCTTGCCGCGGCCGGACAGCGCGTCCCGCAGCCGGTCGACCAGCCCGGCGCCCGGCGCCAGCATCTTGTTGGCCGGCGGCTTGTCCGGGGCGGCCGGGTGGGGCCGGGTCGGTGCCGTCTTCTTCGCCTGCCGGACCTTGTCGCCGAGCTCGTTCAGCGCGTCCGCGGGGCACGCCGCGCGCAGCCGGGGGAAGAGGTTCTGTTCCTCGTCGTCGACGTGCATGCGGATCTCGCTCATCAGCGAGGTCATCAGCCGGTCGAAGTCGGGGTGATCGGCCTCACAGCTCTCCAGGTCCTTCATGATCTGCTCGGCCTTGGCGTGGTCCTCGAGCTCCTTGTCGGCCAGGGGGCCGCCGCCGTCCACGTGCTCCCGCACGGCCGGGTACAGATAGGCCTCCTCGGCCACCGAGTGCCTTACCAGCTCCATCGTGGCCTGGTCGGCGTAGAGCTTGCGCTTCTTGTCACCGGACGGCAGCGCCTCGATCTTGCCGAAGAGGTCTTCGACCTCCCGGTGATCGGTCACCAGTTCGTCGATGACGTTCCCACCGTGTCCCATGTCCTTACCTCCAGCCTGAGCACGACGGCTCCGGTCGGATCCGCCACGGACCCCGAGTGCCCGGCGACGGTCGACTCACACGAATCGCGCGTACCGGCGGGTTCTCGCACACTAGGCATAAACGTGTGAAAACTACTGAGACGGGCACTCCGTGTCAGTGCCGTCGGGACCACGGCGGCGACAGGAGCGGCACGGTCGCTCCGACCACGACTGCCGACTGTCCCCACGACCGGCTCTTTCACTTCCCCCACAGTTTCTTTTCCCGCTTCTCCCCCCGCGCCGGGCGGGTCGCGCCCGGCCGCCGGGCTCCCGTGCGCCCATGCGCGCCCTCCCGGGACCCGTGACGCGGACGAAGGGCCTTCCATGACTGATGCGACGACGCGCGCCCCCTGGGGGCGGGCCGTGGTGACCGGCGGTGCCGGTTTCCTCGGCAGCCACCTGTGCGAGCACCTGCTGAATGCGGGTGTCGAAGTCGACTGCGCCGACAACCTGCTGTCCGGATCGCGCGAGAACATCGCCCACCTCGACGGCCGCCGGGGTTTCCGGTTCGTCGAGTGCGACGTCTGCGCGCCCGACGCGCAGCGCCGGCTGGCGGGACCGTACGACCTGGTCCTGCACTTCGCCTGCTGTGCCTCGCCCGCCGACTATCTCCGGCTGCCGCTCCAGACGCTGGACGCCGGCAGCCTCGGCACCCGCAACATGCTGGCCCTCGCCGAGCGCGACGGCGCACGGTTCCTGCTCGCCTCCACCTCCGAGGTGTACGGCGATCCGCTTGTGCACCCGCAACGCGAGGACTACTGGGGCAACGTCAACCCGGTCGGCCCGCGCAGCGTGTACGACGAGTCCAAGCGGTTCGCGGAGGCGCTGGTCACCGCCCATGTGCGGGCCAAGGACGCCGACGCCGGCATCGTCCGCCTGTTCAACACCTACGGCCCCCGGATGCGCGCCCACGACGGCCGAGCCGTGCCCACCTTCGTCTGCCAGGCCCTGGCCGGCGAGCCGCTGACCGTCGCGGGCGACGGCAGCCAGACCCGCTCCCTGTGCTACGTGGACGACACCGTCGAGGGCGTCCTGCTGGTCGCGGCGAGCCGCTCGGTGCGCCCCGTCAACGTCGGCGGCACCGACGAGGTCCCGGTCCGGGACATCGCCCGCCGCATCGTGGAGCTGACGGGCTCCTCCTCCCGCATCGAGTTCGTCGACCGCCCCGTCGACGACCCGCAGCGCCGCCGCCCCGACACCACCCTGGCGCGTGAACTCCTGGGCTGGGCGCCCCGCGTGCCCTGGGAGGAGGGCATCAAGCAGACCATCGCCCACTTCGCCGCGGACCGGCCGGCCCGCGAACCGGCCCGGCAGCCGTAGCGAAGCCGCCGGAAGCCGCCCGCAGCCGCGGGAAGCCGCCCATCACGCCGCCACGGAGGCAGTATGCGCGTCCTGGGAATCAACGCCCTCTTCCACGACCCCGCCGCGGCCCTGGTCGTGGACGGCCGGATCGTGGCAGCCGCCGAGGAGGAGCGCTTCAGCCGGCGCAAGCACGGCAAGCGGCCACTCCCCTTCTCCGCCTGGGAGCTGCCCGAACTGTCCGCCCGATGGTGCCTGGACCAGGCCGGGCTGACACCGTCCGACCTGGACGCGGTCGCCTACTCCTACGATCCCGAACTCGCCCGGCCTGCCGAGCGGATGGGCCTCGACGACCCCTGGGACCACCTGCGCCAGGAATACGCCCGCCGGGCACCGGAGTTCCTCGCCGAGGCGCTGCCCGGACTGGACCCGGAGAAGGTCCGGTTCGTCGCCCACCACGTCGCCCACGCAGCCTCGGCCGGGCAGGCCTCCCCGTATCCGGACTGCGCCGTGCTGGTGCTGGATGGCCGCGGCGAATGCGGTTCCCACCTCGCCGGACACTACGTCAACCGCGAACTGACCGTGCTGGGCTCGCAGTCGCTGCCCGACTCCATGGGCCTGTTCTACGAGGACCTCACCCAGCACCTGGGATTCCTGCGCAGCAGCGACGAGTTCAAGGTGATGGCCCTCGCCTCCTACGGCACACCCCGCCACCTCGACCGGCTGCGCGAGTACGTGCACCTCGACGACCGGGGCGGCTTCCGGGCCCGGCCCGTGCCCTGGGCGTCGCTGGTCCCGCCCCGCCCGGCCGGCGGCCCCTGGTCGCAGGACCACGCGGATCTGGCGGCGAGCGCCCAGGCCTGTCTGGAGGAGGTCCTGCTCGGCCTCGTGCGGTCGCTGCACGAACGTACCGGCGGCGAGGACGTGCTGACGCTGGCCGGCGGTGTGGCGCTCAACTGCGTGGCCAACACGCGGCTGCACCGCGACGGCCCCTTCGAGCGGATCTGGGTGCAGCCCGCCGCCGGCGACGCGGGCACCGCGCTGGGCGCCGCCCTGCACATCGCCCACCAGAAGGAGACGGTGGAGGCCATGCCGACCGCCGCCCTGGGGCGCGGCTGGGGCGACGACGAACTGCGCGCCTGGCTGGAGCGGGCGGCCGTCCCCTACGAGGAGCCCGCCGACATCGCCGAGACGGTCGCCGAGGAGCTCGCCCGGGACGGCGTCGTGGCATGGTTCCAGGGGCGCAGCGAGTACGGTCCCCGCGCCCTCGGCCACCGCTCGCTGCTCGCCCACCCCGGACGCGCCGAGAACCTGGAACGCCTCAACGCCGTCAAGGGACGCGAGGAGTTCCGGCCCGTCGCCCCGATGGTGGCGGCCGAGCGGGCCGCCGAGCTGTTCGACGGCCCGCTGCCCAGCCCGTACATGCTGTTCGTGCACGACGTCGCGGAAGAGTGGCGCGCGCGGATCCCGGCCGTCGTCCACGTGGACGGCACGGCCCGCATCCAGACCGTGGACCGCGCTGACGAGCCGCTGGTGGCCCGGATGATCGACGGGTTCGAACGGCGGACCGGGCTGCCCGTGGTGGTCAACACCAGCCTCAACACCGCGGGCCGGCCGATGGTCGACGACCCGCGCGACGCCCTGGAGTGCTTCGGTTCCGCGCCCGTGGACCTGCTCGCGCTCGGCCCGTACGCGATCCGGCGGAAGAAGGTGTTCGCATGACGGATGCCCGCACGGCGGGTGCCCCCGCCTACTCCGTGGTCATCCCGACCATCGGGCGTGACTGCCTCGCCGACTGCCTGCGCGCGCTCGCCGCCGCCACCGCCTTCTACCAGCCCGAGGACGTCGTCATCGTCGACGACCGCACCGTCCCGGCCGAGCCGCTGCCCCTACGGGCGGCCGGGGTCCTCCTCGACCGCGTGCGGGTGATCGGCAGCGGGGGCCGCGGCCCGGCCGCCGCCCGCAACGCCGGGTGGCGCACGGTCGGTTCACCCTGGACCGTCTTCCTCGACGACGACGTCCAGGTGCTGCCCGACTGGTCCGACCGCCTCGCCGAGGACCTCACCGAGGCCTCCGCCACCACCGGCGGCATCCAGGGCCGGCTCACCGTTCCGCTGCCCGCCGACCGCCGGCCCACCGACTTCGAACGCGGCACCGCCGGGCTGGAGCAGGCGGCCTGGGCCACCGCCGACATGGCCTACCGGACGGCGGCGCTGGCCGGCGTCCAGGGCTTCGACGAGCGGTTCCGCCGCGCCTTCCGGGAGGACGCCGACCTGGCCCTGCGGATCCTCGAAGCCGGCTGGACGCTGCACCGCGGGCGGCGCACCACCCGCCACCCGGTGCGCGACTGCGACCGGTGGGTGTCGCTGCGGGCCCAGCGCGGCAACGCCGACGACGCGCTGATGCACCACCTCCACGGCCGCGACTGGTGGGACCGGGCCCGGGCCCCGCGCGGCCGGCTGCCCCGGCACGCCCTCGTCACCTCCCTCGCGTGCGCCGCGCCCCTGCTCGCCCTGACCGGCCGCCGCCGCGCCGCCGGTGCCGCCGGCGCCCTGTGGGCCCTGGGCACCGCCGAGTTCGCCCTGGCCCGCATCCGGCCCGGGCCCCGCACCGCCTCCGAGATCGCCACCATGGCCGCGACCAGCGTGGCCATCCCCCCGCTCGCCGTCCGGCACTGGCTCACCGGCATGGTCCGCCACCGCGGGGCCGCACCGCTCGGGAGCACGCCGTGAACGCACAGACCGCACACCACGGGGCCGAGGAGCACTCCCCGGACGCCTGGTCCGCGGAGCCGGCCGCCGTGGAGGATCCGGTGCACCCCCGGACACCCAACCGCACCGCCGTGGCCGCGGTCCTCTTCGACCGCGACGGCACGCTCGTCGAGGACGTCCCCTACAACGGCGACCCCGACCGGGTGCGGCTGCTGCCCGGCGCCGCGGAGGCCGTCGCGCTGCTGCGCACGGCCGGCATCCCGACCGGGGTGGTCAGCAACCAGTCCGGCATCGGGCGCGGGCTGCTCACCGACGCCGACGTGCGGCGCGTCAACGACCGGGTCGACGCCCTGCTCGGCGGGCTCGGCACCTTCGTGTACTGCCCGCACCCGCCCGAGGCCGGCTGCCCCTGCCGCAAACCCCGCCCGGGCCTGATCCTCGAGGCCGCCCGGCGCCTGGGCGTGGACCCCGGGCACTGCGTGGTGATCGGCGACATCGAGGCCGACGTCCTGGCCGCCCGAGCCGCGGGCGCCCGGGCCGTACTCGTGCCCAACCCCGCCACCCGCCGCGAGGAGATCGCCGCGGCCCCCGACACCGCCACCGACCTGCTCACGGCCGTACGGGACATCCTCACCGGGGAGCGAGGTGACCGCTCGTGAGGAGCCTGGTCATCCACCCGGACGGCTTCGGCGACGTGCCGCTCGCCGGCTCCGGCGCGCGAGTGGTCGGGGCGCGCTGTTCACGGGGCGGGTCGCGGTGCGGACCGCGTGGTGCCTGCGCGGCCGGCCCGCTGACGGCGCTTCGTGGCGGCCTCGCCCCGCAGGGAGGTGACCGTTCGTGAAGAGCCTGGTCGTGCGCCTGGACAGCTTCGGAGACGTGCTGCTCGCCGGCCCCGCCGTGCGCGCGGTCGCCGCGCACTCCTCGCACGTCACGATGTTGTGCGGCCCACGGGGGGAGCCCGCCGCGCGGCTGCTGCCCGGTGTCGAGGACGTGATCGTCTGGGAGGCGCCCTGGGAGGGCTTCGAGCCGCCCGAGGTGAGCGAGGCGGACGTCGACGGGCTGGTGGGGCGGCTGAAGGCGGCCGCCTTCGACACCGCCCTCGTCCTGACCTCCTTCCACCAGAGCCCGCTGCCCACGGCCCTGCTGCTGCGGCTGGCCGGGGTCGGCCGGATCGGCGCCGACAGCGTCGACCACCCCGGCCGCCTCCTCGACGTACGCCACCGGCGGCTGCCAGGCCGGCACGAGGCCGAGGCCGCGCTCGACACCGCCGCCGCGATGGGCTTCACGCCGCGGCCGGGCGACGACGGCAGGCTGCGCGTCGTACCCCCGCCCGACACGGCCGCCCTGACCGGCGACGGCCCGTACGTCGTCGTCCACCCCGGCGCCAGCGCACCCGCCCGCGCCTGGAGCCCCGGGCGCTGCGCGGAGGCGGTCGCCCTGCTCGCCGACGCCGGACACCGGGTCGTCGTCACCGGCGGCCCGGGGGAGAGGGACCTCACCCGGCGGGTCAGCGGTGACACCGGGGTGGACCTCGGCGGCCGTACCGACTCGCGCACCCTGGCCGGCGTGCTGCGCATGGCCGACGCCGTGGTGTGCGGCAACACCGGACCCGCGCACCTGGCGGCGGCCGTCGGCACGCCCGTGGTGTCCCTGTTCGCGCCGGTGGTCCCGGCCGAGCGGTGGGCGCCGTACGGCGTGCCGTGCGTGCTCCTCGGCGACCAGCGGGCGCCGTGCGCCGACAGCAGGGCCCGGCACTGCCCGGTCCCCGGCCATCCGTGTCTGACGGAGGTCACGGCCCAGGACGTGGTGAGCGCGGTGCACAAGCTCCGCAAGGAGAGGACCAGGGAGAGCACATGAACATCCTTGTCTGGCATGTGCACGGCTCATGGCTGACCTCGTTCGTACAGGGGCCGTACACCTTCCTCGTGCCGGTGCTCCCCGACCGCGGGCCGGACGGCCTGGGCCGGGCCCGCACCTGGCAGTGGCCCGAGTCGGTGCGGGAGACGACCCCCGAGGAACTGCGCGAGGCCGACATCGACCTGATGGTGCTCCAGCGGCCGCACGAACTGGAGCTGGCCCACCGGTGGACGGGCCGCCGCCCCGGCATCGACGTGCCCGCCGTGTACGTCGAGCACAACGCCCCGCACGGGACGGCCGACGGCAGCCGCCACCCGCTCGCCGACCGCACCGACATCACCCTCGTCCACGTCACCCACTTCAACCGCCTGATGTGGGACAACGGCAGGGCGCCGACCGACGTCGTCGAGCACGGCATCATCGACCCGGGCCACCTGTGGACCGGCGAGGAGCCCCGCGCCGCCGTCGTCGTCAACGAACCGGTGCGGCGCGGCCGTACGACCGGCACGGACCTGCTGCCGACGTTCGCGCGCTGGGCGCCGCTGGACGCCTTCGGCATGCGCACCGAAGGCCTCGCGGACCACCTCGGCATCCCGCCCGGCCGCTGCCGCGGCCGTGACCTGCCCCAGGGAGAACTGCATCCGGCGATGGCCCGGTGCCGCCTCTACGTCCACCCGATCCGCTGGACCTCGCTCGGACTGTCCCTGCTGGAGGCCATGTTCCTCGGCATGCCGGTGGTGGCCCTGGACACCACCGAGGTGCGCGAGGCCGTCCCGGACGGAGCGGGGGTGGTCTCCAACCGGTTCGACGTGCTCGAGGACGCGGTGCGGGGCTTCCTCGCGGATCCCGCCCACGCCCGGCTGACAGGGGAGGCCGCCAGGGCCGCGGCACAGGCCCGCTACGGAGAGCGGCGCTTCCGGGACGACTGGGAGCGACTGATCAAGGAGGTCACCCGATGAGCCACAGCTACCCCTCGGCCGGCCGCGTCGCCATGGTGTCCGAGCACGCCAGCCCACTGGCCGAGCTCGGCGGACCGGACGCGGGCGGCCAGAACGTGTACGTGGCCCAGGTCGCCCGCCAACTGGCCCGCCGCGGCCACGAGGTCGTGGTGTACACGCGCCGGGACGACCCACGGCTGCCGGACCGGGTCACCACGCCCGACGGCGTGCGGGTCGCCCATGTGCCCGCCGGACCGCCGGCCCCCATACCGAAGGACGAACTCCTGCCCTACATGGCGGAGTTCGGTGCCTGGCTGGCCCAGGAGTGGGCCACGGAGCCACCCGACGTCGTGCACGCCCACTTCTGGATGTCCGGGATGGCGGCCCTGACCGGCGTACGCGGGACGGGCATCCCCGTGGTGCAGACCTACCACGCCCTGGGCACCGTGAAGAAGCGCCACCAGGGTGCCGCCGACACCAGTCCGGCCGACCGCATCGCGATCGAGACAGCCGTGGGCCGCGAGGCCGACGCCGTCATCGCCACCTGCCGGGACGAGGTGGCCGAACTCCAGGCCATGGGCCTGTCCTCCCGGACCATCTCCGTCGTGCCCTGCGGGGTCGACCCCGAGCAGTTCGCACCGGTCCCCGGCGCCAGGCGCGAACGGCGCGCGCCGCGGCGGCTGCTGACGGTCGGCCGGCTCGTCCCCCGCAAGGGCTTCGACCGCACCATCCGGGCCCTCGCCGACGTCCCCGACGCCGAACTCGTCATCGCCGGCGGGCCCGAACAGGCCCTGCTCGCCGCCGAACCGGAGGCCGAGCGGCTCTGGACGATCGCCGAGGAACACGGAGTCGCCGACCGCGTGACCCTGCTCGGCGGAGTGAGCCGCGAGGCGATGCCCCGGCTGATGTCCAGCGCCGACCTGGTGCTGTCCCTGCCCCGCTACGAACCGTTCGGCATCGTCCCGGTCGAGGCCATGGCCTGCCGGGCCCCCGTGGTCGCCACCGCCGTCGGCGGGCAGCTCGACACCGTGGTGCACGACCGCACCGGCGTCCTCGTCCCCGCCGACGACTCCGCGGGCGCGGACCGCGACATCGGTGCGACCGTCCGCCGCCTGCTGGACGACCCGGCCCTGCTCGCCCGGTACGGCGCCCAGGGACGGCAGCGCGTCCTCGACCGCTACACCTGGGACCGCGTGGCCGACGGCGTGGCCCGGGTCTACTCCGCAGTCTCCTCCGTCCCCTCGCTCTCGGGAGTCGTCCGATGAAACTCGTCACCGAGGTCACGCACTGCGACGACCTGATGAAGGCACTCGAAGGGTTCCGCGAGGACGCCCCGCTCATCCAGCGCTGGGGCACCGCACTGGCCGGCCGTCTCGGCGGCGGCGCCCGGCTGCTCGTCGCGGGCAACGGCGGCAGCGCCGCCCAGGCCCAGCACCTGACCGCCGAACTGGTCGGCCGCTACCGCGAGGACCGCCCCGCGTTCTCCGCGCTCGCGCTGCACGCCGACACCTCCTCCACCACCGCCATCGCCAACGACTACGGCGTCCAGGAGATCTTCGCCCGGCAGGTCGCCGCGCACGGCCGGGACGGCGACCTGCTGGTGCTGCTGTCCACCAGCGGCGCCAGCGCCAACCTGCTGGTCGCGGCGGACGCGGCGCACCGGCTCGGCATGGCCGTCTGGGCCCTGACCGGCCCCGCGCCCAACCCGCTCCAGGCCGCCGCCGACGAGGCCCTGTGCGTCGAGGCGTCGACCGGCGCCACCGTCCAGGAACTGCACCTGGTGGCCGTGCACATGCTCTGCGAGGCCTTCGACCGGGCCGTGGCGGAGCGGGACCGGGAACAGCGGACCGTCGGCCGGGAACAGCACGCCGTCGGCCGGGAACAGCGGGCCGCGGCCCGGGAGCGGCGACGGCGCTGGACGGCGCCGGGGGAGGACGCCGTATGACCACCCCCGCACCGCTGCTCGTCGTCGGGGACGCCCTGCTCGACCACGACCTGACCGGCCGCGCCGAGCGGCTCGCCCCCGACGCGCCCGTGCCCGTGGTCAGCGGCGTCCGGCGCGCCACCCGCCCGGGCGGCGCCGCCCTCGCCGCCTGCCTCGCCGCCGTTGACGGCCGCGAGGTCACCCTGATCACCGCGCTGGGCGACGACCCCGCCGGCGAAACGCTGCGCGCGCTGCTGGCGGGCCGGGTCCGCCTGGTCCGGCTGCCCATGACCGGCGCCCTGTCCAGCAAGACCCGCGTCCTCGCCGAGGGCCGGCCGCTGCTGCGCCTGGACGACGGCGACGGCCGGGCCCGCGACGCCACCGACGAGGCCCGCCGGACGGTCGCCGAAGCCGGGGCCGTCCTCGTCGCCGACTACGGCCGCGGCACCGCCGACGTCCTGCGGGACACGCTCACCGGCGCCGCGGCGCACGTCCCCGTCGTCTGGGACCCGCACCCGCGCGGCGGCCCGCCCGTGCCCGGCGTCCGCACCGCGACCCCGTCGGCGACCGAGGCCCGCGCCCTCGCGAGCCGCCTCGGCGGCGACGGCGAGCCGCGGCCCGGCGGTGAACTCCGCAGCGCCGCCCGGGACGCCGACACCCTCGTCCACGCCTGGCGGGCCGCCTCCGTCACCGTCACCCTGGGCGGCCGGGGCGCGCTGCTGTCGCACGGCGGGACCCCGCTGATGGTGCCCTCACCGATCACCGCCGAGGGCGATGCCTGCGGGGCCGGGGACCGGTTCGCCGCGACGGCCGCCGGACTCCTGGCGGACGGCGAACTCACCGAGACCGCCGTCCGGGCAGCCGTGCACGCCGCCACCCGGTACGTCGCCGAAGGCGGCGCCCGCTCCCTCGGCACCCTCGACTCCGCGAGCTCCCCGGACTCCCGCGCCGATGCCGCCGGCGAACCCCGCCCGACCGCCGCGGGCGAGCCGGCCGAGCACGCGCTGCGCACCGCCGCCCGGGTCCGCGCCGCGGGCGGCACCGTCGTCGCCGCCGGCGGCTGCTTCGACCTGCTGCACGCCGGACACGTCGCGCTCCTCCAGGCCGCGCGCCGGACCGGTGACTGCCTGATCGTGTGCGTCAACTCCGACGCGTCCGTGCGCCGCCGCAAGGGCGACGGCCGCCCGCTCGTGCCCCAGGCCGACCGGATCAGGGTGCTGCGCGCCCTGGAGTGCGTCGACGCGGTCGCCGTCTTCGACGAGGACACCCCCGAGCGGCTGCTGGGCGAACTGCGCCCGCACATCTGGGCCAAGGGCGGCGACTACGCCCTGGCCGAGCTGCCGGAGGCGTCGCTCGTGGCGAGCTGGGACGGGCAGGTCGTGCTCTTCCCCTACCTCGACGGCCGCTCCACCACCGGCATCGCCGAGCGGGCGGCCCTGGGACCGCGACCGGAGCACCTGGCCCGCACCGGCCCGAACGGACGGAGGTGACGGTGACCGCCCCACCGGAGAAGCGTGAGAAGCTAGGGAAGCCCCGTCTGCTGGTGCTGCGCGCGCTGGGCCTCGGCGACCTCCTCGCCGCCGTACCCGCACTGCGCGGCATCCGCCGGACCTTCCCCGGGCACCACATCGTCCTCGCGCTCCCCGCGGCCCTCACCGAAGCCGCCCACGCCACCGGGACCGTCGACGACGTGCTGCCCGCCGAGGCACCCGGCCGGGGCGTGCCCTCGCTGGAGCACTGGCCGGGACCGCCCCCCGACCTCGCGATCGACCTGCACGGCAACGGCCCCGCCAGCCGCGACGCCCTCGCCGCCCTCGGCCCCCGCCGCCTGCTCGCCTTCGCCCACCCGGACCAGGCCCCCCGCCGCCCCGCCGACTGGCGGCGGGACGAGCACGAACGCGAGCGGTGGTGCCGCTTCCTGCGGGCGTACGGCATCCCCGCACACCCCGCCGACGTACGGCTGCCCCCGCCGGCCACGCCGTCCCCGGCGCCCGGCGCGGTCGTCGTCCACCCCGGTGCGGAGTCCGCCGCCCGCCGCTGGCCCGCCGAGCGCTACGCCGAGGTGGTGCGGCGGCTGCGGTCCGGCGGGCACCGGGTCGTCCTCACCGGCGGTCCGAAGGAGGACGACCTGGTGCTGGACCTGGCCGCCCGCAGCGGCCTGCCCCCACGGGACGTGCTGCGCGGCGGACTGCCCTTCGGCGCCCTGTCGGCGCTCGTCGCCGACGCCGCGCTGGTCGTCAGCGGTGACACCGGCCCCGCCCACCTCGCGGTGGCGCACGGCACGCCGTCCGTCACCCTCTTCGGCCCGGTGCCGCCCCACCTGTGGGGCCCGCCACCGTCCCCGCACCACCGCGTCCTGTGGCATCCCGGCCCGCCCGGCGACCCGCACGGCGCCGCCCCCGACCCGCAGCTGCTGCGGATCACGGCCGACGAGGCGGCCGCCGCGGCGCTGGCGCTGCTGCGGCCCGACCAGTCAAGTGCCGTCGCCTGGAGGGGAGATGAGTCCCGTGTTCCCACGGACCGGCCCTGACGCGCCGCCCGCCCGTGCCACCGCGCCGGACGGCCGGGTCACCGTCGCCGTGATCACCCGGGACCGCCGCGCCAGCGCGCTGCGCACCCTCGACGCCCTGACCGCGCTGTCCGAGCGGCCGCCCGTCATCGTCGTCGACAACGGCAGCGACGATGCCACCCTGCGCGCGATACGCCGCCACCCGGTGGCCGCCCGCGTCCTGAGGCCCGGCCGGAACACCGGCGCCCTCGGCCGCAACCTCGCCGTGGAGTACGCCCGCACCCCCTATGTCGCCTTCAGCGACGACGACTCCTGGTGGGAACCGGGCAGCCTCGGCCGGGCCGCCGACGTGCTCGACGCCCACCCCCGCCTCGGCCTGCTGGCCGCCCGCACTCTGGTCGGCCCCGAGGGCACCGAGGACCCGCTCAACGACGTGCTCGCCGCCTCCCCGCTGCCGGACGAACCCGACCTGCCGGGCCGCCCGGTCCTGGGGTTCCTCGGCTGCGCGTGCGTGGTGCGCCGGGACGCCTTCCTCGCCGCGGGCGGCTACCACCCGGTGCTCTTCTTCGGCGGCGAGGAGACCCTCCTCGCCTACGACCTCACGGCCGGCGGCTGGGGCGTCGCCTACGAGCCCTCCCTGACCGCCCGCCACCACCCCGAGCCCTCCCACCGGGCGGGACGCGGCCCTCTCCAGCTCCGCAACGAGGTCCTCACCCTGTGGCTGCGCCGCCCGGTCCCGGTGGCCCTCAGGGCCAGCGCCCGGCTGACCGCCGCCGCCGTCACCGGCCGGCCCGCCGCCCGCCCGGCCCTGCGCGGGCTCGTCACCCGCCTGCCGGCCGCGCTCGCCCGGCGTCACCGGCTGCCCCCGCACGTCGAACGGGCGGCCCGGCTGCTCGACGAGCGCCCACTCGCGCCGACCCAGGGGAGCGCACCGGCATGAGCGCACACGCCGCCGAGCGGGACGGCCGTACGACCGTGGTGGTGATCACCCACAACCGGCGCGCCGAACTGCTGCGCACCCTGCGGCTGCTGCGGGAACTGCCCGAGCGGCCCCCGGTGATCGTCACCGACAACGCCTCCACCGACGGCACCGCCGACGCGGTCCGCCGCGACTTCCCCGAGGTCCGGCTGCTGACCCCCGGCCGGAACATGGGAGCCGTCGGCCGCAACCTGGCGGTCCGCCGGGTACGCACGCCCTACGTCGCCTTCTGCGACGACGACTCCTGGTGGGAGCCGGGCAGCCTGCGGCGCGCGGCGGACATCCTCGACGAGCGGCCCAGGCTCGCCGCCGTCACGGCCCGCATCGTCGTGGAGCCCGCCGGCACGGAGGACCCCGTCGTACGGGAGCTGCGGGAGTCCCCGCTCACCGGTCCCGACTGGCTGCCGGGGCCGCCGCTGGGGTCCTTCCTCGCGGCGGCCACCGTGCTGCGGGCCGGTGCCTTCCGCGGCGCGGGCGGCTTCCACCCCGGACTCTGGCTCGGCGGGGAGGAGGAACTACTGGCCACCGACCTCCAGCGGCAGGGCTGGTGGCTCAGCTACGCCGAGGACCTGACGGTCCATCACGCGGCGTCCGAACTGCGGGACAGCACCGACCGCCGGATCCTCGGGCTGCGCAACACGCTGTGGTTCACCTGGCTGCGCCGCCCCCTCCTGCCCGCGCTGCGCCGCACGGCCCACCTGATGGCCACCGTCCCCCGGGACGCCGCCTCGGCCCGCGCCTTCGCCCACGCGGCGGCGGGGCTGCCCTGGGTCCTGCGGCAACGCGACCCCGTACCGCCGGAACTCGAACACCGGCTGACGACACTGCAACACGCCCGGCGCGACTCGCCGGCCCGGCGGTACGTGGGGTGAGCGGCCGGGGGCGGCCCGCTCACTCCTCGGTCGTCTGCTGGGTCCAGGTCCAGGCGTACTGGAGCCAGTCCGCCACGGTCAGCGCGCCGAGACCGCCGCACACCAGGCGGGTGGCGCGCGGCGCCGAGGCGTAGCAGCACACCAGGACGCCCGCCAGCCAGGCCGAGGTGCAGAACGGACAGGACACCAGCTCACCGACGGCCCGCCGGACCCCGCTGCCGCGCGGTGTGTCCGAGACCTCGCTCGCCTCGCCCTCGGACTCGCGGCGGGTGAACGGCGCCCTGACGAAACTGGTCACCTTGTCCCTGGTCAGCAGCCTCGAGCCCTTGTACGCGGCGGTCCCCATCAGGGCGACGTCCCAGGGCGGCACCCGCTGCGGCAGCCGTACACCGCGGCGGCGCGCCACCGCGGCGAACGCGGCCGCACCCGCCGTGAACACACCCGCGAGCACGGCGTAGCCGCCGAGGGGCTCCTCGCCCTCGTCGTCGTAGCGCACGCTGTCCGTCGTCATGGCACCTCCCCGTGGCACAACGGCCCTCGCCCCCGGTGGGCCGGCCCCGAGTTCCCCGGGGCGCGGCCGTCACACGTCGTCCTGAGGCGGGGCGCGACCCGACCGCCCATACTGTTGCTACGTACGGATCTGCGTACGGAGCCCTTCCCGGAGATGAACCCGCCGTCGTGCGGCTGCCCCGGACCGCTGTCCGGTCCCCTCACCTCCTTCGACAAGGAGTTCCGGATGACCCAGACCCAGCGTCCGTCTCCCTCCCCGCCCGCTCTGCGGATCGGCCTGCTCGGCTCGTACGGCGGGTGCAACATCGGCGACGAGGCGATCCTGAAGTGCGTGCTCAGCTGCCTGCGCGGGCACCGCCCCGACGCCCGCCTGGTCGTCTTCAGCCGGCACGCCGAGCACACCCGGCTCCACCAGCCGCAGGCCGACGAGGTGGTCGCCTGGGAGGGAGTCCCGCAGAAACCCGTGCTCGACGCCCTGGCGGGCCTGGACCTGCTGGTGCTCGGCGGCGGCGGAATCCTCTACGACGGCGAGGCGCGCCGCTACCTGAGGCTGGTCCGCGCGGCCCACGAAAGGGGAGTGCGCACCTTCGCCTACGCCGTCGGCGCCGGCCCCCTACGCGAGCCGGAGGACCGGGAGGCGGTGCGCGCCGTGCTGCCCGCGATGGACGACGTCGTGGTCCGCGACGAGGAGTCCCGGCTGGTGCTGGAGGAGGTCGGCGTCGAGTGCGAGCTCACCGTCACCGCCGACCCCGCGCTGCTGCTGCCGCCGGAGCCGTTCACCGAGAAGATGATGCGCGAGGAGGGCCTCCCCGTCGGCGGCCGCCTCATCGGGATGTCCGTACGGGAACCGGGCCGGGCGGCGGAGAACCTCGACGAGGCCAGCTACCACGCGCTCCTCGCCGACGTGGCCGACTTCCTGACCCGGCGGCTGGACGCGCACGTGGTCTTCGTGCCGATGGAACGCCAGGACGTCCACCACGCGCACGGCGTGCTGTCCCGGATGAGCGCCCCGGACCTCGGGCGCATCCTCCACAACCGCTACAGCCCGGGCCAGGTGCTGGGCTTCATGCGCCAGCTCGATCTGGTCGTCGGCATGCGCCTGCACTTCGTGATCTTCGCGGCGGTCACCGGCCTGCCCTTCCTGCCGCTGCCCTACGCCGGCAAGGTCTTCGACTTCGCCCGCCGCACCGGCGCGCCGACGCTGGTCGGCGTGGCCCGGGAACAGGCCGGGCTGCTGCTCGCCGAGGTGGACCGGCTCTGGGACGAGTTCCCGCAGCGCCGCGGGGACCTGGGCACCCGGGTGGCCGGGCTGCGGGCACTGGCCGGGGAGACCTGTGTCCGCTGCGGCGACCTCATCGACTCCCTCGACGGCGGCCCGCGGGACACCGCACGGCACCTGGTGCCCGAGCCCGGCCTGTGCCTGTTCACCACGGGCGCGGCGGCGGTGCGGGCCGACGGGAGGTAGCGCGGCGATGCCCCTGCTGGAAGAACCGAGCCGGCCCAGGACCGTCACCCTCCCGCCGCGCCCCGCCCGGCACGGCGGGAGGGCGGACGTCCTGGTGGTCGGCGGCGGCCCGGCCGGCACCGCCGCCGCGTACGCGGCCGCCGACGCCGGCGCCGACGTGGTGCTCGTGGAGCGCTACGGCTTCCTCGGCGGCAACGCCACGGTGGCCCTGGTGATGCCGCTGATGTCCTTCCACAACGAGCACAAGCAGGCCGTGTTCGCCGATCCCTGGGAACAGGGCGACCGGCTGCTGCCCGGCGACCACGGCGAGGGCGAGGCGGTGGTCGCCGGCTTCCTGTGGCGGCTGCTGGACCGGCTCACCGAACGCGGCGGATGTATCCCACCCTCGCTGGAGACCGGCTACACCGTGCCGTTCGACCCGGAGATCTTCAAGCTCGTCCTGCTGGACCTGCTCGACGGCGCGGGCGTGCGGCTGCTGCTGCACGCCTTCGCCTCCACCGCGCTGCCCCTGGACGACGGCTGGCGGGTGGCGTTCGAGACCAAGTCGGGACCGGTGGTGATCGACGCCGCGGCCGTGGTCGACGCCACCGGCGACGGCGACGTGGCCACCGCCTGCGGAGCGCCCTGCGAGATCGGCCGCCCCGAGGACGGCCTGGTGCAGCCGATGACGCTGATGTTCCGGGTCGCCGACTTCGCGCGGCCGCGGTTCGCCGAGTACGTGCGCTCCCACCCCGACCAGTGGCGCGGTGTGCACGGGCTGTGGGACCTGGTCGAGGAGGCCACCGCGGCGGGCGAGCTGAACCTGTCCCGAGAGGACATCCTGTTCTTCGGCACCCCGCACCCGGGCGAGGTCGCCGTCAACAGCACCCGGGTCACCGGCGCGCTGGGCACCGACGTCTGGGACCTGACCCGGGCCGAGTACCTCGCCCGCCACCAGATGGCCCAGATCGACCGGTTCCTGCGCAGCCGCGTCCCGGGCTTCGAGAACGCCTACGCGGTGCAGAGCGGCACCCAGATCGGCGTCCGGGAGACCCGCCGCATCCTCGGCGACTACCAGCTCACCGGGCACGACATCCTCCAGGCCCGCGCCTTCCCGGACGTCGTCGCGCACGGCGCGTACCCGATCGACATCCACAACCCGCAGGGCACCGGAACCGTCCTCAAGCGCGTGCCCCGGGGGCGTTTCTACGACATCCCGCTGCGCGCGCTGCTGCCCCGCGGCATCGAACGGCTGCTCGTCGCCGGCCGCTGCATCTCCGGCACCCACGTGGCGCACTCCTCGTACCGCGTGATGCCCATCGCGATGGCCACCGGCCAGGCCGCGGGCGTCTGCGCCGCGCTCGCCGTCCGCCTGGGCCGGCGCCCCCGCGAGGTGCCCCACCGGGTCGTCCAGCAGGAACTCCTGCGCCAGGGCGCCCGCCTGCACTGCGAGACCACCGACCTCGCGCCGACCCCTCGGTGACCGTCGGGGCTCACACCGGGGACGGCTCCGGTACGGGACCGGGCTCGGGCGGACGCGGGTCGGGGGGCGGGGTGGGCGACGGACCGGGCGGCGGTTCGGGCACCGGGTCCGGCAGCGGGGGACCGGGCGCCGGATCGGGGCGCCCCGGACCCGGCACCGGCGGTGTGGGCTCCGGCGGGACGGGGATGGGTGGCTGGACCATGTTCGCCTCCTTCGTCAGAAATGCTGTGTGTTCCCCGTATCCCGCGCGCCACGCCCGCGCCACTGGAAGACTGCCCCCGTGATCGACGATCTTCCCGAGGGCCTGACGGCCCGGCACCCCGCCGCCGACGACCACCCGAGGGTGCTGGCCGTGCTCGAGGCGTGGTGGGGCGGCCTCAAGGGCGCGGCCGGGGCCCGGGAGCGCGCCCTGCTGCTGCCCCGCCTGTACTTCCAGCACTTCACCACCACCAGTTACCTGGTCGAGCACGCGGACGGCGAGCACGGCGACGGCGCGCACGCGGACGGCGAACTCGCGGCCTTCCTCGTCGGGTTCCTGTCGCAGACCGACCCCGACGCCGCGTACGTGCACTTCGTCGGCGTCGACCCGGCACTGCACGGCCGGGGTGTCGGCCGTGCCCTCTACCGGTCCTTCTTCGAGCTGGCCCGGTCCGACGGCCGCCGCTTCGTGCACTGCGTCACCAGCCCGCAGAACACCGCCTCCCAGGCCTTCCACACCCGCCTCGGCTTCACCGTCTCCCCGGTCCGGCCCGACTACGACGGCCCCGGCCTCCACCGCGTGACCTTCACCCGGGACCTGGCGTAGACCTTGCCTGAGCTCGGGTGCTCGGCGCACGCTGGTGGTATGCCTGGTCACGACGGCCCGACGCTCATCGGCTCCGTGCAACGGGCGTTCCGCCTGCTGGAGGCGGTGAGCGCGCACGCCAACGGCGCGCCGGCGAAGCAGCTGGCGCGGGAGACGGGCCTGCCCCTCGCCACCGCCTACCACCTGCTGCGCACGCTCGTGCACGACGGGTACGTGCGCAAACTCGACGACGGTGTCTTCGTCCTGGGCGACAAGCTCCAGACGCTGCACACCAGGGGCAGCGGGCAGGCACTGCTCAGCCGGATCCGGCCCACGCTCGCCGCGCTGCGCGACGAGTTCGCCACCGCCACCTACCTGACCTTCTACGAGGAGGGCGAGATCCGGGTCGCGGAGATCGTCGACGGTCCCAGGGCGCCCCGGGTCGACCTGTGGGTGGGATTCGAGGACGCGGGGCACGCCACCGCGCTGGGCAAGTCCGTGCTGCGCGAGCTGGACGAGGATTCCCGCCAGGACTACCTCTCCCGCCACCACCTGCCCGATCTCACCCCGCGGACCATCACCAGCGCCGTCGAACTGCTCCGGCGGCTCGACACCTCGCCCGTGGCCCCGGCGGTCACGGACCTGGAGGAGTACTCTCTCGGCACGGTGTGCATCGCGGTGCCCGTCTACAGCGGGGACACACTCGGCTCGCTCGGCGTCTCGCTGCCCGCGGACCGGATCTCCCGGATCGAGGAGATCAGGGCGCGGCTGCTCCCGACCGCGAGCCGCGTGACCAGAGGCCTGTCGCTCACTATCTGAAATTCCGCTGCTTGTCTCGCGGGGGAACAAACCCGTTTCCTGGATGAAACGGACTTTTCGGGAGTCTCCCCCCGGCGCACAGGTGAGGACTGCGGAAAATACATGAGTCAGGCCCGAAACCATGGCCTCGGCCACTGGCCGACACGACTGCTCAGTGGCCGAGCGGCCGGTCATCGAGCGGCCCCCGTACTGCCCGTGCTGATCGTCTGCCTCGTCGTGCTCGTCGACCTCCTCGGCGGAGCAGGGATGATCTGGCTGCCCCTGCTCGCCGCCGGACCCGCGCTGTCCGCCACGACCAACGGTCCGCGCGGAGTGCTGTGCGTGGGGCTCCTCGCCGCCACTCTGAGCGCGACGCTGGGCGCCCGCGACGGTGTTCCGCTCGGCGAACTGACGGCCGTGCTGTCCGCCCTGCTGGCCGTCACCCTGGCCAGCTGCCTGACCAGCGCGCGGCGCGGCCGCCGGGAAAGGGTGCTGGCGGCCGTCCGGTCGGTCGCGGAGGCCGCCCAGCACGCGCTGCTCAAGCCCGTACCCACGACGGTCGGACCGTTCCAGGTGGCCGTCCGCTACAGCGCCGCGGCGGCGGAGGCCCGTATCGGCGGGGACCTCTACGCCCTGGTGCCCACCCCCTACGGGGTGCGGCTGATCGTCGGTGACGTGCGCGGCAAGGGACTGCCCGCCGTGGGCACCGCCGCCCTGGTCCTCGGTGTCTTCCGGGAGGCCGCCTACGACGAGCCCGATCTCCTCGCCGTGGTCGGCAGGATCGAGCGGAGCCTGGCACGCAACCTCGGAGACGACGACTTCGTCACCGCCGTGGTCGCCGGATACCCGTCGCCCGGACGTCTGGAGGTCGTCAACTGCGGCCACGCGCCCCCGCTGCTGGTGCGCGACTCCGGAGGCGTCGAGGCGGTGGAACCGGCCCACCCGACCCCGCCCCTGGGCCTGCGCGCCCTCTCCGGCCAGGCCCCCAGCCTCCAGGTGCTGCCGTTCGCCGACGGGGACCAGCTGCTGCTGTACACGGACGGGGTCACGGAGGCCCGCGACCACGACCGTGAGTTCTACCCTCTCGCCGAGGGGCTGGCCCGCCATGTCTCCGGCGAACCGGCACGCACCCTCGACGCGCTCCATGACGAACTGCTGGCCCATGTGGGCGGCCGGCTGCACGACGACGCCGCGCTGCTCCTGCTGCGCGTACCGGCCGACACGGAAGGGCCGGCCGCCGGGTCCGCCGTCGCCGGGTTCGCTCAGGTCTGAGCCGTCCGGCCGTGTGCCGCCGTGACGAGGTCGGCCCACCGGGTGATTCCGCCGGAGTGGATACGGATGCCGTGCCGGGCGGCCAGCGCGTGGACGATGTGCTCGCCCCGGCCGTGCTCGTCCGGGTCGACACAGGCCGGTGACTGCCCAGCCGTGCGCGCCGGCCCCGCGTCGGTGACCTCGACACGCAGGGTGCCGGTCCCCTCACCCCGGACCCAGGACAGCCGCAGCTCCGCCGGGGGCAGGGCGTGCACGAGCGCGTTGGTGAGCAGCTCCGACACCACGAGCAGGGAGTCCTCGAGGATCTCCGGGGACACGTCCCAGCCGGCCAGCACCGCCCCGGCCCGTCGGCGCACGGCGGAAACGGCCCCGCTGACGGGCGGCAGCGCGAAGACGTGCTCCACTGTGTCGCGAGGCATCGGATCGAGCTCCAGCTGTACCGACATCAGGTCTCCTCCCGTGAACCGGCGGTGCGCCTGGCCTCAGCGCGCGGTGCCGGGCCTCGTAGCAAACTATGAAGCCGGACGAACCCGGTCAATGAACGTCGGTCGGCATTGCCGAACGCTCCCGAGCGGCCCCCGCCGACCCCTTCGACCTGCACGAAAAGCGGACAGCCCACAGCGGTAATAGGCTCGGTCCATGACCGGCCCGGTCCAGTCGATCGAACGGGCGGCGGCGATCCTGCGTCTGCTCGCCGGTGGCCCCCGCCGACTCGGACTCGGCGAGGTGGCGGCCTCGCTCGGGCTGGCGAAGGGCACCACCCACGGCATCCTGCGCACACTCCAGCACGTCGACTTCGTGGAGCAGGACGCGGCGACCGGTAAGTACCAGCTCGGGGCCGCCCTGCTGCACCTCGGCACCAGTTACCTCGACGTCAACGAGCTGCGGTCGCGCTCCATCAACTGGGCCGACGCCCTGGCCGCCCGCAGCGGCGAAGCGGTCCGCCTGGGTACCCCGCTGGAGGGCCAGGTCCTCGTCGTCCACCACGTCTTCCGGCCCGACGACAGCCTCCAGACCCTGGACGTGGGCTCGCTGCTGCCGCTGCACGCGTCCTCGCTCGGCAAGGTCCTGCTGGCCTTCGGGACCGCCCCCCTGGAGGAGGCCCTGGAACCCGGCCTCGAGGCGTACACCCGTCACACCCTCGCCGTCCCGGAGCAGCTCAACCGGGCCCTGGCCGAGGTCAGGGAGGTCGGCTGGGCCGCCGAGGTCCAGGAGATGAGCATGGGCGAGGCCGGTGTCGCCGCGCCGATCAGGGGGCACGGCGGCCTCGTGGTGGGTGCCATCGGACTGTCCGGCCCGGTCGAGCGGATCTGTGACAGTCAGGGCCGGCCCCGGCCGAACCTGATCACGCTGCTGCGCGAGGCCGCCCGGGCGATCTCCAGAGACCTGGGAGCGGCCCGCTGGTGATGCGCCGCCAGCACCCGCCGCGACACATCGGAAGGACAGAACCGATCATGGTTGAGCGGTATGTGATGTCCGTCGATCAGGGCACCAACTCCACCCGATGCATTCTGTTCGACCACCATGGCCGGCTGGTGACCGTGGCCCAGCGCGAGCACCGTCAGCACTTCCCCAGGCCCGGATGGGTCGAGCACGACGCCGTCGAGATCTGGCGCAACCTGGTGCGGATCGTGCCCGAGGCCCTGTCCGGTGCCGATGTCGCCGTCCAGGAGGTCGCCGCCATCGGCATCACCAACCAGCGGGAGACGACGGTGCTCTGGGACCGGCGGACGGGCGAGCCGGTGGGCAGGGCGATCGTCTGGCAGGACACCCGCACGGCACCGCTCGTGGAGGACCTCAAGCGCGAACCCGGCGAGGAGTTCTTCCTGGACCGCTGCGGCCTCCCCCCTTCGACTTACTTCTCCGCGCTGCGCATCCGCTGGCTGTTCGACCGGGTCGACGGGCTGGAACAGCGGGCCAGGGACGGCGAGGTGCTGTTCGGCACGATGGAGAGCTGGCTGATCTGGAACCTCACCGGAGGCGTGGACGGCGGCCTGCACATCACCGACCCCACCAACGCCAGCCGCACCATGCTGATGAACATCCGCACGCTCACCTGGGACGAGGAACTGCTGGCGTTCTTCGGTGTGCCCCGGCCGATGCTGCCCGAGATCCGGTCCTCCGCCGAGACCTACGGCGAAGCCCGCTCGGTCATGCCGGGCATCCGTGTCACGGCCGCCCTCGGCGACCAGCAGGCCGCACTCTTCGGGCAGACCTGCTTCTCCCCGGGCGAGGCGAAGTGCACCTACGGAACGGGCAGCTTCCTGCTGCTCAACACCGGCGCCGACGTCATACGGTCCCGGCACGGGCTCCTCACGACCGTCGCCTACAAGATCGGCGCCCAGCCCCCGGTCTACGCCCTGGAGGGCTCGATAGCCGTCACCGGCTCCCTGGTCCAGTGGTTCCGCGACCGCCTCGGCCTGATCAGCTCCGCGCCGGAGATCGAGACCCTCGCACGATCGGTCGAGGACAACGGCGGCTGCTACATCGTCCCCGCCTTCTCCGGGCTGTTCGCGCCCCGCTGGCGCAGCGACGCACGCGGGGTCATCGTCGGCCTGACCTCGTACATCACCAAGGGGCACCTGGCGCGGGCCGTCCTGGAGGCCACCGGCTGGCAGACGCGCGAGGTCGTCGACGCGATGAACGCCGACTCCCCGTTCGGCCTGCGGGAGCTGAAGGTGGACGGCGGCATGACGGCCGACAACCTGCTCATGCAGTTCGTGGCCGACGTGCTCGACGTGCCCGTGGTGCGGCCCATGGTCGCCGAGACGGTCTCCCTCGGCGCCGCCTACGCCGCGGGCCTCGCCGCCGGCTACTGGCCGGACCTGGAGGTCCTGCGCCGCAACTGGCACCGGGCCGCCCAGTGGCTGCCCGACATGGACCCCGAGCGGCGGGAGCAGGAGTACGACAACTGGCAGCGGGCCGTGGAGCGCTCACTGGGCTGGATCAGATCGCCGAAGAACGGCTCGTGAGGAGCACCCGGTCAGCTCTGCGCCCTCGCCCAGACCGCGTCGGCCGTGGAGAGCCGGTGCGTGGCCAGCGAGGTGACCGCCAGCAGCACGAGGGCGAGGCCCAGCGTCAGCACCAGGTGGCCGTGCCCGAGGAGTGCGGCGCCCGCGAGCGCGCCGGCGAACATGGCCAGCACCGACAGCAGCCGGCGGCCCGGCCGTGGCGCCGCCCCGCCCGCCGGAGCGGAGTCGGCGGCCAGTCCGGTCAGGGTGAGCGTCAGGACGGTGGTGGTGAGGTCGGGCACGCCCAGCCGGCGGGCCACCGCGTTCTGGAGGCCCATGGCGAGCCCCAGCGACACGATCAGGGCGTACCGTGCGCCGGTGGTGACGTGACCGTCGCAGAGCGCGGCGACCGCCACCGCGGCGGCCACGAGCACCGTCTGCACTGCCGTGGCCGTACGCAGCAGGAGCCCGCGGTGGGCGGCGAACCGGGTGCCCAGCCGGCCGCCGGCGAGCGCCCCCAGCAGGAACGCCGCCGGCGACACGACGGACGCGAGCGCCGACAGTCCGGCCGTGCCCGCCAGGGCGAAGCCGAGGAAGACCACGTTCCCCGTCATGTTGGCGACGAAGACGTGGCCGAGCGCCAGATAGCTCACCGCGTCGACCAGCCCCGTGACCACGGTCAGGGTCAGCATCAGCGGCGGCAGCGGGCCGTGCCGGTCGCCGGCGGGCGGCACCAGGGTGCGGGCCGCGTCAGTCAGCAGCCGGCGCATACCGGGCCCCCTCGGGCGCGGGGCGGCGCAGCACCGCCCGGGTGAGCAGCCCGCTGACCGGACCGGCGACGATCGCCGCGACCCCGGCCCACCACGGCCACGGAGTCAGCCCGAGGACGTGGTCGGCCGACCAACGGCCGGGGCCGGTCAGCGCCAGTGCCCCGGAGACGACGACGAGGACCACCGGATACTCGTAGCCGTCGTTCTGCACCCACAGCCCGTTGCGCCACTTCACGGTGGAGGCGACCGTCATCACCCCCATGGCGGCCATCGCCGCCGCGGGAGTCAGCAGCCCGGCCGCCAGGAACACGCCCGCGCCGACCTGGCTGCCGCCCGCGGCGAGCGCGGTGAGCCGGCCGCCGCGGAAGCCGTCGTGCCGGAACTCCTCGGTACCGCCCGCCAGACCGTTGCCCCCCAGCCGGAAACTGACCTTCTGCACTCCATGGCCGGCGATGAGGAGACCCGCCACCAGCCTCAGGACCAACAGTCCGGTGTCCATCGTGTCGTTTCCGCCCCGCTCAGCCGGCCGCGTGGGCGCCGAGGACGGACTGCGCGTAGACGATGCCCATGCCGTAGGCGCCGCCGTGCTCCTTGACGACGTCCGTGACCGGGACGTACGTCTCCGTACGCGCCCAGTCCCGCTGGAGTTCCAGCAGCACCTGCACCCAGGTCACCGGCACGGCGCCCGCCTGGACCATGCGCTGCACCGCGTGCTCGTGGGCCTGTGGGCTGACCCCGCCGGACGCGTCGGTGACCACGTACACCTCGTAGCCCTGGGCCAGCGCGGACAGGGTCGGCAGGACGACGCAGACCTCGGTCCACAGCCCGGCGATCACCAGCTTCTCACGGCCGGTGGCCTTGACCGCCTCGACGAAGGCGAGGTCCTCCCAGGCGTTCATCGTGCTGCGGTCGATGATCTTCCGCTCCGGGAAGACCGCCGCGAGCTGCGGCAGGATCGGGCCGGAGAAGGACTCGGCGGCCACCGTGCTCAGTACCACGGGGACGTCGAACACCTCGGCGGCCTTGGCCAGGCCCACGGTCGCGTTGATGATCGCGGTGCGGTCGCCGCTGCCGGTGCCGAAGAACATCTGCGGCTGGTGGTCGACGAACAGCACCGCGCAGTTGTCGGGGGTGAGCAGGTCGGGGCTGGGAGCGGCGGTGACCTCGGTGATGTCGGGCATGAGTGTGCCTTTCCTTGTGTGAGGGGGTCTTGAGAGTGGTGATCAGAGGGAGAAGCAGGGGTCGAAGGCGGCGCCCGCCGTGGGCGCGAGGGTGCCGCGCCGTACCCGCCACCGGCGGTGCAGTTCCGCCTCGGCGACGGCCTCGGCCAGCGACTCGGCCTGCCGGGCGCCCGGCAGACCCGCGCCGGGTGCCGCCTGGTAGCCGCCGAAGTGCGCCACCGGGCTCCAGGCGGGGCTGACCGGGGGCAGTTCCTCGTCGAGGCCCTCGTACTCGGCGGCGGCGTACACGATCCGGCCGCCGGTGACCGTCAGCAGCGACTCGATGTGCGGGATCAGCGGCTCGGCCACGGTGAGGAAGTCCTCGGAGAGGACCGCGAGGTCCGCGAAGCAGCCGGGCCGCAGCACGCCCTTGACGTCCTCCTCGCCGGTCAGCGCGGCCCCGGACCGGGTGAACAGCGCCAGCGCGGTCTCCCGGTCGAGACGGTGCCGGGGCGCGCGGAGCGCCAGGTCACCGACGGTACGGCCGCTGACCAGCCAGTGCAGGGCGATCCACGGGTTGTAGCTGGAGACCCGCGTGGCGTCCGTGCCGGCGCCGACCGTCAGCCCGCGCTCCAGCATCGCGCCGATCGGCGGAGCCTGAGCGGCGGCTCCCGTTCCGTAGCGGCGTGCGAAGGCCTCGCCCTGGAAGGACAGCCGGTTCTGCACGGACAGCGCCCCGCCGAGCGCGGCGATGCGGTCGAGGCTGTCGGGGGAGACGGTCTCCGCGTGGTCGAACAGCCAGCGGTTCCCGGCCGGGAAGAGCCCGTCCGCGGCGAGTGACTCGAACACCGCGAGGTCGCGGCGGATGGTCTCGTCGTAGGTGGCGTGCAGCCGGAAGCCCCAGCCGTGCTCCATGAGCAGCCGGACCGCGTTCTCGAACTCCGCCTCGTAATCGGGGGCGAGTTCCGGACGCGGCTGGCTGAAATTCTCGAAATCCGCCGCCGCCCAGGTCAGGTTCTCACCCGCGCCGTTGAGGCGCAGCCAGGCGTCCCCGTCCCCGGGCCGGGCCATTTCCATCCAGCGGGTCAGGTCGGATATCTCCTGCCCCGGTGTCTGCGGAAAGAGGTGATAGGCGATCCGCAGTGACAGCCGGCCTTCCGCGGCCAGTTCCACGACCGTCCGGTAATTGTCCGGGAAATTCTGGAATCCGCCGGCCGCGTCGATCGCGGACGTCAGCCCGAACCGGTTGAGTTCGCGCAGGAAATGCAGGGTCGAGGTCTTCTGGTCCTCGCCTTCCAACACCGGCGCCCTGGCCAGCGTCGAGTACAGGACCAGGGCGCTCGGGGCGGCCAGCAGCATGCCCGTCGGCTCCCCGTCCCGGCCGCGGACGATCTGCCCGCCCCTGGGGTCGGGCGTGTCCCTGCCGAATCCGGCCGCCTTGAGCGCCGCCCGGTTGAGCACGGCCGCCTGGTAGAGGTGCAGGACGAACACCGGGGTGTCCGGCGCGGCGGCGTTCAGCTCCGCGACCGTCGGCAGCCGCCGCTCGGCGAACTGCTCCGCCGACCAGCCGCCCACCACCCGCACCCACTGCCCCTTCGGGGTGCGCGCGGCCTGCTCGCGCAGCATCGCCAGGCCCTGGCGCAGGGTCGGCACGCCGTCCCAGCGCAGTTCCAGTACGTAGTTGAGCCCGCCGCGGATCACGTGCAGATGGGCGTCGTTGAGGCCCGGCACCACCCGCCGGCCGAGCGCGTCCACGACCCGCGTGTCCGGACCGACGCGGCCCGCCACGTCGGCGTCGTCGCCGACGGCCGTGATGAGACCGTCGCGCACGGCGAGCGCCGTCGCGTACGGGCGGCGCGGGTCCTGCGTATGGATCCGCGCATTGCGGACGACGAGTTCCGCGGCATTGTCGGTGGCTCGCGGGACCAGCCCGCCGACCGGCATGGATGACACCGTGGGAAACCCCTCCCGAAATCGATTCGCTGCGGTGTCACGCTAAGCCGGACCGCCGGGTGCGGAAGTTCCGTCCGTGCACCGAATCCGTTCTCACAGTGCACTGGCATTCGGTGCGCTGTGAGAACACAGCGAGTGCACTCGTGGGCAATTGACGGCCCTCCGGCGCATTTACCGTTACCGGCGTATCGACTCATCACCGCACCACTGTGAACACCAGGAGAAACCCATGTCCGACGCCGCCCGGCCGGTCACGCCGGTACTGGAGCCCGCGGCGGCCGCCTTCGCGGAGGCGACCGCCAACCCGCCCTACCTCTTCGACCTGCCCCCCGCCGAAGGGCGCAAGGCGGTCGACGAGGTGCAGTCCGGCGACATCGACAAGCCCGCCGTCGACGAGGAGTGGATCACCGTCTCCGGCGGCCCGACCGGCGAGGTCCGCGCCCGTGTCGTCCGCCCGGCGGGGGCGACGGGACGGCTTCCCGTGATCCTCTACATCCACGGCGCCGGCTGGGTCTTCGGCAACGCCCACACCCACGACCGCCTGGTCCGCGAACTCGCCGTCGGCGCCGGCGCGGCGGTCGTCTTCCCCGAGTACGACCTCTCGCCCGAGTCCCGCTACCCGGTCGCCATCGAGCAGAACTACGCGGTCGCCCGGTGGGTCGTGGAACAGGGCGGCACCAAGGACCTGGACGGCTCGCGCCTGGCCGTGGCCGGTGACTCCGTCGGCGGCAACATGACCGCCGCCCTGACCCTGATGGCCAAGGAACGCGGCGGCCTGCCGCTTCTCCAGCAGGTCCTCTTCTACCCGGTCACCGACGCGAGCTTCGACACCGGCTCCTACCACCAGTTCGCCGAGGGCTACTTCCTGCGCCGCGACGGCATGCAGTGGTTCTGGAACCAGTACACGACCGACGAGGCCCAGCGCGCCGAGATCACCGCCTCCCCGCTGCGCGCCACCACCGAGCAGCTCACCGGTCTGCCCCCGGCCCTGGTCATCACCGCCGAGGCCGACGTGCTGCGCGACGAGGGCGAGGCCTACGCGAACAAGCTGCGCGAGGCCGGGGTCCCGGTCACCGCCGTCCGGGTCCAGGGCATCATCCACGACTTCGTGATGGTCAACGCCATGCGCGGGACCCACGCGGCCCAGTTCGCCATCACGCTGGCCGCGGACACCCTGCGCGCCGCCCTGCACACCGCCTGAACCCCGGGAGACACACCGACATGACCACCTCCACCCCCACCGTCGTCCTGATCCACGGCGCCTTCGCGGACGCCGGCAGCTGGTCCGGGGTCGTCGCCGAACTCCAGGGCCACGGCATCCCCGTGATCGCCCCGCCCAACCCGCTGCGCGGCCTCGCCTCCGACGCCGCCTACGTCGCCTCCGTGGCCGCCCAGATCGACGGCCCCGTCATCCTGGTCGGCCACTCCTACGGCGGTGCCCTCATCACCGTGGCCGGCACCACCGAGAACGTCGTCGGCCTGGTCTACGTGGCCGCCTACGTCCTGGAGGAGGGCGAGAGCCTCGGCGAGCTCCAGGGCCGCTTCCCGCTCTCCCCGCTGGTGAGCAACCTCAAGGAGTGGACGTACCCGGTGGCGGGCGGCGAGAAGGCCGTCGAGGTCACCATCGCCGAGGACGCCTTCCCGTCGGTCTTCGCCGCCGACGTGCCCGCGGGCGTCACCAAGATCCTCGCCGCCGCCCAGCGTCCGCTCGCCGCCGCCGCTTTCGAGGAGACCGCGACCGCGGCCGCCTGGAAGACCAAGCCCTCCTGGGCGCTGATCGCCGGCGCGGACGAGGCGATCAACCCCGAGGTGGAACGCTTCGGCGCCAAGCGCGCCGGCGCCACCGTCGTGGAACTCGAGGGCGCCTCCCACGCGGTCGCCGTCTCCCGGCCCAAGGAGGTCGCCGACCTGATCCGCGAGGCGGTCCGCACGACGAGCTGACCGGCACGCACTGGTTCCGCCGCGCGGACGCGCCCCTCCGGGGGAGCGTTCGCGCGGTGTGCCTCGTGCGGCGGGGCTCACACGGCTTCGGCCCGCCGTGTGCGGCGGTCTTAACTCCCGACGATCCGCTGAGCGACCTTCGTGTAATGAGCCCTTCGTACCGTCGCCGCGTACGACAGGACGACCCAGTACACGAAAAGGGGGCGCCCGTGGCCGCGCCGGACTCGGGGAGCGACGGCATGCCGGAGACGGTGCGGACGGTCTGCTCGTACTGCGGTGTCGGCTGCGGCATGGTCCTCGACGTCGGCAGGGGACCGGACGGGCGCCGTACGGTCCTGAAGGCGTCCGGCGACAAGGAGCACCCGGCGAACTTCGGCCGGCTGTGCACCAAGGGCGCCACCACCGCCGAGATGCTCTCCGCCCCGGGGCGGCTGACCACGGCCCTGATCCGGCCCGAGCGCGGCGACGAGCCGGTGCCCGCCCCGCTGGACGCGGCGGTCGCTCAGACGGCGGGCCGGCTGCGGGCGGTCGTCGACGAGCACGGGCCCGACGCGGTCGCCCTGTACGTGTCGGGACAGATGAGCCTCGAAGCCCAGTACCTCGCCAACAAGCTCGCCAAGGGATTCATCCGCACCAACCAGATCGAGTCCAACTCCCGGCTGTGCATGGCCAGTGCCGGCACCGGCTACAAGCTGTCGCTCGGCGCGGACGGTCCGCCCGGCTCCTACGAGGACCTCGACCGGGCGGACGTGTTCCTGGTCATCGGCTCGAACATGGCCGACTGCCACCCCATCCTCTTCCTGCGCATGATGGACCGGGTGAAGTCGGCCGGCGCCAAGCTGATCGTCGTCGACCCGCGCCGCACCGCCACCGCCGCGAAGGCCGACCTGTTCCTCCAGATCAGGCCGGGCACCGACCTCGCGCTGCTCAACGGCCTGCTGCACCTGCTGCACGAGAACGGGCACACCGACCCCGACTTCATCGCCGCCCACACCGAGGGCTGGGAGGCGATGCCCGCTTTCCTCTCCGAGTACCCGCCCGCCGCCGTCGCCGAGCTCACCGGCCTGGCCGAGGACGACATCCGCGAGGCGGCCCGGCTGATCGGCGAGGCGGGGGAGTGGACCAGCTGCTGGACGATGGGCCTCAACCAGTCCACCCACGGCACCTGGAACACCAACGCCCTGGTCAACCTCCACCTCGCCACCGGAAAGATCTGCCGCCCCGGCAGCGGCCCCTTCTCCCTCACCGGCCAGCCCAACGCCATGGGCGGCCGGGAGATGGGCTACATGGGCCCCGGCCTGCCCGGCCAGCGGTCCGTCCTCGTCGACACCGACCGCGCCTTCGCGGAGGAGCTGTGGGGGCTGCCCCCGGGCACCGTCCGCGCCGACGGTGTCGGCCGGGGCACCGTCGAGATGTTCCGGAAGATGGCCGACGGCGACATCAAGGCCTGCTGGATCATCTGCACCAACCCGGTCGCGTCCGTCGCCAACCGCCGCACGGTCATCGAGGGCCTGGAGGCCGCCGAGTTCGTCGTCACCCAGGACGTCTTCACCGACACCGAGACCAACGCGTACGCCGACGTCGTCCTGCCCGGCGCCCTGTGGACCGAGTCCGAGGGCGTCCTCGTCAACAGCGAACGCAACCTCACCCTCGCCAGGCCCGCCGCCGACCCGCCCGGCGAGGCCACCGCCGACTGGCGGATCATCGCCGCCGTCGCCCGCGCCATGGGCTATGAAGAGGGCTTCTCCTATGACAGCGCCGAGCAGGTCTTCGAGGAGATCAAGCGGGCCCACAACCCGCTGACCGGCTACGACCTGCGCGGGGTGACGTACGAGCGGCTGCACGGCACCCCCGTCCAGTGGCCCGCGCCGGCCCCCGACGGCCCCGACCGCAACCCCGTCCGCTACGTCGGCGAGGACGGCACCCTCACCTTCCCCACCCCCTCCGGCCGCGCCGCCTTCCACGCCCGCCCGCATCTGCCGCCCGCCGAGATGCCGGACGACGACTATCCGTACGTCCTCAACACCGGCCGCCTCCAGCACCAGTGGCACACCCTCACCAAGACGGCGAAGGTGCCCAGGCTGAACAAGCTCAACCCCGGCCCCTTCGTCGAGGTGTACCCCGAGGACGCCGCCGCCCTCGGCATAGCCGACGGTGACTCGCTGGAGGTCGCCTCCCGGCGCGGGCGCGCCGTGCTGCCCGCCGTCGTCACCGACCGGGTACGGCCGGGCTGCTGCTTCGCTCCCTTCCACTGGAACGACCTGTTCGGCGAGTACCTCAGCGTCAACGCCGTCACCAACGACGCCGTGGACCCGCTGTCCTTCCAGCCCGGGTTCAAGATGTGCGCGGTGTCGCTGGCCAAGGTGCCGGCGCCGGTGACCGTGCGGCCCCCGCGCGAGGAGACACCGGTGGTCGTGGTGCCTCAGCCCGGGTCCGCGAACCCGCCCACCGCCGCCGCCTCGGTCTTCGGGCTCGACCCCGCCCCGCCGCCCGTCCTCACCGAGCGCGAACGGCAGTACCTCGTCGGCTTCCTGGCCGGTGTACCCGTCGGCGCCCCCGGAGTCCCGGTGCTGCCGCCCGACGCCCCGTTCAGCCCCGAGCACGCCCTGTGGGTCAACGGCACCCTCGCCGGGATGTACTCCAGGACGGCCGGCGTCCCGCAGGCCGTGACCCCCGCGGGCCGCCAGGTCGTGATCCTGTGGGCCTCGCAGACCGGCAACGCCGAGGAGTTCGCCGCCGCCACCGCCGACCGGCTCACCTCCGGCGGCCACGCCACCTCCCTCGTCGCCATGGACGAGGCCGACCTCACCACCCTGCCGTCCGACGCCGACCTGCTGCTCATCACCAGCACCTTCGGCGACGGCGACGCCCCCGACAACGGGGCCGGCTTCTGGGACACCCTGGCCGCGCCCGACGCCGGCCGCCTGGAGGGCCGGCGGTACGCCGTACTGGCCTTCGGCGACTCCTCGTACGACGACTTCTGCGGGCACGGCCGGCGCCTGGACCGCCGCCTGGACGAACTCGGCGCGGTCCGCCTGGCCCCGCGCACCGACTGCGAACCCGACTACGCGAGCACCGCCGAGGCCTGGCTCGACGAGGTGCTCACCGCGCTCAAGGACGCCCGGACGGACCCGGGCCCCGCCCTGCCCCCTGCTTCGGCCCCTGCCGCCGGTCGCGCCCGGAAGCCCGCCCCGGTCACCGCCCGCCTGACCGGCAACCGGCTGCTCAGCCTGCCCGGCGCGGGCAAGGAGGTCCGCCGCTTCACCTTCGACACCAGCGGCAGCGAGCAGCCCCTCGTCTACGAGGCGGGCGACGCGCTGGGCGTACGGCCCCTGAACTCCCCGGAGCTGGTGACGGAATGGCTCGCCGTCACCGGCCTGGACGCTTCCGCGGCGGTACGGGTCGACGGCGTGGGCGAGGTGTCCCTCGGCGACGCCTTCCTGCGCCACCTCGACATCACCCGCCTCGGCCCCGGCCTGCTGCGCTTCGTCGCCGACCGGGCCCGCGACCCGCGCGAGCTGCGCAAGCTGCTGCGTCCGGACAACAAGGGCGAGCTGGCGAAGTGGTCCTGGGGCCGGCAGGCGGTCGACGTCGTCACCGAGTACGGGGTCCGCGCGGACGCGCAGGCCTGGGCCGACGTGCTGGGCCGCCTGCAACCCCGCCTGTACTCGATCTCCTCCAGCCCGCTGACCGACCCGCACCTGGTGTCGCTGACGGTGTCCGTCGTCCGGTACGAGAACCGGCGCGGCCGCGCCCGGCAGGGCGTCTGCTCCCCCTTCCTCGCCGACGCCGAGGCGGGCACCCCGGTACCCGTCCACGTCCAGCGCTCACCGCACTTCCGGCCGCCCGCCGACCCCGCCACCCCCATGGTGATGGTCGGCCCGGGCACCGGCGTGGCCCCGTTCCTCGGCTTCCTCCAGGAGCGCCGGGCCCGTGACCACCGGGCCCCCAACTGGCTGTTCTTCGGCGAACAGCACCGGGCCACCGACTTCTACTACGAGGAGGAGCTGACCGCCCTGCTCGCCGGGGGCACGCTCACCCGTCTGGACACCGCCTTCTCCCGCGACCAGCGCGCCAAGGTCTACGTCCAGGACCGGATGCGCGAACACGGCCCCCTGCTGTGGTCCTGGCTCCAGGACGGCGCCCACTTCTACGTCTGCGGCGACGCCTCCCGCATGGCCAAGGACGTCGACCGCGCCCTGAGGGACATCGCCGTGGTCCACGGCGGACTGACCGAGGACGAAGCGGCGGCGTACGTCAAACAGCTCACCGCCGACAAGCGGTACGCGCGCGACGTCTACTGACCGCCACCGTTGGCCGTGTCCCGCGCCAAGTGCCGCATGGTGAGGGCGAGTTGCAGCCGGAACCGGCCCTGCGGGCTGCGCACCGGCCAGCCCAGCAGGTGCTCGGCGTGGGCGAGGCGGCCCCCCGCACCAAGGCCTCCAGCCCGGCCCGGCTCTCGGCCAGCCGGTCGAAGTAGGCGATGACCCGCACGGCGGCCCCGGCATCCGGATCCACCGCGGCCAGCCGCCCGGCCAGTTCTTTCATCCCCACATGGTGCGGCATACCACCGGCGTCGGTCAGCCCCCGGCGAGGAGTCTGCGCAGCCACTCCAGCTGTGCCGCCCGGGCCGCCTGGGACAGGGCCGCCTGGGGGGCGAAGCCGTCGAAGCCGTGGAAGCCGCCGGGCCAGACGTGGAGTTCGGCGGTGCCGCCGCAACTCCAGATCCGGGAGGCGTAGGCGACGACCTCGTCGCGGAAGGTCTCCGCGGAGCCGACGTCGAGGAAGGCCGGCGGGAGGCCGGAGAGGTCGGTGGCGCGGGCGGGGGCGGCGTACGGGGACACGTCGGGGCCGCCCCGGCTCGCGCCGAGGAGGGCGCCCCAGCCGGTCTCGTTGGCCGTGCGGTCCCATATGCCGAGGCCCGCCATCTGGTGGCTGGAGACGGTGTCGTTGCGGTCGTCGAGCATCGGGCACAGCAGCATCTGCCCGAGGGGCCTCGGCCCCCGGCGGTCGCGGAGCAGCAGGGCGAGCGCCGCGGTGAGGCCACCGCCGGCGCTGGCCCCCGCGAGCACGATCCGCTCGGGGTCGCCGCCGATCTCCTTGGCGTGCTCGGCCGTCCACAGCAGGCCGGCGAGGACGTCGTCGACCGGCGCCGGGTGAGGGTGTTCCGGGGCGAGCCGGTATTCGACGGAGACCACGACCGCGCCGAGTTCCCGCGCCCACTCCAGCGGGCCGTCGACCCCGACCCGGTTGTTGCCGAGGATCATGCCGCCGCCGTGGACGTGGTAGACGACCGGCAGCGGGCCGCTGCCCGCCGGGGCGACCGGGCGGCAGACCAGCAGGGAGACGTCGGGTGCGTCCTCGGGGCCCGGGACCGTGCGGTCCTCCACGTCGAACACCCCGCCGAGGGTGAGGTCGAGATCCGCGAGCAGGTCGATCCCCGGTCCCTGCCGGGCGGTGTCGATCTCCTCCGGGGTGAGCCCCGGCGAGATGGCGTCCTTGATCGTCTCCAGGGCGGCGGCGAGTTCCGGGTCGAACGGGGGCGGGGGCGGGGTCGAAGGCATGGCTTCTCCTCACACGGGGTGCTGCGGCTCGTACGGTCATCATCGGCGCGCCGCCGCCCGCCGGGAGGCCGCCGTACGGCGGAACCTGCCCGCCGGACGGCGGGTGGCCCGACGGCGTCCCGCCCCGCCCACCGGTCTTGACTTCGAGAGCGCTCGAAGTCCTGGCCTCGCACTCGTCGATCGAAGACCGGGTGGAACGGAGACGGACATACGGGTGGGCGTACACATCAACCGGTTCGACCACTCCGGGGGCGGCCCCGCGCTCGGCGCCGAACTGGCCGCCGCGGGAGCCGCGGCCGAGGCGGTGGGTGTCAGCTGGCTGTCGGTGATGGACCACTACTTCCAGATGGAGTTCAACGGCGGCGCCGAGGACCCGATGCCGGAGGCCTGCACGACCCTCGGCCACCTCGCCGGGAACACCTCGACCCGTGCGGCTCGGAGCGCTGGTCACCGGAGCCACCCTGGGCATCGGCGCGGCCTGGTACGACCGCGAGCACCAGGGGCTGGGCGTGCCCTGTCCGCCGCTCGCGGAGCGGTTCGAGCGGCTGGAGGAGACCCTGCGGATCCTCTCTCCAGATGTGGGATCCGGACACCGACGGCCCCTTCGAGGGACGGCACTACCGGCTCGCCGAGACGCTGTGCGTGCCCACGCCGGTGAGCGACCCGCACCCGGAGATCATGATCGGCGGCGGGGGAGAGAAGAAGACGCTGCGCCTGGTCGCGCGCTACGCGGACGCCTGCAACCTGGTCCCCGCGTCCCCGGGGGAACTGAGGCACAAGCTCGACGTCCTGCGCGGCCACTGCGACACCGTCGGCCGCGACTACGACGCCGTCCGCAAGACCATCGCCTACACCGGCGAGCCGGCCACCACCGGCCACCACCGGCGACCTCGACGCCTTCACCCGGGACATCGAGGGTTACACGAAGCTGGGCGTCGACACGGTGATCCCGGCCCCGCGCCGCGGCGAGACGGCCGCGTGGATGGAGCGGTTCGCCGCACCGGCCGTCGAGCGGCTGGCCGGGCTCGCCTGACGCGGTGAGGGCGGTGCCGGCGCGGTGGCGCGGGCGCGGCGAAGGGGCCGGAGCCCTCTACGGCTTCCGGCCCCCTCGGGGTGTGGTGCCCGGGATCAGGCGGCCACGCCCACGTTGCCGTGCAGGCGCGCGACGACCTCGGTCAGCTGGGCGGCGACCTCGGCGTCGTCGGCCGGGTGGGTCTCGGCGAAGCGGGTCACGGAGCCCGGGATGGAGAGCTTGATGTCCTCGATGACCTTGCCGCCGGCGATGCCCACGGCCTTGCGGGCCTCGTCCTGGGCCCACACGCCGCCGTACTGGCCGAACGCGGTGCCGACGACGGCGACGGGCTTCCCACCGAAGGCGCCGGCGCCGTACGGACGGGACAGCCAGTCGATGGCGTTCTTCAGGACGGCCGGGATGGTGCCGTTGTACTCGGGGGAGAACAGCAGGAACGCGTCGGCGGCCTGGGCGGCCTCGCGCAGCTTGGCGGCGGCGGCCGGGACGGCGCCCTCGACGTCGATGTCCTCGTTGTAGAAGGGGATGTCGGCCAGGCCCTCGAACAGGTCGACCTCGGCACCCTCGGGAGCGAGCTTGACGGCCGCCTCGGCGAGCTGACGGTTGTGCGAACCGGCGCGGAGGCTGCCGACGAGCGCAAGGATGCGAACAGACATGGGGGTTCTCCAAGGGGCTGAAACATCGCTGTAACGATCCGGACCGAGGTCCGGTTAGCTTTCTAGCACCTTAACCGGACCGCGGTCCAGTTTTGTTCCCGGTGCTTTACGCTGTCTTCATGTCCAGCGCCCTGCCGCCCTTCCCGAAGTCCGAGGAGCCCGTCGACACGCCACAGTTGCTGGAGGTCGGCCCGGCCCCCGACGAGCCGTGCCTGCGCGCCGACGCCGCCCGCAACCGCGCCAAGCTGCTTCAGGCCGCGGCCAGGCTGATCGCGGAGCACGGGGTCTCCGGGGTCACCATGGAGGCGGTGGCCTCGGCGGCCCAGGTGGGCAAGGGGACCGTCTTCCGCCGGTTCGGCGACCGCACCGGACTGCTGATGGCGCTGCTCGACCACTCGGACAAGGAGTTGCAGGCCGACTTCCTCGGCGGGCCGCCGCCGCTGGGCCCCGGGGCGCCGCCCCTGGAGCGGCTGAGGGCGTTCGGTGTGGCGGTGCTGTACCGCTCCGCCGAGCGGCTGGACCTGCAACTGGCCGCGCAGTCGGAGCCGACCCGCCGGTTCTCCCACCCCGCGTTCCTGGCCCTGCGTACGCATGTCACGGTGCTGCTGCGGCAGATCCTGCCGGACGCCGACTGCGAGCTGCTCTCGCTGACGCTGATGGCGTACCTCGACCCCGCCCTGATCAGCCATCTGACCAGGCAGTGCGGGATGCCGATGGAACGGCTGGAGGCCGGCTGGACCGACCTCGTCGACCGTGTGACGGGTGCGGCGCGGCCCGCCTGAGGCCCGCTCAGCCGTCGTGGGCGCCGAACATGTCGACCAGCCCCTGCGGGGCGTCGGCGCGGAACAGAAGCGCGCCGCCCTCCGCGGACCGGACCGCGGAGTTCTCGCTGCGCGGGAACAGCTTCTCCTCGTACGCGGCCAGGGCCGCCTCGGTATCGCCCAGGTGCGCGGCGACCGCGAGACCCAGTTCGGCGCCGTCGAGCAGGGTGACACCGGGGACGCGCCCCCAGCGGTGGCCCGTCGGCAGGATCCGCCGCGGCACCAGCGCGCCGTCCGCGTCCGCCACCAGCGCCCTGAGGCTCTTGTCCCAGTCCGCGAAGTGTTCGAGCACGGCCGCCTCGGCCGCCGCGGTGTCCGTGAGGTCGATGCCGTCCAACCAGTCCTCGGGCGCCTGAAGGGCCGTATACACATGGAGGCCGCCGTCGCTCTCGCGGTGGGCGAGGAAGCCCCGGCCCGCACCGAGCGCGAACAGCATGCCGCCGCCGACCACCTCCGCGACCCGTGCAACCGTGAACCACCTTCCCCCGCGCGTCCCGGGCCCCCGGCCTTCTGCCAAGATGCGGTACGTCATGGTGCAGATACCGAACTCGTCCTCGCCCGGGTCGCCCGCACCGCGCTCCGTTCCCACGAGCGCCGATGTGGCCCGCCTGGCAGGCGTCTCGCGCGCGACCGTCTCCTACGTCCTGAACAACACCAGTGCGGTACGGATCAGCGAGCCGACGCGCCGCCGTGTCCACCAGGCCGCGAAGGAACTCGGGTACGTGCCCCACGCGGCCGCCCGCAGCCTGCGCGCCGGACACAGCCGCATGGTGCTGATGCCCGCCCCCACCGTCCCCGCGGGCCCGCTCTACGGTCAGTTCATCAACGAACTCCAGTGGGCCCTCGGCCGGTTGGACTACACCGTCGTGCAGTTCGGCACCGTCGGCCTGCACGGCGACGAGGCCGCCCGGGCATGGGCCGAACTGCGGCCGGTCGCCGTGCTGTTGCCCGGCGCCGGACTCGGTCCCGCGGGTGTCGCCGTACTCAAGCGGGCCGGTGCCCGAGCCGTCGTCACCCTCGGCCCCGAGCGGATCGAGGGCGCGCACGCGTTACTGATGGATCATGCCGGCGTCGGTCACTGCGCCGGCGCCCACCTGTATGCCCGCGGCCGGCGCCGCATCGGGGTCGTCGTCCCCGAGGAGCCCGGCCTCGAGGTCTTCTCCCGGCCCCGCCTGGAGGGCGTACGGCAGGCCCTGCGCGACACGGACGCAACGGTCACCGCGCTCCCGCTCGCCCATGACGAGCAAGCCGCCGCCCGACTGGCCGCCGGGTGGCGGGAGTTGGGCCTCGACGCGGTGTTCGCGTACAACGACGAGTACGCGATGCTGCTGATGCGCGCCCTCCAGGACGAGGGCGTGCGCATCCCCGAGGACACGGCGGTGATCGGGTCCGACGACCTGATGCTCGGCCGGCTGCTGCGGCCCCGGCTCAGCACGATCCACATCGAGCTGCCCTCCGGCCGCGAACTCGCCGAACTCGTCGACCGGGCGGTGCGCGAACCCGGCGTCGCACCCGAGACGCACAAGGTGCTGGGTGCGTCGGTGGTCCAGCGGGACTCCAGCTGAGCGCGCGGCCGATCGTGTCGCCGAGTGCGCGACTGATCGCGGACTAGGATGTTGCGCGCTCAACCAAATGCCCCCCGGCGATCGGAGAGCCGCCATGCCGTTGCTCGAACCCAAGACCTGGCAGTCCGTCAACTCCCGTGTACTGCGCGGAATCCAGTACACCGTCACCGAGCCCGCCACCGGCGACCCGCTCGGCACGGTCGTCCTCGCCGCCCCCGAGGACGTCGAGGCGGCCGCGCGGGCGGCCCGCACCGCACAGCGGGACTGGGCCCGCACCCCCCACTTCGTCCGAGCCCAAGTGCTGCGCAGGGCCGGTGACTTGTTCACCGCGCACGCCGAAGAACTGCGCGAGTGGATCGTCCGCGAGTCCGGTTCCGTCCCCGGCAAGGCGGACTTCGAACTGCACGTCGCCGCCCAGGAGTGCTACGAGGCCGCCGCCCTCGCCTCCCGCCCCGCCGGACAGGTCCTGCCCAGCGAGGCCCCCCGGCTGTCGTACACCCGCCGGGTCCCGGCCGGCGTCGTCGGCGTGATCTCCCCCTTCAACGCCCCGCTGATCCTCTCCATACGCTCCGTCGCCCCGGCCCTCGCCCTGGGCAACGCGGTCGTGCTGAAGCCGGATCCGCGCACCGCGGTCTGCGGCGGACTCGCCCTCGCCGCCGTCCTCGCGGAGGCGGGGCTGCCGGAGGACCTGCTGCACGTGCTGCCCGGCGGCGCCGACGTCGGCGCCGCCCTGGTCGAGGACCCGCGGGTGCCGGTGATCTCCTTCACCGGGTCCACCGCGGCGGGCCGCGCGGTCGGCGAGGCGGCCGGCCGCCACCTCAAGCGCGCGCACCTCGAACTGGGCGGCAACTCCGCGCTGCTCGTGCTGGAGGACGCCGACATCGACGCGGTGATCTCCACCGCCGCCTGGGGCTCGTTCTTCCACCAGGGGCAGATCTGCATGACGACCGGCCGCCACCTGGTGCACGCCTCCCTCTACGAGGAGTACGTCGAACGGCTCGCCGCCAAGGCCGACTCCCTGGCGGTCGGCGACCCGCACCGCGACCAGGTGCACCTCGGCCCGGTCATCGACGAGGGCCAGCTCACCAAGATCCACGGCCTCGTCGGGGCGAGCACCGCGCGCGGCACGAAGCTCGCCGCGGGCGGTACGCACGACCGGCTCTTCTACCGGCCGACGGTCCTCGCCGGCGTCGACGACGACAGCCCCGCGTACACCGAGGAGGTGTTCGGCCCGGTCGCGCCCGTACGGTCGTTCCGTACCGCCGACGAGGCGGCCGCCCTCGCCGCGGACAGCCCGTACGGGCTCTCCCTGGGCATCGTCACCAGGGACGCGGCACGCGGCCTGGACCTGGCCGAGCGCATTCCCACCGGCATCGTCCACATCAACGACCAGACGGTGAACGACGAGGCCGTGGCCCCCTTCGGCGGGATCGCCGCGTCCGGCACCGGCGCCCGCTTCGGCGGCGAGGCCAACCTGGAGGCCTTCACCGAGGTGCGCTGGACGACGGTGCGCGGGGACGTGGCGACGTATCCGTTCTAGACGAACGCGTCCAGACGTACGTGTTACCGGGGCTACTCCTTACCGGGGTTACTCCGCCTGCCCGTCGCCCTGCTGTGCGGCGATGCTCTTGCGGACCTCGTCCATGTCCAGCTTCCGGGCCTGCCCGATGACGTCCGTGAGCGCGGACTCGGGCAGCGCGCCGGGCTGGGCGAACACGGCGACCTGGTCACGGACGATCATCAGGGTCGGGATCGACTGGATACCGAAGGCCTGCGCCAGCTCCGGCTGGGCCTCGGTGTCCACCTTGCCGAACACCAGGTCCGGGTTCTCCTCGGCCGCCTTCTCGTACACGGGCGCGAACTGACGGCACGGCCCGCACCAGGAGGCCCAGAAATCGATCAGGACGAACTCGTTGTCCGTGACCGTCTGGTCGAAGTTCTCCTTGGTGAGCTCCACGGTGCTGCTCATGCGTCTACCTCTTCCTCGACATGGGGGCGCGAGCCGTGGGGAGAACACGGCCCGCTGAGTACATATTCCGGCCCCCTACCCGTGTGGCCACGGGGCACACCACCCACCAGACTGGGCCCATGACGGAAACGGAATCCATCGTTTACGACGTCGTCGTGCTCGGGGCCGGCCCGGTGGGGGAGAACGTCGCCGACCGCACCCGTGCGGCGGGTCTGACCACCGCGGTCGTCGAGAGCGAACTGGTCGGCGGCGAGTGCTCCTACTGGGCGTGCATGCCCAGCAAGGCGCTGCTGCGGCCGGTCATCGCCCGGGCCGACGCCCGCCGCCTGCCCGGCCTGAGCCAGGCCGTCCAGGGGCCCCTCGACACGGCCGCCGTGCTCGCCCGGCGGGACGAGTACACCTCGCACTGGAAGGACGACGGCCAGGTCGGCTGGCTGGACGGCATCGGCGCCGACCTGTACCGGGGCCACGGCAGGCTCGCCGGGCCCCGCACGGTCACCGTGACCGGTCCCGACGGCCGGCTCACCACCCTCACCGCCCGGCACGCCGTCGCCGTGTGCACCGGCACCCGGGCCGGGCTGCCGGACCTGCCCGGGCTCGCCGAGGTGCGGCCGTGGACCAGCCGGGAGGCCACGAGCGGGAAGTCCGCGCCGGGCCGGCTGATCGTGGTCGGCGGAGGTGTCGTCGCCACCGAGATGGCCACCGCCTGGCTGGCCCTGGGCTCGCAGGTCACCGTCCTGGTCCGGGGCAAGGGCCTGCTGTCCCGCATGGAACCGTTCGCCGGCGAACTGGTCGCCGAGGCGCTCACGGAGGCGGGCGCCGATGTCCGTACCGGCACGTCCGTGGAGTCGGTGACCCGGGAGAACGGCACCGTCGTGGCCGTCACCGGCTCGGGCGACCGCATCGAGGCCGACGAGATCCTGTTCGCCACCGGGCGCGCCCCGCGCACCGACGACATCGGCCTCGACACCGTCGGCCTGGAACCGGGCTCCTGGCTGGACGTCGACGACAGCCTGCGCGTCACCGGCACCGAGTGGCTGTACGCCGTCGGCGACGTCAACCATCGCGCCCTGCTCACCCACCAGGGCAAGTACCAGGCCCGTATCGCGGGCGCCGCCATCGCCGCCCGGGCCTCCGGCGGGACGGTCCCGGACTCGGAACCCTGGGGCGCCCACGCGGCCACCGCCGACCACGAGGCCGTACCGCAGGTCGTCTTCACCGACCCCGAGGCCGCCGCGGTCGGCCTCTCCCTCGCCGAGGCGGAACAGGCCGGGCACCGGGTCCGCGCCGTCGACGTCGAGTTCTCCTCCGTCGCCGGGGCGGGCCTGTACGGCGACGGCTACCGGGGGCGTGCCCGCATGGTCGTCGACCTCGAGGACGAGATCCTGCGCGGCGTCACTTTCGTCGGCCCCGGTGTCGGCGAACTCATCCACTCGGCCACGATCGCCGTCGCCGGCCAGGTCCCCATCAGCCGCCTGTGGCACGCCGTCCCGTCGTACCCGACGCTGAGCGAGGTGTGGCTACGGCTGCTGGAGGCGTACCGGGGCTGAGCGCGTCCGCGCGGGGCGGTGGGGGCGGCCAGCGCGGTCTCGCCCCCGCCGCCCCTACCCTCCCCCGTCCCCAGGGGCTCCGCCCCTTCGACCCCGCGGGGCTTCGCCCCGGATAAGAGTGGGCCGGAACTGGAGAGGGGAGCCGCGCCTTTCAGCCCACTCGCACGGGTGGTGGGTGGGCATGGGCCGGGGGTCTGGGGGCGGAGCCCCCAGCAGGCTGGACCGCCTACGGCAGCTCGAACCCCAGCTCCCGCGCGGCCCCCTCCGGTACCGGCTCCGTCCACCGCTGCGCCATCGTCTCGTTGGACGACAGCGAGCGCAGCTCCGCGCGGTCGAGGTACAGGACACCGTCGAGGTGGTCCGTCTCGTGCTGGACGATACGCGCGGGCCAGCCGGTGAAGAGCTCGTCGACCGCGCGCCCGTGCTCGTCCTCGGCCCGCAGCCTTACCTCGGCGTGCCGGGCCACCACCGCCTGCCAGCCGGGCACGCTCAGGCAGCCCTCGAAGAATGCCGCCCGGGCATCGCCCACGGGCTCGTACGACGGGTTGACCAGCACCCGGAACGGCTGCGGCACCCGCCCCCGGGCCAGCCGGATCTCCTCCGGCACCGGCGCCGGGTCCTCGATGACCGCGATCCGCAGTTCCACCCCGACCTGCGGCGCGGCGAGCCCCACGCCCGGGGCCGCGTGCATGGTGACGCGCAGCGCCTGGACGAAGCGGGCCAGCAGCGCGGGCTCCAACTGGCCCTCGAACGGCTCGGTCCCGCGCCGCAGCACCGGGTCACCGGCCGCCACGATCGGCAACGGACCGTCGGTGGCGAGGAGTTCCTCGACCCGCTCGGCAAGGGGCGTACGACCGGAGGGAGATGCGGATGCCATCTCGCCAGGATCGCACGGCCCCAGCACCGCCCGTGTGACGCAGAGCACTTCACCTGCGGGGAACTGGCCCGTCCGCCGCCCCGACTACTGGACCACCAACCGTGCGATACGAGCCCCCCGGAGAACCCCGCCGATGTCCACCGCTCCCTCGACCACCACGGACGAGGCTCCCCGACGCCCCGCCCCGGGCCCCTCCCCGAACCGCTGGGCCCCGCTGCGTCCCCTGATCCTCCGCCTGCACTTCTACGCGGGCGTACTCGTCGCGCCGTTCCTGCTGGTCGCCGCCGTGACCGGCCTGCTGTACGCCGGCTCGTTCCAGGCCGAGAAGCTCGTGTACGGCCATGAACTGACCGTCCCGGTCGGCAAGAGCCAGCTGCCCGTCTCCGAGCAGGTGGCCGCAGCCCGCAAGGCCCACCCCGAGGGCACCGTCTCGGCCGTGCGCCCCGCGCCGGAGGCGGACGCGACCACCAGGGTGCTGCTGTCCGGCGTCAAGGGCGTCGGCGCCGACCACACCCTCGCCGTGTTCGTCGACCCGTACACCGGCAAGGTGCGCGGCGCGCTCGAACAGTACGGATCCACCGGCGCGCTGCCCCTGCGGACCTGGATCGACGAACTCCACCGCGATCTGCACCTCGGTGACACCGGCCGCCTCTACAGCGAGTTCGCCGCGAGCTGGCTGTGGGTGGTCTCCGGCGGCGGGCTGGCGCTGTGGTTCTCGCGGCGCCGCGCGCTGCGCAAGGTGCGCGGCACCAGCGGGCGGCGCCGCATCCTCGGTCTGCACGGCACGGTCGGCGTGTGGGCCGCGGCCGGCTTCTTCTTCCTGTCGGCGACCGGCCTGACCTGGTCGACGTACGCCGGAGCCAACATCGACGAACTGCGCACCTCCCTCGGCCAGGCCACCCCCTCGGTCTCGGCCGCGGCGAGCGGCGAGCACGCGGGCCACGGCACGGCCGCCGCCTCCGGAGGGGACGCCGAGCACGGCGTCGGCCTCGACAAGGTCCTCGCCGCGGCCCGGGCCAAGGGCCTCACCGACCCGGTCGAGATCGTCCCGCCCGCCGACGCGAGCACGGCGTACGTCGTCAAGCAGGTCCGGCGCAGCTGGCCCGAGAAGCAGGACGCGGTCGCCGTCGACCCGGCCACCGGCCGGGTCACCGACGTCCTGCGGTTCGACGACTACCCGGTGCTCGCCAAGCTGACCCGCTGGGGCATCGACCTGCACACCGGCATCCTGTTCGGGATCGTCAACCAGATCGCGCTGGCGCTGCTCGCGCTCGCCCTGATCCTGCTGATCCTGTGGGGCTACCGCATGTGGTGGCAGCGCGGCCGCGGCTCCGCCTTCGGCCGCCCGGTCCCGCGCGGCGCCTGGGCGCAGGTGCCGCCGTACGTCCTCGTCCCGGCGATGGCGGCGATCGCCGTCGTCGGCTACTTCGTGCCGCTGCTCGGCATTCCGCTGGCGGCCTTCCTGGCCGTGGACATCGTCCTCGGCGAGATCGCCCACCGCCGTGGGCGCAGGACGTACGGGAGCGCGGCCGACGTGAAGTAGCGTGGTCCGACACGCCGACGCCGGAGGGAGGCGGGACATGGCGCGGGAAGGCGGCCGGGCCCGGCGGCGCGGACAGGGCGAACTGGAGGGCCAGGTCCTCGGCGCGCTGCGCGAGGCGGAGGGGCCGGTCACCGCGGCCTGGGTGCGCCAGCGGCTCGGCGGCGACCTCGCCCACACCACCGTCGTGACCATCCTGACCCGGCTGCTCGCCAAGGACGTCGTCTCCCGCGAACGGCGGGGCCGCTCCTTCGTATGGACGCCTACCGCCGACGTGGCCCGTCTCGCGGCCCTCAGGATGCGCCGTCTCCTCGACGGCGAACGGGACCGCGAGGCCGTACTCGCCAGCTTCGTCACCGCCCTGCCGCCCGGCGACGAACAGGTCCTGCGCGCCCTGCTGGAGGCGGCGGACGCCCGGGCGCCGCAGGAGGCGGGGGAGGACCGGGAGGCGCGGGGCTCGGTGGACACTCGGAGCACCGGACCCGGACGGCCCGGCGGTACGGAAGACTGACGGCCCCTGGGGGACTTGGTCTTCCTGCCGCTGGTGCTGCCGCTGTCCGCGTGGCCGGTCGCCCGGCTCCCCGAGGTGCACCTGCACCCGCGCACGGCCACCCGGCTGCTGACCGCGGTCGCCGTGGCCATGGCCGGGTGCAGCACGCTCTGCCTGGCCGCCGGCGCCCGCACCCGTGGCCCGCACCTGGCCGCCGGAGTTCACCGCCGTGGGCACCCTGGTCTCCGTCATGTCCTCGGCGAACTCGGCGGTCACCCTGTTCCTGATCCTGCGCGCGGCGACGCCGCTCTGATCCGGGGACCCGAGCAGAGAGGGTCCGGTTCCTCGGCGGAACCGGACCCTCTGCCGTGTCGCGTCCGTGCTGCTCAGACGGTCTCGAAGTCGCCCGCCAGCGCCGAGGCGATCCGCAGGTGCGACTCCGCCTCGGCGTGCCGCCCCTGCCGCTGGAGCGTGCGGCCCAGCATCAGCCGGGCGTAGTGCTCGACCGGGTCGCGCTCGACGATGAGGCGCAACTCGGACTCGGCGCGGCGCAGTTGGGCCGAGTGGTAGTAGGAGCGCGCCAGCAGCAGCCGGGGTCCGGTCTGCTCCGGCACCTCCTCGACCAGCCCGGCCAGCACACGGGCCGCGCCCGCGTAGTCCTTGGCGTCGAAGAACAGCCGAGCCCGCTCCCAGCGCTCCGCCGCCGTTCCCTGGTCGTAGTACGTCGTGTCCACTCGAGACTCCACTGGTGACCTCCTTCGGGGCCGACAACGGAACCAGGTTGTTCAATATTCCACTACCTGCTCAGGGTGGCCAGTTCGGCGTCGGCCCGTTCGGTGATCAGGGCCAGGACGCGCCCCGCGACGGCCCGGTCCTCGTCGGAGATACCGGCGTAGATCCTGGCGGTGACGGGCGCGGTCGTGGCGGAGATCCTGGCGTAGAACTCCCGTCCGGCGTCCGTGATGCGGATGAGGGACGGTTCCTCGGGGGCCAGGAAGCCCAGGGAGATCAGCTCCTCGATGGTCCCGCGCACGTCGGCCTCGTCCACCTTCAGGGCGCCGGTGACGCCGTCGACGAGGTGGGCCGGCGTGACCGGCCCGTCCGCGACGGCGGCGAGCCGCAGGGTGACGGACTGCTGGAAGCTGACGCCGTGCGGGGCCAGCGCGCTTTCCAGGACCGCGCGGGAGGCGTAGTGGGCGAGCGCGATGACGCGGGGGCCGAAGGTGGGTGCGGTGGTGGTCATGACTGCTCCGTCTCGTTGCCGTTCGTGGTGAAGGGGTCAAGCGGTGCGTCGAGCAGGGTCGCCAGGTCGCGGGTGAACTCACGGGCCCGCGGGCTGCCGGGTCCGCCGAGCGGCTCCAGCAGTTGCCGCAGCAGTCCCTGTACGACCTCGATGGCCCGCCCGGTGACCTCGTGGCCCTGCTCGGTGAGCGCCAGCTGCACCGCGCGCGGGTCGCGGGGGTCCCTGGCGCGTTCGATCAGTCCGGCGGACTCCAGGGAGCGCGCCAGCTTGGACACGTACAGCGGCTCCAGGCCGGTGTGGTCGGCGAGCCGGCGCTGACTGGGCCGCAGCCCCGAGCGCCGCATCCCGTACAGCGACGCCACGAGCGAGTACTGGGCGTGCGTGAGGCCCAGCGGGGCCACCGCCCGATCGACCGCGACCCGCCACTTCATCGACAACCGCCACACCAGGAATCCGGGCGTGGCCCCTTCGGAACCGCTGCTCATGACGGATACAGTACATGGCTACTATGTACATGGCTACTATTTTTGGGCGGCGGAGTCGTGCGGCCGAGCGCCCGGCGGTGTCCGCCCCGTCGCCGCGGCGAGCGCCCCGGTCAGGCCGTGGTGGCGGGCCCCGGCGGCAGATGGACCGTCATGATCAGGTGGCAGGTCTCGTCGCCCGCGCCGCGGTAGGTGTGCGGGGTGTCGCCGTCGAACGTGGCGGTCTGGCCGGCCTCGACGGGGTGCTCGGTGCCGTCGACCACCAGGGTCATGCGGCCGTGGACGACGCTGACGGTCTCCACGACTCCGGCCTGGTGGGGATGGCTCGGGTACTCCTCGCCGGGTTCCAGTCGCCAGCGCCAGACCTCGACGGGCGCCGGGCCCGAGGTCGTCAGCATCAGCCTGGCCTCGCTGCCCCGCTCCGAGGTCCACAGGGGCGCGACGGCGTCGGCGGACACGACCCGGACCCGGTTGTCGGACGGTCCCTGCATCAGCGCGGACACCGAGATGCCCAGGGTGTCGGCCAGCCGGACCAGGGTGGCCAGGTTGGGATTGCCCTGGGCCTTCTCCAGCGCCACCAGGGCCCCCTTGCTGACCTGGGCGCGCCGGCCGAGCTCGTCCAGGGACAGGCCCGCGCGGGTGCGGGCCGCCCGGACGTTGTGTGCGACCGTCCGCAGGGCTGCGGCCGTCTCGGCCATGTGAACTCCATCCTCGGCGGTGGTCCGTGGTCCGTGGTCCGTGGTCCGTGGTCCGTGGTCCGTGGTCCGTGGTCCGTTGTTCGGTGGACCGGTGGTTCGATAGTCCGCTTCGATGCACCGCGCGGTCGTTCGGTTGACAACGGCCGGTCGTTGCGTTGTACGGTCTGGTCGTTCCACTGATGATAAGGGATGTACTGTGATCGCTCTGCTGCTGGCCCTGGGCAGCTCACTCGCCTACGGATGCGCCGACTTCCTCGGCGGTCTCGGCGCCCGCAAGGCCCATGTGCTGCGCACCGTGATGGTCGCGGCCCCGGCCAGTCTCGCGGTCGAGCTGCTGCTGTGGCCGGTACTCGGCGCCTCGTTCGGCGCCGGTGCTCTGGTCTGGGGCGCCGCGTCCGGGGTCGCCTCGGCCGCCGCGTTCGCCCTGCTCTACCGCACCCTGGCGATCGGCCCGATGAACGTGCTGTCGCCCGTGACCGCGCTGGTCTCCGCCGCGCTGCCCGTCGGCGTCGGACTGCTCCAGGGCGAGCGGCTGACCGCTGCCGGGCTGGTGGGCCTGCCGCTCGCGCTGGTCGCGGTGGTGCTGGTCAGCGCCGGGCACGGCGCGGGCGCCGGCCGCCCGTCGCGTACGGCGCTGCTGCTGGCCTTCGGCGCGGGTACCGCCATCGCCCTCCAGCTGGTCTGCCTGCACCAGGCTCCGTCCGACAGCGGAGTGGCCCCGCTGATCACCGGCCGGGCCGTCGCCTCGGCCGTCACCCTGGCCGCGGCGGGGCTGCTGCACCGCAAGCTGGGCGCCGAACGGCCCGCGTACCCGATGTCGGCGGCCGCCGGCGTACTGGACTCCCTGGCCAACCTGCTGTTCCTGCTCGCCGCCCGCAGCGGGGACCTGACCGTGGTCGCCGTGATCACCGCGCTCTACCCGGCCGGCACCGTCCTGCTCGCCCGCGGCGTGCTCGCCGAGCGCATCCACCGCGGCCAGCTCGTCGGCCTGGGCACCGCCGCCGTGGCCGTCGGCCTCCTCGCCCTGACCTGAGCCCCACCCCAGCGGTCGCGCGGCCCGCCCCGGCCGCGCCCCCGACCTCGACCGCGCAAGGAGAACCCGCATGTTCATACAGCCCTGGGACACCAGCCTCGACGAGGCCGAATGGCAGACCTGGATCGCCGACGGCCACGACTTCGGGCAGCTGAGCGTCAACGGCCTGCCCGGCCGGCCGCCCACCGTCGTCCCCACCCACTTCTCCTGTGACGACCGCGACCTCCTCGTCCACCTCGCCCGGCCCAACCCGGTCTGGACGGCGATCGAGCACGACCCGAACGTCACCTTCACCGTCATCGGCGACTACGCCTTCGTCCCCGGCCCCTGGCGCGCGGGGCCCGGCACCCCGCCCACGGACGGCGTGCCCACCAGCTACTACGCGGCCGTCCAGTTCAGCTGCCGCGCCCACATCGTCGACGACCCCGAGGCCAAGGCCGAGCTGCTGCGCCGCCAGCTGACCCACTTCCAGCCCGACGGCGACCACGCCCCCGTCGCGGTCGGCCAACCGCCCTACGGCCGGATGCTGTCCGGGATCCGCGGGCTGCGCCTGGAAGTCACCGACGTGCTGGCCAAGTTCAAGTACGACGACCACAAGCCGGTCGAACACCGTGCCGCCGTCGCCGACCGCCTCACCGAACGCGGCCAGGGCCTGGACGTGCCCACCGCACGCCAGCAGCTCCGCCGCCTGGACCGCGTCGGCCCCTGGAAGCCCTGACCCCCGTACGCAACGTCCGCACGCAGAAACGGAAACCCCGCCCATGCCCGCCTTCCGCCTCGCCCCCGCCGTCGCAGCGGCCTTCCCCGACACCCTCATCGCCCTGGTCACCGCCACCGGCCTGCACGGCCACGAACCCTGGCCGCACACCGACGCCGCCCTGACGGAGCTGGAGCAGCAGCTGGCCGACGGCACCTGGCAGCCCGCCGACGAGACCGACCCCCGCATCGGGGCGTGGCACACCGCCTACCGCTCCTTCGGCACCAACCCCCGCCGCATCCGGCCCAGCGTCGACGCCCTCGGCCGCCGTCTCGCCAAGAAGGGCAGCCTGCCGCGCATCAACCCGGCCGTCGACTCCTACAATGCCGTCTCCGTCCGCCATGGCCTGCCCGCCGGTGCCTTCGACCTGGACCACGTCACCGGCGACGTCGACATCCGCCACGCGGACGGCACCGAGTCCTTCACCCCGCTCGGCGAACCCGGCACCGTGGAGAACCCCAAGCCCGGCGAGATCATCTACGCGGACACCACCGGCGTGCTGACCCGCCACTGGAACCACCGCGACGCCCATCGCACCCGTGTCACCGAGGACTCCACGCACGTCGCCTTCGTCCTCGAAACCCTCGACGCCACCCGCGACGGCGACCTCCTGAAGGTCGCGGCCGACGAACTCCAGGCGCTCCTGGCCGCACACGCCGGACAGACCACCGTGGCCTACCTCAGCCCGGCCCAGGCCCAGGCCACCGCCTGACCGTTCCCCGGTCCTTCTCGGTGGCGACCGCGGCGGCCAAGAGGCCCGGTCACGAGGCGGGGCGCAGTGAGCCTCCGCCCCGCAGGGCGTAGGTGCGGCCGTCCAGGTCGCTGTTCGCGTCGAGGGTGGGGTCGTACGTGACGGTGTGACCGTTTCCGATGATGTTGGCGATGGTGTCGCCGGAGATGCCGTCGGGGTCGGAGAGGGTGGTGAGCGCGGAGTCGGCGGTGACGTTCCAGCGGCTGCCGGCGTCGAGGGTCAGTGCCGTACCGGTCGTGCTGCCGGACAGGGCCGTTCCTCCCGTGAGGGCGACCGAGGCGTGGCCGCCACCCGTGGCGAGTACGTCTCCGGTCAGCGTCTCGGCGACCGCGGTGAGGGTGGCCGTGCCGCCGTTCAGCACGGTGAGGAGGCGGCCGTCGGCGGTGATCGCGGCGCCGTCCTGGACGGTGAGGGTCGCGTTGGTGCCGTCGACGCGGAAGGCGTCGCCGCCGCCCGCGTCCAGCGAACCGCCCCGGACCGTCACCGTGGCGGAGCCGCGCGGTGTGCCGTCGGCGCTGTCGAAGGCCCTGATACCGCCTGCCGCGCCGGTGGCGGTCACGTGGTCGAGGGTGAGGGTGTTGGCGCCGTCCACGGTGGCCGCGTAGTCGTCGGCCGAGTCGATCGTGGTGTCGGAGGCGGTGAGCGTTCCGGTGGAGGCGAGGGCGGGCGACGACGGGCCGGTGGCGGTGGCGGTGCCGCCGGTGAGGGTGAGCCGGGCGCCGGCCAGCGTGGCCGCCGCGGCGGCGGACTGTTCCCCGGTCGTGGTGAGGTCGACGTCCCGCAGGCTCATCGTGGCGCCGAGATTGGCGTCGGCGGCGTTGGAGTGGCCGCCGGAGGTGGTGACGCGGCCGCCCGTCACGGACAGGGCCGAGCCGTCGTTGGTGACGAAGACCCCGCCGGCGCCCTTGCCGTCCGTGACGACCTCGCTGTCGGAGAGGTTGATCGCGGCGCCGTACTCGGCCAGCACCGCGGCGTTCTGGCCGTAGATGCGGCTGTTGTCGAGATCGGTGGTGTCGCCGGACTTGGTGAGCGTGGAGTCGCCCAGATTCAGGGTGCCGCCCGAGACCAGTACGGCGTTGATGTCGGCGGCGGTGGTGCCGTACTGCCGGCCGGTGAGGGAGACGGTGCCGCGGCTCTGGTTGTACGTGCCCAGTGCCTCGGCCCGGGCCGCGGCCTGCGCGGGGTCCGGGAGCGCACTCAGGGCGCCGACGAGCAGCACCATGGCGGGGACTGTGGTGCGTAAGGGCCTGGGGAGCGGGTGAGCCACGGCATGTGCCTTTCTTGTCCTTGCGGGGGGATCGAACGTGGTGATTCTTCCAGTCACGGCCGGCGCCACCCACGGCTCCGCGGCAACAACAGACCGCGGTGCGATCGACGTTTGGCATGCCTGCCATCCGCCATGGGCGTAGCTCGTCTCCGGGCTCTTCTCCGGGCTCTTCTCCGGACAGACCCGGCGCCTCGGCCCACGGATTCCCGTCGGTCGAGGCGCCCCAACTGCTCCGTCAGCCCGCGGACGGTGCTAGCCGCAGGTCAGCGTCGGCTTCGCCCAGTCACCGTGGTCCTGGCCGTTGCCGTCGCCGGCGTCACCGACCCTGAGGTCGACCACCTGGGCGCCGCTGACGTCGACGTCGATGGGCACCGCGGCCTGTTTGCCGTGGAGCGTCGGCGTGGTCACCAGGGTCTTGCCGTCGGCGACCACGGAGAACGTCACCGTTCCCCCGCCACCTGTCTCGTCGTCGACACCGACGTCCGCCGTCAACCGCGAACACCGTCCGGCGAGATAGAGCTCGACGTCGCTGACCGCGTTGGTGCCCAGGCCCTTGGTGTAACCGGTGCCGGCGATACCGATCGGGCGGCCGTCGCCGGCGGCCTGCTCGCCGACGCTGCTGTCCCGTTCCACCGGGCCCCACCCGTTGGTGGCCGACAGGAACGACAGGTCGCTCACAGCGCTCTTCCCGGACGGGGGAGCCGGCGGAATCCCGCCCACGATGCGCTCGTCGCCGCCGGTGGTCTGCCGTCCGTTCTGCCGGTAGCGCACCGTGGCGGTGACCGCCGAGGCGGACGGCAGCTGTCCGTCCGGCGGCTGGACCTTCCAGGTGAAGGTGGCCGAGGCGCCTGCGCGCAGGCGCTCGACCGACGTGGGGCCCGTGGCGCTCACGCTCCAGCCGTCGGGCGCGGAGAGCGAGGCCGTCAGCCGGGAGGCGGACGCTCTGTCCTTCGGTACCCGCACCGTCGCCTCGGCCGTGAAGGCCTTTCCTGACTGAGCGGTGTCCGGCACGTCCAGGGTGATTTCCGTCCCCGGCCGTTTCGGCATCGCGTACTTCTTGTGACTGTAGCGGGGGCTGTCGTTCTGCGCGATGCGCAGGGACGAGGCATAGCTGCCGTAGTTCGTGAGCGAGACCTTGCCGAGCCCGCCGGTGCTGCCGTCCAGGTTCCACACGGCGATGGCGACGCTGTTGTGGCCGTTCGGGTTCAGGATCCCGTTGGGGACGGGGAAGGTGTGCTGCGGGCCGAGGTAGTTGACGTAGTTGCCGACCTGCCAGCCGTTGACGAAGATCGTCGCGCGGTACTTGCGCGCCGGGTCGTCGGTGAACGTCAGCCCGAGCGAGGTGTCCTGGCCGCGGGGCAGGTCCAGGGCGACGTCGGTGCGGTACCAGGAGACCCCGGGGCGGGTGTCGGTCGTCGGCAGGGACACCTTGCTCCACTTGTCGTCCGGGTAGCCCGGCAGGGACCAGCCGGCCCGCTCGCCGTACAGGCCGCCGGTCGAGAGCGGGCCGCGCACCGTGTCCTGCGGGTCCTCGCCGCCGCATACGCCCTGGAGCCGCCAGGTGACGGAGGTCAGCGGCGCTCCGACGAGGGAGGCGCTGGTCAGGCCGCGGGCTGTCTTGTTGCCGTTGGTGGAGTTGTAGTCCTCCTCGTGGCCCATGTTCACGGTGAGCACGGAGATGACGTTGTCGTCCTTGGACCCCTTGGACCTCACCGAACCGGCCGGGAAGGTGAAGTCGGCGCTGCCCGTGGTGGAGCTGCCCAGGAAGGTGCCGTTGAGCCAGGCGGAGAACGCCTGCGCGTCCCCACCGGAGTCGGAGACCAGGTGGATGCCGGTCTCCTTGCCGCCGGCGCGGAAGCGGCCGCGGTACCAGGTGTTGCCGGTGTGGAAGCCGTAGTCGTCCGCGTAGAGCACCGGCAGCGAGTTGACGCCGGAGACGCTGTTGGTGGTCGTCCTGTCGGCCACCTGCCAGCCGGAGTCGTCGAAACCGGGGGCCGCTTCGGGGGACTCGTCGGCGTGCTTCCAGTTCGTCAGCGCCGGCAGGTGCACCGGGGCGGCCACCGGGATCTGCCCGGTGAGGCTTCCTGTGTCGGTGGCCTTGGTGTCCAGCGCCCTGCCGTTCCAGGTGACGTGGTCGGCGGAGGTGAACACCTCGATGTCCTTGTCGTCGGCGTTGTCACCGGTGAGCGCCACGGTGTGGCCGCCGTCCGGACCGGTCGCCGTCCGCAGCAGGTGGGTGCCGCGCACGAGGACGGGGCCGGCCGCCGTGTCCTGGCGCCAGAAGGTCTTCGCCGTGGCCTTGTCGCCGACGAGCAGCAACAGCGGGCGCTTTCCGCCGCCGCTGACGCTGACGCGGATCAGGCCCTTGTGCGTGTAGTTGAGGCGCAGGTCACCGGTGGCCTCGTCCCAGGTGGTGGTGACCGTGCCGCCGCTGGTGGTCACCGTGGGCCTGGCGGAGTAGCGGAGGACTGTCTCACCGTCGCTGCCCGGGTCGCCGTAGAGCACGGCGACGTCCCGGTCGCCGATGGCCGCGTGGGTCATGATCTCCGACGTCGAGTACCGCAACTGGGAGTCCCCGAGCCGGTAGTCGGCCACGATCACGTGCGAGTCGCGCCCGTCGAGCGTGATCGCGGTGCCCGGCTGCTGCGGCACGACCGGGTAGGTCGGCGTCGCGGTATCGGCCGTCGGCACGTCGATGGCGTCGATGGACACGTAGTTGTCCGTGGACCCCGAGCTGTGGTTCCCGTCGACGACGATCTTCAGCGTGTGACCCCCGGGCGCCAGCCCGGTCTTCTCAAAGAGCACCGCCTGGTTCTCGCTGCCGGAGTCGTCGACCGTGGCCACCTTGGTGCCGTCGAGGTAGACGTCGGCGTAGCCGTGGTTGTCGGTCTTCGAGCCGATCCAGCGGATCGCGGTGCCGTCGAAGGGGACGGTGACCGAGTCACCGGCCTTGCCGGAGAACGACTCGGTGTGCTTGTAGTCGCCGCCCGTGTAGCTCGTGTCGGCCACGTGCGACCACGAACCGCTGTACTGGAGCGCGGCGTCGGGGTCGTCCCAGGTGTAGGTGGTGTCCGTGGACGGCTGGGCGTCGAAGTCCAGCGAGATGTGCGTCTTGTCGACCGCCGTGGACGTGGAGTTCCCGTGGCGCAGGACGTGGAACTGCGTCTTGGTGTCGGGGTTCATCCGGGCGGTGTCGACGACCGCGGAGTCGTCCGGCGGCGTGGTCCTGATCGCCGCGGTCTTGGTCAGCGGGGCGACCGCCTGCGTGAAGTATCCGATCAGCTTGTCCTCGTCGTACTTCGGATCGAGCCGGCGGTTCTCGCGGATCGCGGCCCCGTAGTCGTAGGAGGTGTAGTTCTCCGGCATGCCGAGCCAGCCCCAGTTGGTGCCGCCGTAGGTCATGTAGAAGCTCTGCGCGGTGGCGCCGACGGCTATGTTCTGCTTGTAGAACACGTTGGCGAACTGGTCGTTGATCAGCTGGGCGCACTTGTCGTAGCCGGGGCCGCCCCAGGGGTCGAAGGCGCCGCCCTGGAACTCCGGTGAGTACAGCGGCCTTCCGTCCGGGTGGTCGTAGCTGATGTCGGGGACGCCGTTCCACTTCGAGGGGTTCGAGCAGTTGAAGCCCTGCGGGTAGGAGTCCGGTCCGTCGACGTCCAGGGCGCCGGTCCCGGAGTTGAAGGTGCCGTTGTTGTTGCCGGTCAGCGGTACGGTGATGCCGTCGGCGCGGGCCTTGTCCTGAAGGTGCTTCATGTAGGAGTGGCCGGCGGCCGAGCCGTTGTAGTACTCGTTCTCGACCTGGTAGGCGATGACCGACCCGGTGCCGTTGGTCAGTTGGTGGCGGGCGATGATCCGGTCGATCCGGGTCAGCCACTCGTCCGCGTACTTGAGGAACTGCGGGTCGTCACTGCGGTTGCGCCCTTCCTCGGTGGTCATCCAGCCGGGCAGGCCGCCGCTGTCGACCTCCGCGTTGATGTACGGCGCCGGGCGCGCGATCACGTAGAGCCCGGCCTCCTGGGCCATGTCGAGCAGCTTGTCGACGTCACGCACCCCGCTGAAGTCGTACACACCCGGCTTCGGCGAGTGGTACCCCCAGTCGAAGTAGAGCGACGTGGAGTTGAACCCGGCGGCCTTCATCTTCTGGAAGATGTCGCGCCACAGGTCCGGACTGGGGAGCCGGAAGTAGTGGAACTCGCCGGACCACAGGTAGGTGCGCTTTCCGTCGACGAGGAACGAGTAGCCGTCCAGGCTCACCGTGTGCGCCCCGTCACTCGCGGCGGACGTGACGGCGGATGCCTGCCCGCCGACGTCCCGCGCCGCGGCGGGCGCGGTCGTGCCCGCGCCCAGGGCGATGGTCGCGGCCGTCGCGAGGACCGTCCTCCACCAACGACGGCGACCGGGCCTCGCAGCTTTCGAATCGATCCGATTACTCCGCACTGCGGCCTCCATACCGCCTGAGCAATCAGTATCGAACAGACTCAGGCAAAGCCGAACAGTAAAGGGGCACAAGGCGCAACACAATGGGGCGGGGCTGGTTCGGCATGCGATGGCACGGTTCGGGCGTCAGGCTGGAAGTGGGCGAAAACCGTAGGTCTCACCAGCACCGCGAGCGAAGGAACTCAGCAGATGTTTCCTCCCATGCCTCTTGCCGAGTGGCGTGACACCAAGGAGACGGTCCACCGGTTCACGCAGGTCGTCGGCAAGATCCGGCTCGCTGAGAGCCCCCGGCGCAACCATTGGTGGAACGTCGCCTTCCACCTCACGGGACGTGGCATCACGACGCGCCCGATGGGCCGCGTGGACGGAACACGGATCTTCACCATCGACTTCGACTTCGTCGATCACCAACTGGTGGTCACCACACTGGAGGGCCGCACGGTCGCCTTCTCCCTGCTCGGCCAGTCGGTCGCCTCCTTCCATCGCCTGACTCTGGAAGCCCTGGCCGCGCTGGGCGTCGACGCCGAGATCGCGCTTCCCCGTCCGTTCGATCTGCCCGATGCGGCACGGCCGTTCGCCGAGGACGTCGAGCACGCCGCGTACGATCCCGTCTGGGCGAACCGCTACTGGCAGGTGCTGAGCCAAGTGGCCCTGGTACTGGAGGAGTTCGCGGCCGGGTTCTCGGGCAAGGTCAGCGCGGTGCACCACTTCTGGCACACCTTCGACATCGCCTGCACCCGGTTCTCCGACAAAAAAGTCGACCAGCCGCCGCAGGTCGATCGGGTCACCCGCGAAGCCTATTCACGCGAGGTCATCAGCTTCGGCTTCTGGTTCGGCGACGCCCACTGGGCCGAGCCCGCCTTCTACTCCTACACCGCGCCCGAGCCGGCGCACCTGACCGACGAGCCGCTCACACCCGCCGCAGCCGAGTGGGTCCCCCGCGCGGGCAGCCACCTGGCTGTGCTGCGCTACGACGACGCACGCGGTCAGGCCGACCCGAAGGGGGCGGTCCTGGCCTTCTACGAGAGCGCCTACCTCGCCGGCGCCCGCCGCGCCGGATGGGACATCGACGCCCTGGCCTGTCCGCACGGGATCACCGACCCGTGCCTGCCCGCCACACGGCCGTGAACAAGCTCTGAAAGGGTGGGTGCCATGACCGTAGCGGTGCTCGGAGCCACCGGTGGCCAAGGCGGAGCGGTGGTCAGCGGCCTGCTGGACCTACGGCGACGGGCCGGCGACGACATGGTCGCCATGTGGGCCCTCTGGCTCGCCACGGTCGCGCCGTCACTGTGACGGCCGAGCGCCGGGCCGGCCGCGGACGGTCGCGGCCGGCGTGGGAAGAGGGCAGGTGCCGACTGGGTTCCTGCCTGCCGTAGCCGGCCGCCGTGAGGTTGGCCTGTACGGCGTTCTCGGTGGCGTCCGACGGGTAGCCGGACGTCATGACGCCTTCGTAGAAGGTGCCGGCGGAACCGTGACTGTTGTCGCCGCCGATGCCGAGGATGATGGCCCTTCCTTCTTCATCGGGTTGTAGCCCGAGACGTTGGGGCGCGTGCCGTTGTAGAAGGTCGACAGGCCACCCGACTGGGCGTTGCCGCCGCGGATGGCCCAGTGGTTGGGTCCGCCCTTGACGACGGCGGTCAGGTAGCGGTGGCTTATCGAGGGGTCGCCCGCGTTGTAGTGCTGGTTGACGCCGGAGAACAGGCCGTTCTCGAGGTCGGCCATGACCCAGGGGCCGTTGCCGGAGCCGTAGCCCCAGACCTTGATGTTGCCGAAGTAGATGGCCTCCATGGTGCCGTTGCCGTCGTCCCGGCTGTTGGTCTCGGCGTTGCCGTAGTCGAAGCAGCAGCCGCCGTTGTAGTGGGTGCCGTCCAGGACGGCGTACATGCCCTCCGCCTGGTCCCCCTTGGCGACGCCGTCGGTGTTGTTGTTGCGGTGCCCGGGGCCACGTACACGCCGTGCGCCTTGTGACCGCCGATCGTGATCGGTGCCGCGGTGCCGCGGTGCCGCGGTGCCGCGGTGGCGTTGGCGAGGTTGTCGTACCCGCCCGCGGCCGGGCCGGAGAACCCGCCGGGGGGTGCCTGGGTGAGGCGGTTGTTCCGCCCGGACTGGTCGTAGATGACGGTGATGAGACAGGTCGTGCGGGCGCAGAAGGCGTCCTGGGGTCGCGATGTGGGGCGCCGGGGAGGTCCCCCGGTACCACCCCGACGGCCGCCCGCTCCACACGACGCTGAACCCTCCGCGTCCACCGCACGGCCGGAGCAGTGACCGGTCAGGCGGTCGTACCGGTCACCGTGCTGCCCGTCTTGGTGACGCGGTAGGTCACCGAGGCACCGCTCCAGAAGTGGAAGGTGAGCGTCACCCGGGAGTCGTCCTTGAGGGAGTCGACGAAGTCGGAGGTCAGCTTGATGGAGTCGCCGGTGTATGCCGAGAAGGCCGTGTCCCACTGCTGATAGGGGGTCCAGCTCGCCGGTCCTGCGTTGCTCCCGTCGTCGTACGTGGCCTCCATCGTGGCCAGTTGGTCGCCCCGGAACCGGGTGGGGATGGTCAGGCCACTGGTGCTTCCGGAGGCGTTCGACAGAACCGGGTTGTCATAGGTGATGACATCGATCCGCCATGGGACACCGCGTGAGAACCTCGCCTCCAGTGTCGCGTCGACCCCGTACGCCCGGTCGCCGGCCAGTTCGGTGAGTGCGGCGGCGGTCAGCGTGAGCTGGTTGCCGGAGACGGTGTAGTCCTTGCCTTTCACGAGGTCGCGGGAGCCGTGCCGCAGTCCCTGGAAGTCGGTGCCGTTCGGGTTGAGCGTGAGCGTCCGGCTGGTGACGGCACTCGACTCGGGGAGGAACACCATGTCGCTGGAAGCGGTTCCCGAACGGGTGGTCCAGCTCGACTTGATCTGGGCGAACAGCTCCGGGTCCCGCCATCGCAGGGTGGTGCGGTTCAGGAACTGACCGGCGTCCCAGAGCATGGTGGTGAGCTTGCGCCGGCGGGCGTAGTCGCCCAGGAACTCGAAGTACTTGCGCACCTCGCCCCGTTCGATGATGCCGGGGCGGGTGTGGTCGTAGGCGAGCAGGGCGTACTCGCCGATGATGACCGGGATGCCGCGGGCGGCGAACGTGTCGTACACACGGTCGAAGGTGTCGGTGAGGTCCTTCTGCGAGGTGGCGTCGAACCGGGTGTATCCGGCGATGTTCACGCTGAACGGCCACCATCCGTAGAAGTGGATGGTCGTGGCCACCATGGGATCGTGCAGGGCCGTGATGCTCGCGGCCAGCGCGTCCAGCCGCCCCTGGTCGGCGTTGGTGTACAGGGTGGGCAGGACGAGCAGCCGGTCGGCGTTGCGACCCCCTGACGCGCGGACGATCCGGTGGAAGACGGTGTTGAGCTCGTCCAGCAGCCGGTAGTTGTCGTCGTCACCGGAAGTGCCGCTGAACGTCGGCTCGTTGATGCTCTCGAAGACCAGTCTGGACGCCTCGTCGCGGAACTCCGCCGCTATCTGGGTCCAGGTGGCGGTGTAGCGGGCGAGGACGGCGTCGTGATCCGTGGAGAGGTTGTTGACCCACATCCACGAGTCGTGGTGCATGTTGATCATCACGTAGAGGTTCTCGTCCAGCGCCCAGTCGACGACCTGCCGCACCTTCGCCATCCAGGCCGGGGCGATCGTGTAGTCGGGTGCGGCGCCCTGGTGGCCGCCCCAGGTGACGGGCAGCCGGATGCTCCTGAATCCCTGCGACTTGACCTTTCTGAGCAGTGCCCTGGTCACGGGCGGATTGCCCCAGGAGGTTTCGTCGGGGATGGCGTCATAGGTGTTGCCCAGGTTCCAGCCCGGCTGCATGGCGGCCACCGCGCTGCGGGCGGCGGGCGCACTGGGCGGGGGCGGGTCGGCGGCCCATGCGGTGGCGGGTAACAGCGGGAGCAGGGCCGACGCCAGGAGGAGTGCCAGGAGGCTTGCCAGTCTCCTTGTCATCACGTGCACCTTCCGGTCGGAGGTACGGAAACTCTCTCTCCATGCGGCGGAGAAGTTAACATGAAGGGGTGTTGGGAGCACACCACGTGCGCACGCATTCGGCGTCTACCAGGCGGCACGCGAGGCCGGCCTGCGGATCCCCGACGACCTGAGCGTCGTGGGTTTCGACGACCTCCCGGTCGCGGCCTGGATCGACCCGCCCCTGACCACCGTCCACCAGCCCCTGACCGAGATGGCGGTGGCAGCGACGGAACTGGCGCTCACCCTCGGCCGCGGCGAACAGGCGCCCCAGGTGGGGCTGGAGATCGCCACGACACTGACCGTCCGGGGCAGTACGGCCCCGCCGCGGTACTGACGCAGCAAGCCTCCAGCGACAGAAACGCTCTATATTTCGACAGCGAAAGTTTCGGCCTTGTCAAGGTACTTGCCAAGCACTCGTGACCCGCAGAGTGTGGTGCGCGTCCCGAGTGCACGCGCCTCGGTCGTCGTTCTGCTGGAGGAACTCGTGCGGAGATCGATCCAAAGGCACCGCGGACGCCTCGTCGGACTGGTCGCCACCGTGTGACCGGCCGCGGCCGGTCCGATCACGGTCACGATCCCGTCGGCGAAGGCCGCTCCAGCAGCGGTCGACGCCTCCGACGCCGGCATCGGCACGGTCCGCTGTCCCGGCGGGCCGACCCTGCACACAGTGAGCCAGTGAACCAGTGAGAGGACTCGATCAGGGTGTCGAGCATGCCCGAGACGGGCGCCACCATCAACAACCCGGTGATCCCGGGGTTTTACCCCGATCCGAGCATCTGCCGGGTGGGCGAGGACTACTACGTCGCGTGTTCCAGCTTCGAGTACTTCCCCGGCGTGCCCATCTTCCACAGCCGGGACCTGGTGCACTGGACCCAGATCGGCAACGCCCTGGACCGGCCGGGCCAGTTGCGCCTGCCGCTGGACTCGCCCTCCTCGGGAGGGATCTACGCGCCCACGCTGCGGCACCACGACGGCCGCTTCTGGCTGATCGTCACGAACGTGAGCAGTGACGGCAATCTGCTGTTCACGGCCACCGATCCGGCGGGGCCCTGGTCCGATCCGGTCCGGCTGCCCTCAGTCCCCGGCATCGACCCTGATCTCGCCTGGGACGACGAGGGCAACTGCTGGTGCACCGTCGCCGGTGTGGGACAGGTCCGCCTCGACCCCCACACCGGCGAGACCCTTGGTCCCGACCGCAAGGTCTGGTCCGGATCGCCCGGCGCCAAGGCCCCGGAAGCACCGCACCTGTACCGGATCGGAGACTACTGGTACCTGCTCATCGCCGAGGGCGGCACCGAGCGCTGCCACGGCGTCTCGATCGCCCGGAGCCGCACACCCGACGGGCCGTTCGAGCCTTGCCCGGCCAACCCGGTCCTGACCCACCGCGGCACCGACCACCCCATCCAGAACACCGGCCACGCGGACCTGGTCCAGGCATCCGACGGCTCGTGGTGGATGGTGCTGCTCGGCGTGCGGCCGGGCGGTGGCACGCCCGGGTGGCACGTACTCGGCCGGGAGACGTTCCTGGTACGGGTCGAGTGGGTGGACGGCTGGCCGGTCGTCGGCGAACTGTCGCTCGAGGCGCCCGCGCCTCCCTGGCCGCTCCAGCCGGGCCCCGTCACGCCGGTCCGGGACGACTTCGACGTGAGCGAGTTGGCCCCGTACTGGGTCTCTCTGCGCCATCGCCCCCCGGAGGACTGCACCACCAAGGACCGGCCCGGATGGCTGTCCCTGCGCGCCCGCGGCGGATCGCTCGACGACACCGACGTGACGTTCGTCGGCCGGCGGCAGCAGCATCTGTCCTGCCGGGCGCGAGCCCTGGCCGACGTGTCGGAAGGGCGCGGCGGCCTGGCGGTGCGCCTCGACGAGCAGCACCACTACGACATCGAGGCCGCGGCCGGTGAGGTACGGGTCCTCGCCCGTATCGGCCCGTTGAGCACAGTCGTGGCGTCGCGGCCGGTGCCGCCCGGACCTGTGGTGCTCCGGGCAGAGGTGACCGCGGTCCGGACCCTGACCGACGCACGGACCGGCCCCGACACCGTCTCGATCGGCATCGAGGAGCCGGACGGCACATTCGTCGAGCTCACCTCTCTCGACGGCAAGTACTTGTCCACGGAGGTGGCGGGCGGCTTCACCGGCCGCGTCATCGGCATGTTCGCGGCGGCAGGGTCCGTGCACTTCGACTGGTTCGACTACGAGCCGCTCGAAGACTGAGCCTGCCGCGCACGCGCCTGGTCCCACGGTCATCCTGGGACCAGGCGAGCCGTCTTCCCCTTGGGCCAGGCCGCACGCGCCTCCCGATCCGATGACTTTGCCGAACGCGGGTTCCCGAGTCGGGTGATCCGGCGGCGACCAGGCACGGCCCGAACGGAATCGAGAACGATGCAGCGCCCGTCATCGTTCAGAGACCCAGGTGATGCCATTGCTCACGAGCGTGTTTCCTCGGTCTGCTGGGGGCTCTTGATGACTGCGGCGGCCAGTTCTCCAGTGAGGATCAGCTCTCTCGGCAGGGTGAGTCCGAAGCGTTGTTCGAGGAGTTCAAGTGCAGGAGTGACTTCGGCGGCCGTCTCCATGTCGGCGACCAGGGCGGCATCGTCGCCGTCGACATCGAAGAGGTAGGGGGCCTCGTCGGTGTCGACGTCGAAACACAGCCGCACGCTGCCATCGTGGGCGTAGCGGAAATGCGGCTCCGGGACGTTCGGGTGCTCGGCGAAGTAGTACAGCTCGTACGTGTGGACGTCGCCGTGCCAGATGACCGGTGTCTCATGCCGGCCCAGCGCGAATTCCCACTGTCCGCAGCCCACGGCGAAAGAGAGATCACCTACCGATCCGTACCGAACACCCGCCATGGGGTAGTGCCGGCCGGTTGTACGCAGCAACTCACGTAGCTCGTCCTCGAACGCCGCCTGTGTGCGCGGGCCCAACTGGCGCGGCTGTGCATCGGGAACGAGGCGTTGTACGAGGTCTTCGGGCGTGAGGTTGCGGGCGAGGATCACGCAGTATCCGCCAGGCAGCAGCTCGTCTTCTTCGGCGACCCAGGTGATGCCGTCGGACATCGTGATGTCTCCTGTCGGGAAGGGCCAGGGGCGGCGCCACCGTAGCCGATGGGCACCGCCGCCCCTGTACGTCGGTCAGATCACTTCGGGGTGCACTTCACGGTCGTCTTGCTGGCGTCGCACCCCGTGAACTCGGGGCGAGTCGCACCCAAGTCGAGTGCCGTACGGGGGGAGATCGGGTCAGCTGAAGCGGGTTTTCGGTCACTTGCTGTGCGTCAGCTGTGCGAAGGCATGTGAACCGCCCTCACGTCGGCAGATAGGAGCGGGGGCGGACTGTGGATGCAACGAGCCAGTCAGCGAAGCGCCGCCAGGACGCGGCCCCCAAGGGTCCGCTCGGCCAGCCTCTCAGGAGACCGCCAGGCGTAGGCAGTGACCTCCTCTTCCTGAAGGGGGACCTTCGGATCCCTCCGAAGACGGAAAAGGAACGAAAGGTCCAAAGGGTCGCTCCTCGATTCGGCGGCGTGCTGATGAGCCCGGCAGAGGGTGGAGCCAACGTCGGCTTCTTTGTGCACCGTGAGCGACGGCGACGTAGGCCACGCCGCCGTGGACCTGGAGCATCACATCGGACCGCACCTTTCATGCAGCGGCATGCAAGGGTAGGCGGATCGCGTCAGGCTGAGGCCAGACGGTTGGCGAGGTGCAGCGCGTCGGTGGCCACGGACAGCGCGGCGTGAAGGCCGACGACCTCCAACACCGTGGGGTGTATGACGGGGGTCCAGTCGCCGGAGAGGTTCGACCAACTGGCGAGGACGACCTCCGCCGAGGCGAGACCGAGGCGAGCAGTCACGTCCATTCCGCCTCCCGTGCCGGGCTCCCAACTCAGCAGGATGGTCCCAGGGCGTAGTTGGCCGGAGTCCCGGTCGGCTGCCCACAGTGTGCGGATCGGCTGGGCGGGATGGGAAGGCACGCAGCGGAGGAGGGCCCCGCGTGCAGACCGAGGCATGGGATCACGGACAAGGTCACTGAGGACCAGGTGGCGCGAGAAGTTGATCGGCGGCGCGGACGGCTGCGGATTGGGACGGCAAGTCATACGTCGGACCAGTCCAGCTGGTGCGAACTGCGGGCGGCAGCACGCCCTCCTGGCCGTTCTCGGCTATGTAGACGCCTCCGTTGGACCCGGTGATCTCCACTATGCCGCCGATGCGGTGGGCCTGGGGCCAGTTCGGGTTGACAGCCAGGTACGCGGGAAGGTCGGGATCGAAGGTATGGGCGAGTCGGTCGGGGGCGGTGCACACGGTTGCCGCCCAGCTGTCAGTGCGCTCCCACCCTGCTTGCGTCAGGGGCCGCAGGGCCTTGCCGACGGGGTGAGCCGTACCGCCCAGGTAGCTGTTCGGACCCTTGGCGTAGCTGTTGGCAAGGGCGATGGTGAAGGCGGTGACCAACTCGGTGGGGGTGGCCGAGTCGAAGGTGGCCATCCATTGCGGAGGACCGAAGGGATCGGCGTGGACGGCGACCAGGTTGTCCCACGCTGCTTGGCGAGCGGAGCCCCCACGGAGGCCTGACTACCTGTCAGTGAAGTCAGCATGGGTCAGCATCCGTCCGACCAGAGCTGACTACGGATGGCGAAACTCGCACCTCACGGTGGAGTGGATCGGCTGCTGCGAAGGGGATTCGCTCACGCGGTCTGAGCGAACCGGGCCGAGTGCGCTTCCCCGCACCCGACTATATGCGCGCCTGGCTGGAAAATACCAGCTCAGCGCACTCGACCCCGCGGCTTCAGCGGCACCGACGGCAGTTCCGGCGCAGGCAACGGATCCCCGTCGTACCCCTTCACAACCCCAAATCGCGACCCGATCATCCACTCCTCCCGGGCCTGTTTGATTTCATCCTGCGAACGCCCGACGAAGTTCCACCACATGATGAGCTCCTCGGCGAAGGGCTCGCCGCCGAGCAGCATGACTCCGGCGGCGGACTCGGCGCGCAGGGGCAGTTCGGTGCGGCCGCAGCCGAGGTACAGCATGGAGCCGGGCAGTACGGGGACGCCGTCGACGTGCACCTCGCCGGACATCGCCAGGACGCCGTACTCGAAGTCGGGTTCGAGGGGCAGGTGGACGTCGGCGCCCCGGGTGAGCGCGAGGTCGGCGCCGACGATCGGTGTGTACGCGGTGCCGGGGGAGGTGGCGCCGTCCAGGCCGCCGAGGAGGACGGTCGCGGTCAGGCCGGGTGCGGTGACCGTGGGGAGCACCGGGTGGTGTTCGAACATCGGCTCGGTGTGGCGGTGGGCGTCGGGCAGCGCGACCCAGAGCTGGGCGCCGTGCAGGAAGCGGGCGTGCGACCTAGGGCTTTCCTCGGAGTGGCTGATCGCCCGGCCCGAGGTCATCAGCCCGAGCTCCTTGGGGCGGATCGTCTGGAGGCTGCCGGTGGAGTCGCGGTGCAGCACCTCGCCCTCGTGCAGCCAGCTGACCGTCTGGAGGCCCATGTGCGGGTGCGGCGGGACCTGCATGCCGGGTTCGTCGGCGATGTCGTCGGGCCCGTAGTGGTCGACGAACGCCCAGGCGCCGATCATGCGCCGGCCCAGGTTCGGCAGCAGTCGGCGCACCTCGGTCGACTCGCCCAGTTTGACGTGTCGGGGGCTCAGCAGTTCGCGGACGGGCTCGGCGACGACGAATCCGCGGCCACCGCACACGCTCGGTACGGGCGCCCGGTCAAGGTTGCTCATGCCGCCCAACCTAGTCCCTGCCGCCCCGTTCCCGCGCGGACGCCACCGCCCCTTCCCGAGCGGTCAGCCGGTCGTGGCGAATCCGTTGCGGAGCGCGTCGAGGACGGGGCGGAAGGTGGACCACCGGGCGTCGGGGGCCGAGAGGTAGAGGTCGTACTCCCGTCGGCCCTCCCGGCCGTAGCCGAGGTCGGCGGCACGGAAGACGCGGGCGCGGCCCCGGAAGGTGAACTCCCACACCACGGCCGGCTCGTCCCGGAAGGTGGGTCCCTCCGTCTGTTGTGCCCCCTTCGTCCTGCCCCGCCACCATAACCGTCGGTGCGTGGCCGTCCGCCCGGAGTGTGGGCGGCCTCACGTGCGGGGGGTTCCCGTGCCTGCCGACATCAGGCGCGGGAACCCCCCGGTCTCCGGAGGCGGGCGTCAGCGCGCCGTCAGCTTCCACAGGTGGTCGGCGGTGCCGTTGTCGTCCCACTGGAGCACCTGAGCGCCGGTGGAGGTGCTCATCGAGTCCACGCCGAGCAGGAGGCCGCTGTTGTAGTTGGCGATCTTGTAGTAGCCGTCGCCGGACGGGATCAGCTGCCAGAGGTGGTCGGCGGTGCCGTTGTCACCCCAGACCAGGGCCGTGCCGCCGTCGGCCGTGTTCATGTCCTTGATGCCGAGGAGCAGCCCGCTCGCCTTGTTGGAGATCTTGTAGAGGCCGGAGCCGGCGGAGGTCAGTGTCCACGACTGGGTGCTGCCCGTGCCGGAGGCGGCCTGGACGACCGCGGTGCCCTGGGCCGTGCCCGAACCCTGGGTGTCCAGGGCGAGGCCGCTGTTCCGGTTGGTGACCTGGTAGGTCCCGGCCAGGGAGGAAGCGGCGCCGGCCGGGGTGATCGTCAGGTGGTAGCCGTCGGTGGCGTTCGTCGTCACGGGGACGGTGATCTGGCCGTTCGAGACGGTGTAGTCGGTGTCCGAGATCGTGACCGGGCCGGACACCGCCGTCGTACGGCCCTTGGACGGCGTGTACTCCAGCTTCACGTGCACCTTGCCGCTCAGCGCGGAGAGTGAGCCGAGACCCTTGACCGTGACGGCGCTCGACCCGGCGCCCCCGCCGAAGATCACGCTGATCTGCTTGCCGTCGCCCGTGAGGGAGGCGGCGCCGTCGATGCCGGTCCGTGCCGGGGGAGTGGTGACCAGCATGGTGCCGGACATGGCGCCGTACCACTTGTAGAGCCAGTACGAGCCGTTCGGCGAGGCTCCGGTGTCGGTGAGGGTGTCGCCGAGGGTGCCGTAGTGGTTCCAGAAGGCCAGCTCGGCGTCGTGCACGCCGGCCCGCTCGAACTTGGCGACGTAGCCGACCAGCGAGCCGGGCACACCGACCTCGCTCGGGGTGCCGTACTCCTCGATGGCGATCGGCCGCGGGCTGATGCCGAGGCTGCTCTCCAGCGCCCGGTACGCCGAGACGTGCGCGGCGATGTCCTTGCTGCCCTGGAGCTCGTGCCAGGCGATGATGTCGGGCAGGGTGCCACTGACCTTGGCGTCGGTGAGGAAGGTGCTCATCCAGGACTGGTTCCACGCCGAGTAACTCGGGCCCTGGACGGGCGTCTTGCTGTCCTTGGCGCGGACATCCTCGTACGTGCGCGCCCAACCGGCGTCGAACGCACCAGCGTTGGTCGTGTCCCAGGTCCAGTCGGGCTCGTTCCACAGCTCGTACGCGGCGATGTTCGTGGCACCGGAGGACCGCACCGAGGCGACCTGTTTGTCGACCGCCGACAGCCAGTCGCTCCAGCTCACCCACTTGTAGGGGAAGTTCGGGTACCAGTCCGGCATGCGGACGACCACCTTGGCGCCCGCCCGCGCAGCCTTGGCGGCCACCACGAGCGCGTCACCGGCCGGCTTGGGCTCGCCGTTGGGTAGCTGGGAGCCGCCGGGGGCCATCTGCACGAAGGTGTTCGGGCTGAGGGGGGTGACCAGGCTGTCGGCGGGGGTCGTGGAGTCCGCCAGGCCGTAGAGGCTGCCCGTGGCGACGTGGGTGACCGGGCGCAGGGTCTGGTCGGCGTTGACCACCAGGGTGGTGGCGGTGGTGGGGGCCGCCTGGGCGGGGGTGGCGAGCGCGGCCGTGAGGACGGCCGTGCCCACGGCGGCCGTCAGGCGTCCGGAGAGTCTCGTGCGGCTCATGGAAGGGGGTTCTCCTCATGGAGGGAGGGGGGAAGGAGAGGGGACCTGACGAGCTCGGGTCCCCCGAGGTCCTGACGAGCTCAGTCCTTCACCGCGCCCGCGGTCACACCCGCGGCCACATAGCGCTGCGCGAGGACCAGCAGGACCGTTGCGGGGACGGACGCGACGACGGCGGTGGCCATGATCGCGTTCCACTCCTGGTTGTTGTTGCCGATGTAGCGGTAGATGCCGAGGGTGATCGGCTTCCAGTCGCCGCCGCCGTCCAGGGTGTTGGCGAAGACGAAGTCGCTCCAGGCCCACAGGAAGCCGAAGAGCGAGACGGTGACGATCGCGTTGCGGCTCAGCGGCAGTACGACCGACCGAAAGGTGCGCCAGGCGCCGGCGCCGTCGATCCGGGCGGCGGAGATCAGCTCGCCGGGGATGCCGGACATGAACGCGGTGAAGATCATCACGCCGAACGGCACGGCGATGGTGGAGTCGGCGACGATCAGTCCCCACCAGGAGTTGAGCAGCCCCAGGTCGAGGAAGACGCCGTAGAAGCCCATCGCCATGACGATGCCGGGGACCATCTGCGCGATCAGCAGCCCCAGGCTCAGCGCGCCGCCGCCGCGCGGGCGCAGCTTGGCCAGGGAGTACCCGGCGGGGGCGGAGATGACGAGGGTGAGCGCGACGGTGCCGAGCCCGATGAGCAGGCTGGTGCCGAGGTAGGGCAACTGGTCGTCGAGCACCGCCTTGTAGCCCTCGAAGGTGGGGTGCAGCGGGAACAGGTCGGGCGGGTCCTTGCGCATGTCCTGCTGCGGGGTGAGGGACACGTTCAGCATCCAGTACACCGGGAACAGCATCAGCGCGGTGAGGACCAGCCCGATGGCCGTGTAACGGCGGGCGGGCGTCGGGGACTTCACGCTTCCTGCCTCCTCTGGACCCTGATGTACAGCAGACCGAAGACGAGCGCGATGAGGATGAGGATGTCGCCGACCGCCGCGCCGGGGCCGAACTTGGGCAGCAGCGTGCCGAAGCCGAGCTGGTACGACCAGGTCGCCAGGGTGGAGGAGGCGTCCCCGGGACCGCCCTTGGTCGTGATCCAGATGAGGTCGAACACCTTGAGGGTGTAGACGAACCCGAGCAGCAGCGTGATCGCGGACACCGGGCGCAGCAGCGGGAGGGTGATCCGCCGGAAGCGCTGCCAGGCGTTCGCCCCGTCCAGGGCCGCCGCCTCGTACACCTCCGCCGGGATGTTCTGGAGCCCGCTGTAGAGGATGACCAGGTTGAACGGGATGCCGATCCAGATGTTGGCGACGATCACCGAGGTCAGCGCCCAGTCCGGGGAGGTGAGCCAGCCCACCGGGTCGACGCCGACGAAGTGCAGGAAGTAGTTCACCACGCCGGACTCGCTGTTGAACATCCACGACCAGGTCGACGCCGACACGATCAGCGGCAGCAGCCACGGGATGAGGAAGAGCGCGCGCAGCGTGGCGGAGAGCCGGAAGTGCCGGTTGAAGAAGACCGCGAGGGCGAGCCCGATGGCGTACTGGAAGGCGATCGACACGAAGGTGAAGAGCATGGTGTGCCGCATCGCGGGTCCGAACGTCGGGTCGTCCAGCACCTTTTGGAAGTTGTCCCAGCCGGAGAAGGGCGCGTCCCCGGCCACGAAGGACCGCACGGTGTAGTCGCGCAGGCTCAGGTCGAGGTTGCGGTAGAGGGGATAGACGTAGAAGGCGGCGAGGTAGGCGATCAGCGGGGCGGCGAAGGCGAGCGCGGTCAGCCGGCTCCGGCGCCGCTGCCGGCGTTCCAGCGGCGGCCGGGCGGAGCCGCTCGCCCCCGGCGTGTCCGGGGCCCGGCGCGGCCGGTCGACTCGGGCGATGGTCATGTCGCGGGCCTAGCCCTTCCGGGCGCTCGCCTGGGCCGTGTCCAGCGCGGCCCGGGCGCTCTTGCCGCCGGACAGGGCGGCCTGGACGGCGGTCCACATCGGCTGGGAGATGGTGGGGTACTTGGAGCCCAGTCCGCCGCTGGTGCGGCCACGGGCAGCGGCCACGGCGGACACCCACGGCTTGAGCTCCGGGTTCTTCGCCACCTGCTGGGCCTGCACCGCGGCGGTCGGGGCGACGTACATCAGGGTGGTGTCGGTGGCCAGCAGGTTCGCGGAGCTGGTCAGACAGGTGACGATCTTCTTGCTGGTGTCGTAGCGCGCGGTGTCCTTCTGCACGGGGACGGTGACGAACTCGCCGCCGGTCGGCACCGGTGCCGAACCCCCGTTCTGCGCGGGGACGTTGATGATGCCGTAGCCGAGGCGCGCCTTGTCGGCGTTGCCGAGCTGCCAGGTGCCGTTCTCGCCGAACGCGTAGTCCCCGGTGGCGAACTCCTGCCAGCTGGTGGTCTGCGTGTTCTGGAGGACGTCCTTGGGCGCGTAGCCCTCGTCGACCCAGTTCTTCCACAGGGACAGCGCGGCCTCGCCCTTGGCGGAGTTCAGCTTGCTGAGGTCGCCGCCGGCGCCCCAGAACCACGGCAGGAACTGGAAGCTGCCCTCCTCGGTGTTGATCGCGGAGAAGGTGATGCCCTTCTTCCCGGCCGCCTTCACCTTCTTCAGGGCCGCGTCGAGCGATGCCCAGTCCTTGACCGAGGCCGGGTCGACCTTGGCCGCGGACAGCACCTTCTTGTTGTAGTAGAGGGCGAGGGTGTTGGCGCCGATCGGCACGCCGTAGGAGGCGCCTGCGATGGTGCCCGCGCCGATGATGTTCTTCTGGATCGACTTGGTGTCGATGCCGAGGTCGCTGGTCTTGTTGAGGATCCCCGCCTCCACCAGCGTCGAGACGACCGGGTTGTCCACGAGCATCACGTCGGGCGCGTTGCCCTGCTGGGCGGCCAGCAGCGCCTTGTTGCCGAGGTCGGTGGTGTCGTAGGCGGTCCGCTTCAGCTTCACCCCGGCCTGGGTGCCGCACGCGGTGACCCGCTTGCCCCAGGGCGAGGAGGCGTCGAACTGCGGGTACGGGTCCCAGAAGGTGTACGTCCCCCCGGACGCCTTGGAGGAGCCGGAGTCGTCGGAGCCGCCTGAGCAGGCGGTGAGGGAGGCGAGGGCGCTGACGGCGGCTGTCGCGGAGAGGAGGGTGCGGCGGGTGGGTATCACGGGGCTGACCTCGTTGTCGTAGGAGGGTGGTTCAGGAGGTGGGCAGCCAGACGCGCATGCTGCCGTCTTCGCGGTTGGCCCAGGCGTAGTAGGGGACGGCGGTCAGTTCGACGGGCTCGCCGTCCGCCGCGGGGGAGTCGCCGGCCGTGGCGTACGGCCACCAGCCCGCGTCGGTGAGGTGGCGCCGCCGGCCCGCCGCGACGACCGTCGTGACGCCGCCGAGGAGGTCCGGGCGGTGTTTCACGGCGAGTGGGCGGGTGGTGTCGACGACGACGTCGTCCAGTCCGCCGCCGGGGTGGTCGGCCTGCTCCAGGCAGTACACGAGCGGCCCCCGCTCGATCGCCACGCAGCCGCGTACGGCGTCCACCCGGGGGTCCGCGGCCGACAGCCGCGGCTCCAGGCCGAGTTCGAGGACGACCCGGTCGCCGGGGGACCAGGTACGGGTCAGCCGCGTCCAGCCGTCGGCGACGGGGGAGTCGTACGTCTCGTCCCCGCACCGCACCCGGTACTCACGGCACCACTGCGGGATGCGCAGGGAGAGCGTCCAGGGGCGGTCGGCGGGGGTCTCCTCGACGGTGAGGGCGACGGTGCCGTGCCAGGGGTAGTCGGTCTCGCAGCGGACGGTGACGCCCTCGGCGGCGTAGTCGCCGTCGACGTACTGGTGGATCTGGAGGCCGTCGTCGTCGCTGGTCGCCAGGTAGTGCTCGAGGGAGGCGAGCAGCCGCATCACGTTGGGCGGGCAGCAGGCGCAGCGGAACCAGCGGGTGCGGCGGGCCGACTGGTCGCCGCCGGGGTCGGTGTGGCCGTCGCGGACCTGGAGCGGGTTGACGTACAGCCAGCGCTCGCCGTCCAGGGAGACACCGGCGAGGAAACCGTTGTAGAGGGTGCGCTCGATCAGGTCGGAGTAGCGGGCCTGCCCGGTGAGCAGAGCCAGGCGCCAGCTCCACTGCACCGAGGCGATCGCGGCACAGGTCTCGCAGTAGGCACGCTCGTTGGGCAGTTCGTAGGGGTCGCCGAAGTCCTCCTGGTCGTGGTGGGCGCCGAGGCCGCCGGTGATGTGGGTCTTGGTGGTGGTCATGGCCTGCCACAACCGCTCGTTCGCCGCGCGGAGTTCGGGCTCCCCGGTCTCCGTGGCCAGGTCGGCCGCCGCGGCCAGCAGGTACAACTGCCGTACGGCGTGCCCCTCGACGTTCGTCGCCTCGCGCACGGGGACGCGGTCCTGGCAGTAGGCCTCGCCGCCGAGCAGGCCGTGGCCGTGGCGGTCGACGAAGTAGCCGGCCAGGTCGAGGTAGCGGCGCTCGCCGGTCTCCCGGTACAGCTCGACCAGGGCGGTCTCCACCTCGGGGTGGCCGTCGATGCCGTCGATGGGCCGGCCGCTGCCCGGCGGGCCGAAGACGGAGTCGATGTGGTCGGCGAACCTCACCGCCACGTCGAGGAGTTCGCTGCGCCCGGTGGTCCGGTGGTGGGCCACGGCGGCCTGGATGAGATGGCCGGCGCAGTACAGCTCGTGGCCCCAGCGCAGGTCCTGATACCGCTCGCCGCCCTTGACCAGCTGGAACCAGGTGTTGAGGTACCCGTCGGGCTGCTGGGCGGCGGCGACCAGGGAGACGATCCGGTCCACCTCGGCCGCGAGCTCCGTCGCGCCGCCGTCGGCCAGTTGCCAGGCCGCCGCCTCCAGCCACTTGTAGACGTCCGTGTCCACGAACGGGTAGGCGCCCTGGAACTCGTCCTCGGCGGTGCCTGCCGCCAGCCGCAGATTGTGCAGGTTGCCGGCGGACTCCAGCAGGCCGGGGCCCTGGGGGAGGGAGACGCGGGCGTTGGTCTCGCGGCGGGCCTGCCAGAAGCCGGCGTCGATACGAGTGGTCGCGGGGCGCAGCGCGGCGTGGGCGTCCGGACCGGGGCGGACCGGGCCGGCGGGGGTGCGGGGCATGGCTCTCCGGGGTCGGTAGGTGGCGGCGGCACGGAACCACCGTGCGCAAGCATTTTGCGCAACCGTTTTCTCGGGGTGAAAGTAGAGGGCAGTGCGGGAGGCCGGTCAAGAGCCGCGGCAGGAGTTTTTTCCGTTTCCCAGCGGCTTGGCAGGTACGCTGGCCAACTGTCACCATGTCAGGCGTCCGCGTCACCCAGGAAAAGGTTTGCCCGTGACCTCTGCTCCAGGCTCTCCCCTCGCCGGCCGGGCCCGGCTCGCCGACGTCGCCGCGCTGGCGGGCGTCAGTGTGGGCACGGCGTCGAAGGCGCTCAACGGCGGCGGCCGGATGCGTCCCGAGACCAGGCAGCGGGTGCTGGACGCGGTGGAGGCGCTCGGCTTCCGGCCCAACCAGCACGCCCAGAGCCTGCACAGCGGGCGGAGCTGGACGGTGGGCCTGATGACCACGGACGGCATCGGCCGGTTCAGTACGCCCGTGCTGCTGGGCGCCGAGGACGCGCTGGGCGCCGGGAAGATCTCCGTGCTGCTGTGCGACACCCGGGGCGACGCCATCCGGGAACAGCACCACCTGGCCACCCTCACCGACCGTCGGGTGGACGGCATCATCGTGGCCGGCCGCCGCACGGACCCGCGCCCGCCGCTGACCGGCCTCGACCCCTCGATACCCGTCGTCTACGCGCTCGCCCCGTCCACCGACCCCGCCGACACCTCCGTCGTCACCGACGACCACGGCGGCGCCCACCTGGCCGTCGAGCACCTGCTGGCCACCGGCCGCACCCGCATCGCCCATGTCACCGGCCCCGAGCACCACCAGGCCGCCCGCGACCGCGCCCGGCACGCCGTCGAGCACCTTCAGAACGCCCAGCTCGGCCTGGCCACGGGCCGCGTGCACTTCGGGGAGTGGAGCGAGGCCTGGGGCCGCCGCGCCGCGGACGCCCTGCTGCGCACCGCCCCCGACACCGACGCCGTTTTCTGCGGCAACGACCAGATCGCCCGCGGCGTCGCCGACACGCTCCGCGAGCGGGGCAAGGACGTGCCCGGTGACATCGCCGTGGTCGGCTACGACAACTGGGACACCATGGCGCTGGCCTGCCGTCCGCCGCTCACCACGATCGACATGAACCTCTCCGAGATCGGCCGCATCGCCGCCCTGCTGCTGCTCCAGGCGATCGACGCCGAGCCGGAACCCGGTGTGCACACGGTGCCGTGCCGGCTGGTGGTGCGCGAGTCGAGCTGAAGCGCCTTGCAGGCCCTCGGCCCCATGGCCGCAGGCCGCCACCCTCGCGGTGGGCGCCGCGCCGGTCTCGTACGACGTGCGGCCCGGCGGCACTCGTGCGCCTGCCGGTCCGGCTCGGGTGGTGGATGGCGGGGCGCGGGGCATCCGGGTGGTGGGCGTCGTTGCCGGTGGTGTGGAGAGGTGCGGGCCCTGCGGGCCCGGCGGGAGTGTGCCTCGGGCTCAGCGGGGCGTCGACCGTGGAGCGGTGGTGATCATGCGGTCCCTTCCAGCCGGGGCTCGCCGGCGTCCGTGGGGCGTGCGGTTCGGTGGCGGTCGCTTGCGTGCCGGGTGGTGGATGGCGGGGCGCGGGCGTCCGGGTGGTGGGCGTCGTTGCCGGTGGTGTGGAGAGGTGCGGGCCCGGCGGGAGTGTGCCTCGTGCTCAGCGGTGCGTCGACCGTGGAGCGGTGGTGATCATGCGGTCCCTTCCAGTCGGGGCTCGCCGGCGTCCGTGGGGCGTGCGGTTCGGTGGCGGTCGCTTGCGTGCTCAGCGGGGCGTCGACCGTGGTGCCGTGGTGATCATGCCGTCTCCTCCAGCCGGGGCTCGCCGGTCTCGGGCCGCAGGATGCCGGTCACCGAGCCGGTCAGCGCCACCAGCAGGACGGCGGAGCCGGTGAACAGGCAGACCGTGGTGACGCCCAGACCGGACGCCGCCGCCGTGGTGGCGGTCGCGCCCAGTGGGCCCAGGGCCGAGTGGACGGTCCAGAACGACGAGGTGACCCGGCCCAGCAGAGGGGCCGGGGTGACCTCCTGGCGCAGGGACATCGAGCAGATGCCGGCGATGCCCGTGCACATCAGCTGGACCGTCACCAGTGCCGCGACCACCGGGACGGTCCGGGCCACGCCCAGGCAGGCGACGGCGAGGCCCGCGACGGAGAAGGAGCCGATCCAGCTCACCCCGAAGCCCAGGCGCCGCCGGAGGCGGGCGACCACGGAGGAGGCGGCGAACGTGCCGACGGTGCCGACGGCGAGGACATAGCCGACCGTCGCGTCCGCGTGCCCGAGCTCGTGCTTGACCAGATAGACCACGAGGTCCGTCAGACCGTACGTGAGGAACGTCAGCACGGACAGCAGGACCGTGAGCGGGCGCAGTACCGGATGCGCCCACAGAAAACGGACGCCGGCCAGGAACTCCCCGCGCGGACGGCGGCGTTCGGCCGCGACGGGCGGTCGCGCCGTGGCGTCGAACCGGACGAACCGGATGCCGAGGGCGGAGATCGCGAAGGTCGCGGCGTCGATACCGATGGCGGTGGCGGGCCCGGCCGACGAGGCGACGAGACCGGCGAGCGCCGGCCCGGCGACGCCCGCGGCGGCGTAACTCGCGTAGAGCCGGCCGTTGGCCCGGGTGATCTGCCCCGGCCCCACGAGCGCCGGCACCACGGCCACGTAGGTGACCTGGAACAGCATCGAGAAGATCCCGGCGACCGGCACGACCGTATAGATCAGCCACACCGGCGTGGCGAACGCCCACACCACCGGGACGAACAGGTACAGCAGACAGCGCGCCGTGTCGCTGACGATCAGCAGCCGCCTGCGGTCGACCCGGTCGGCGAGTACGCCGGCGAACGGCCCGGTGAGGATGGAGGCGAGGCCGGTGAGCCCGGTGACCGCGCCCATCTGGACCACCGAGCCGGTGCTGTGCAGCACCAGCAGCGGGATCGCCACGTAGGCGAAGGAGTCACCGAGGGCCGACAGGGTCTGGACAGCCAGGAAGACGCGCTGGGCGGAGGTGCCCGATAACGGCGGACGATCGCCTTCCGCTGCCGTCACGTCCGCCTCCCCTGCCGACCCGGCACATGGACCGACGAATGGATCACACGCTACACCGATCGACGTCCCCTCGGGCGAACGTCGTTCGGCCCGGCGTTCAGCCCAGCCGCTTCAGCAGTTCGGCGGCGAGCGGGGCGGAGGAGGCCGGGTTCTGGCCGGTGACCAGGTTGCGGTCCACGACCACGTTCGGCGCCCACGGCTCGCCCACCCGGACCACCACGCCCGCCTCGGTCAGGCGGTCCTGGAGCAGCCACCTGGCCTTGCCGGCGAGACCGGCCTGGGTCTCCTCGGCGTTGGTGAACGCGGCCACCTCGTACCCGGCGAAGGCGTTGGAGCCGTCGTCCGTGACGGCCGCGAGCAGGGCGGCCGGGCCGTGGCAGACCACGCCCAGCGGCTTGCCCGACCGCAGGGTTTCCACGAGCAGCCGGCCGGAGCCGGCGTCGACCGCCAGGTCCTCCATGGGGCCGTGTCCGCCGGGGTAGAAGACGGCGTCGAAGTCGTCGAGCCGCACGTCCTCCAGCCGGGCCGGGGAACGCAGCTCGGTCATCTCGTCGAGGGTGCGCCGGACGGCGTCGGCGTTGTCCTGGCCCCCGTTGACCTCGGCGGCCAGGCTGCCCGCGTCCACGGTCGGGACCACACCGCCCGGGGTGGCGACGACGACGTCGTGACCGGCTTCCTTGAACGCCCGGTACGGGGCGGCGGCCTCCTCCGCCCAGAAACCGGTGGGGTGCTTGCTGCCGTCGGCCAGGGTCCAGTGGTCGGCGCCGGTCATCACGAAAAGGATCTTGGACATGAGTCGCTCCGGGGAGGGGGAAGGTCACTGACGTTCCTCGAACGTAGGGCACCGGACCCATAAGCATCCAATGAAAGATCCAATGCCTGGCATTGGAAAACCAATGGGCGGCGCGGGGATACTCGGAGGCGTGGACAGCACCTCCCTCGATCTGAACCTCCTGCGCACCTTCCTCGCGGTTTACCGCTCGGGCTCCTTCACCGGCGCCGGCCGGCTGCTGGGACTGTCCCAGCCGACGGTGACCACGCAGATGCGCGCGCTGGAACGGCAGGCCGGACGGGAGCTGTTCGAGCGGCTGCCGCGGGGCGTCGTGCCGACGGCCGTCGCGGACGAACTCGCGGCCCGTATCGCCGCGCCCCTCGACGAGCTGGCCGCCGTCGCCGGGCCGGACCCCGCGGCGGGCGGACCGGCCGACCCGGTCCACCTGGCCGGGCCTGCCGAACTCCTCTGCACGCGCGTACTGCCCGCCCTGGCGCCGCTGGTGGCCGAGGGTGTACGGCTGCGCGTGGCGACCGGACTGACCGACCCGCTGCTCGACGAACTCCGGGCGGGCCACCACGACATGGTCATCGCGACCGCCCGGCCACGCGGCCGCACGCTGAGCGCGGTCCCGCTGATGGACGAGGAGTTCGTCCTGGTCGCCGCCCCCGTCTGGGCCCGGCGGGTGAAGGAACGGCTGGCCGTCGACGGGCCCGCCGTCCTGCACTCCGTGCCCCTGATCACGTACGCGGAGGACCTGCCCATCGCCCGCCGCTACTGGCGCCACGCCTTCGGCCGGCGGCTCTCCTGCCCCGCCGCCGTGACCGTGCCCGACCTGCGCGGGGTGCTGGCGGCCGTGGCCGCGGGCGCGGGATTCACCGTCCTGCCCCGCTACCTCTGCCTCGACCAGCTCGACTCCGGCGCGCTCGTCCCCCTCCACGAGGCCGAGGACCCGCCCATCAACACGGGCTTCCTCGTCCAGCGCCCCGGCCCGGCGGAGAACCCGGACGTGCCGCGCGTCCGCGACCTGCTGCTGCGGTCGGGGCGGTCCTGGTAGCGGGGGACGCCATGGCCGCCCGTACGGTTCACCGGACCGGGTGGGACGCCTGGTAGGCCAGTCTCCGGTCGGCGTCCTCACCGACGTCCGTGAGGAAGGAGTCCAGACGCAGGAACGCCTCCCACGGCGGCCGGCCACCCGCTTCGGCGAGCCGTGCCACGACGAGGTCCTCGAGCTCCGTGACACGCTTGTTCTTCCAGACCTTGTCGGCCAGGCTCACCAGCAAGTCCTCCACGCGGACGCCCGGTTCGGCCCATGACGCGTGCGTCCCGGCGAACCGGGCCAGCTCCGCGTCCACCCCGTGCGCGAGGAGCAACTCCCGCCCGGCCGCCTCGTGCCGTGCACCGGGGCCCGACAGCTCGGCGGGATACAGGGTCTTGCCGATGTCGTGCGTGGCGGCCCCGAAGAGCACCGCGTCCCGGTCGAACTCCAGGGCAGGGCATTCCGCTTGTACCCAGCCCACGAGCCGTACGGCCACGTCGTGCACCGCCCGGAGGTGGGCGACCAGCCGGGGCGGGGCGGCCACGCGCCCCAGCAACTCGGCGACGTGCGCGGGCAGTGGCTCCAGCGAGGGATCCCCGGTGTCGTCCATGGCCGTCGACAGCACGTCGGTAGGGGGCATCGTGCCAGAGTAGTCGCCGGCGCGCACCGGAGCGCGGTACCTGACGGAGGGTCACCATGCGGGCGTTACACACGGCGTTTCTTCTCGGGACGGGTCTCTTCTGGACGGCTGCCTATGTGCTGCTGATCCGCACGGGGCTGCGGGAGCGGACCTTCGGCATGCCGGTGGTCGCGTTCGCCACCAATATCAGCTGGGAGTTCATGTTCTCCTTCGTGCGGCCCCCGTCCGGTCTCATGCAGGTGATCAACATCGTGTGGTTCTGCTTCGACCTCGCCATCGGCTACACCCTCGTCCGCTTCGGCCGGGCCGAATTCCCCTACCTGCCCCGCCCGTTGTTCCTGCCGGCACTGGCCGCCGTGCTGCTGCTCGCCTACCCGGGCATGAACTTCGCCTCCGAGCAGTTCGACCACGGCGAGGGCGCCCTCACCGCGTTCGGCAGCAACGTGGCGATGTCGGCCATGTTCCTCGCGATGCTCGCCGCCCGCCGGGGCGTCCGCGGCCAGTCCCTCGCCATCGCGCTGACCAAGCTCATCGGCACCGGCTGCGCCTCCCTGACGCTGCTCACCGACCCCGACGCGGTGCCGCGCCACGAGACCGCGCTCATGCACTACTTCTACGTGGCCTGCTTCGTCCTGGACGCGGCCTACGCCTACGCGGTGTACGCGGTACGGCGGCACGCGGGCGAGGCCGGCCGTGCGGCGGCCGCCCCGGCTCGCGAGGCTGGACTCCCCGTACACGGCCTGGACGGGTAGTCTCGTCACGGCCCGCAGAGCGAAGGAGTCCCGATGACCGACGTGCCCCCCGAGGCGGAGCGGGACGCGATCATCGCCGCGCTGGGTCCGATCGTCGACGGCATCGTGGCGACCTTCGGCCCGGTCTGCGAGGTGGTCCTGCACGACTACCGGCGGCCGGAGCAGTCGGTGGTCGCCATCGCCGGCGAGGTGACCGGGCGCACGGTGGGCGGCGCGATGAGCGAGATCGGCATGCGCATGGTCGCCCACGGTGACGCGGCGGCCGATGAGCTGAACTACCTCACCCGGACCCCGGCCGGGAAGCTGGTGAAGTCCTCCACGATGCTGCTGCGGGACTCCGGCGGCGCGGTGTTCGGCGCGCTGTGCGTGAACCTCGACGTCACCGCGCTGACCCAGGCGCACACCCTGCTGGGCGCCCTCGCCGGCACCGGCCCGGACACCGCCGAACCGCCGACCACCGCCTTCGGCGACGACATCGACACGGTGGTCGACGCCATCGTCGACGCCCACCAGCTGCGGCAGAACGCCGGCTGGTCCCAGCTGGACCGGGCGCAGCGCCTGGAACTGTTCCGCGGCCTCGACGAACGGGGCGTGTTCGCGGTGCGCCGTGCGGTCGAACAGGTCGCCGGACGCCTCGGGATCTCCCGGGCCTCCGCGTACAACTACCTCGCGCAGGCCAGGGCGGCGGCCGGCGGGTCCGAGGGGGACCGGCCGTAGGGCCTGTCCCCCGAATGGCGCGGCCAGGTCGCGGGGCCGACGATGGAGTGGTGGGGGCCGGTCGTCGTGTGCCGCGACGGGGCGACGCGGCCGCCGGGTGGCGACGGACCGGCCCCGGCCGTGGTGAGCGGCCGGAAGGGAGGACACCGTCATGGCCATGCTGGAAGTGAAGACGGTCGAGAAGCCCGATGAACGGCGCGACTTCCCCCGGGGCCACCTCGAAGTGGTGCACCTCACGGGGCTCGACTTCGCCGTGGGCACCTTCGAACCGGGCTGGCGCTGGTCGGAGTCCGTTGGCCCGATCGCGGGCACCGCGAGCTGCCAGGTCCACCACAACGGCTACGTCGTGCAGGGGCGGATGCACGTGCGGATGGACCGGGGAGGGCGGCGAGGCCGAGATCGGTCCCGGCGACGTCTTCGTGTCCCCGCCCGGCCACGACGCCTGGGTGGTCGGTGACGAACCGGTCGTCGTGTACGACTTCGCCGGGCAGATGGCGACGGAGTACGCGAAGGCCGAGGGGACGTAGCGGGTCGGGCGGCGGCCCACCGCCGGCGTCATGATGCGGCCGGGCGCCGCTGCGGGTACGCCGCGAGGGCGGGGGCAGCGCGTTCCCGTGGATGGCCCCGGCGGCAGACGGCATGTCGATCGCCACGCCCGGCGCGTGGCGGGCCGTGCCCACAGTCCGCGGCCCTGCCCGGGCGCCGCTGCGGGGGTGTCGTGCGGGTGTGGGGGTGGCGTGTCGTCGTGGGTGGCCCTGGTGGGCAGGCGGTGCGTGGCCGTGCCCACCGTCAGCTCCGCGCCTGCCCGGCTGCTGCTGGGGGAGTGTGGTGCGGGTGTGGGGGTGGCGTGTCGTCGTGGGTGGCCCTGGTGGGCAGGCGGTGCGTGGCCGTGCCCACCGTCAGCTCCGCGCCTGCCCGGCTGCT
>NZ_JBIAVX010000001.1:0-311238 GCF_042894725.1 Streptomyces sp. NPDC001480 | reverse complement strand
GCTGCTGGGGGAGTGTGGTGCGGGTGTGGGGGTGGCGTGTCGTCGTGGGTGGCCCCGTCGGCAGGCGGTGCGTGGCCGTGCCACCGTCCGCGCCGGCCCGGGACGGCCGCCGCCGCGGGAGTGCCGTGTGGGCGCCGGGCAGTGTGTCGCCATGGTTGACCCCGGCGGCGGGCGGGTCGTCATTGCGGCCGCCCCGAGGGCCGTGCCCACCGTCCGCTCCGGCGGGTCGGTCGGCTCGCCGCGGGTGTCACACCGGCAGCAGCCGCCCGATCAGCCCGCCGAGCTGCCGGGCGGTGCGGCACTCGTGCATCTCGACCAGCTCGGCGTAGGCGGGCGCGGCCGAGTCGCCCGTGCCCCACTGGGGGCGTGGCTCGGGGTTGAGCCAGTAGAAGCGGCGGGCCCGTGCGGCGACGTGGCGTACGGCGGCCAGGTTCGGGTCGCTCATGTTGGTCCGGGCGTCACCGAGGACGAACACGGTGGTGCGCGGGCCGACCGCGTCGCCGTACCGCTCCGCGAACTCGCCCAGGGCCACGCCGTAGTCGCTGCTGCCGTGCCAGCCGGTGAGGGTGGCCTCGGCACGGATGCGCGCGCCGAGACCCTCGGGGTCGGCGGCGCCGTGTTCGAGCAGCCCGGTCACCTCGTCGAGCCGGTTGACGAAGGCGAACACCCGCACCTTGCTGAACTGGTCGTGCAGCGCCTGCACCAGCAGCATCGTGAAGTCCGAGAAGCCCGACACCGAACCCGACACATCGCACAGCAGCACCAGTTCCGGCCGGACCGGACGGCGCCGGCGCAGCACCGGATTCATCGGCACCCCGCCGGTCGACAGCGATCCGCGCAGTGTCCGCCGCAGATCGATGCTGCCCCGCGCGGCCCGGCGCCGCTTCGCCGCGAGGCGGGTGGCGAGCTTGCGGGCGAGCGGCTGAACCGTCCTTCGCAGCTCGGCGAGTTGGAGCTTCCCGGCGTACAGGAAGTCCACCCGGTCGGGCGTCGTGGCCACTGCTCGCCGGGCGAGCTCGTCCCGGTCCCGCTGCTCGGCGATCCGTCGCCGCGCCTCCACGGCCACCATCCCGCGGAACGCCTCGATCCGCCGCCGGATCTCGTCGTCGAGCAACCGGTCAGTGAACCCCGACGCCCCGTCCCGTGCCCGCACGCTCTCGCGGACCCGCGTCAACAGCGTCTGCGGACGCAGCCACTCCAGGGTCTGGTACGAGGACCAGCCCCGTGATTCCGGCGAGTTTCCGTATCCGCCGAACCCGTCGACCGCCTCCGACGCCAACTGCCTCATCAGCGCGGCATCGTCGGCCGCCAGCGCCGCCGTGAGCCGGTCGCGCAGCTCCTCCCGGCCCGCGCGCTCGCCCTCCGGCGCGCCGATGCCCCGCGGAAAGTACAGGTCGAAGACGGGGTCGAACACCTGCCGCTGGGCCGGACCGTGCAGCAGCGTCGCCGCCAGCCCCTCCCGCAGCAGCTCACGGTCCGCGAGCCCCAACGCCGCCACCGCCTCGGCCGCGTCCACGGTCTCGCCGGTGCCGATCCGCATGCCGTGCGCGCGCAACGCCGACACCAGCGAGGTGAGCCGCTCCGCGACGCCGGGCGCGCTCACACGGCGTCCAGGTCGAGCTTGGCCGCCGCCTTCAGGACGTCGTCCTGGTGCTTGAGGAGGACGCCCAGGGTGTCCCGTACGACGGTCTCGTCCAGGGTGTCGGCGCCGAGCGCCAGGAGAGTGCGGGCCCAGTCGATGGTCTCCGCAACCGAGGGCACCTTGCGCAGGTCCATGGCGCGCAGCGCGCCGACCACCCGCACCACCGACTCGGCCAGCGCCTCGTCGAGCCCCGGCACCTTCAGCCGTACGATGCGCCGTTCCAGCTCTTCCTCTGGGAAACCGATGTGCAGGAACAGGCAGCGGCGGCGCAGCGCCTCCGACAGCTCGCGGCTGGCGTTGGAGGTGAGCAGGACGAACGGACGCCGGGTCGCGGTGACCGTGCCCAGCTCGGGCACGGTCACCTGGAAGTCGCTGAGCACCTCCAGCAGCAGCCCCTCCACCTCGACGTCCGCCTTGTCGGTCTCGTCGATCAGCAGCACCTTGGGCTCGTCGCCGCGGATGGCCGTCAGCAGGGGCCGGGGCAGCAGGAACTCCTCGCTGAAGATGTCCGTGCGCGCCTCGTCCCAGGTCTCGCCCTGGCCCGCGCTGATGCGCAGCAGCTGCTTGGCGTGGTTCCACTCGTACAGCGCCCGCGACTCGTCGACGCCCTCATAGCACTGCAACCGCACCAACCGCGCCCCCGCGACCTCGGCCACGGCCTTCGCGAGCTCGGTCTTGCCCACCCCGGCCGGGCCCTCCACCAGCAGCGGCTTGCCCAGCCGGTCGGCGAGGAAGACGGTCGTGGCGACGGCGGGTGAGGCCAGGTAGCCGGTCTCGGCCAGGCGGGCGGAGACGTCGTCGACGGATGTGAACAACGGGGCCTCCGGGTGCGGGTCGTGCGTCGGGTACCGGGCTCCTATCTAAGCGCTTGTTCACCCAGCCTGTCACGGGTTTTCCCTGTGCACCCCGTCACCGGCCCAGGCCCACCAGCACGACCTCCAGCGTCCGCGGCCCGTGCACGCCCTCCACCCGGTCCAGTTCGATGTCGCTGGTCGCCGACGGACCGGAGACCCAGGTCAGCGGGCGGGTGGGGTCGAGGCGTTCGAGGGCTTGGGGGACGGAGGCGACGACCTGGTCGGGGACGCGGACGACGCAGATGTGGTGGTCGGGGATCAGGGTGATCCGGCGGCGGCCCTGGTCGGGGGAGCCGTCCAGGACGATCGTGCCGGTCTCGGCCACGGCCACCGCGCAGCCGGTGACCACGCTGTCGACCCGGTCCAGCTCGTGCGGGGTGCTCTCCGCGCGGTCCGCGACCTGCTCCACGTCGACGCCTTCGAGCCAGGCCGCGTCCGGACCCGGCGGGACCAGCACCGTCTTCGAGCCCCGCTCGGCCAGCAACCGGCCCACTGTCACGGCCAGTTGGCCGACCGTGCACCGGTGTACGAGCGCCCGGTAGTCCGCCAGGTTCTCGGCGAGCAACTCCACCGTCTCCTCGACGCTCCGCCCGCCGTGCTCGCGCAGGTAGTCGCGCGGAACCGCCCGCTCGTACGGTGTGTCGTCCGCGGGTACGTCAGCGAGTGCCCGGCGTACCCGGCCCAGGATCCGGTCCCTGCTGCTCACTTCGCGCCGTCCTTTCCACCTCGTGTGCGCTGCCACCAGTCGCGGAACGGCTCCTCCGGTACGGCCGGCAGATCCCGCGTCCCGCTCCACGCCCGGCCCGGGCCCGGCAGCGTACGGGGGTGCAGACGGCGGGTGCGCGAGGCGAGCCGCTGCCCGGTACGCAGGGCGCCCGGATGCGTGAACGCCCAGCGGGCCGCCCGCATCGCCGCGCGCTCGGCGGCATGGCCCTTCGCGGGCTGGAGCACCACCTTGTTGCCCTCCCGCGTCACCGTCCCGCCCTCGACGACCCGCTCCCGCAGGTGCACCAGCACCTCGGGGATGTCGATGGCGACCGGACAGACCTCGTAGCAGGCGCCGCACAGGGAGGACGCGTAGGGCAGGGAGGCGTCGATCTCGCTGCCCGTTCCCCTCAGTTGGGGGCTGAGGATCGCGCCGATGGGGCCGGGGTAGACCGAGCCGTAGGCGTGGCCGCCCGCCCGCTCGTACACCGGGCACACGTTGAGGCAGGCCGAGCAGCGGATGCAGCGCAGCGCCTGGCGGCCGACCTCGTCGGCGAGGGTGTCGGTGCGGCCGTTGTCGAGGAGGACCAGGTGGAAAGTGCGCGGGCCGTCAGCCGTCTCGGAGTCCGTGGTGCCGGTCCACATGCTCGTGTACGGGTTCATGCGCTCGGCCGTCGAGGAGCGGGGGAGCGTCTGGAGGAAGACCTCCAGGTCCCGCCAACTCGGCACGACCTTCTCGATGCCGACCACCGAGATCAGCGTCTCGGGCAGGGTCAGGCACATCCGGCCGTTGCCCTCGGACTCGACGACCACGAGCGTGCCGGTCTCCGCGACCATGAAGTTGGCGCCGGAGACGCCGACCTTGGCCCGCAGGAACTTCTCCCGCAGGTGCAGCCGTGCCGCCTCCGCGAGTTCGGCGGGCGTGTCCGTCAGGCCCTCGGGGGCCGGCCGGCCCCACTCCTTCATCTCGCCGCGGAAGATGTCCCGGATCTCGCCCCGGTTGCGGTGGATGGCGGGGACGAGGATGTGCGAGGGCCGGTCCTTGCCCAACTGCACGATCAGCTCGGCGAGATCGGTCTCATAGGCGCGGATGCCCTCCGCTTCGAGGAACTCGTTGAGCCCGATCTCCTGCGTGGCCATCGACTTGACCTTGACGACCTCCGTCTCGCCGGTGGCCTTGACCAGGGCTGCGACAATCCGGTTGGCCTCGTCGGCGTCGGCCGCCCAGTGGACGGTGCCGCCCGCCGCCGTGACCGACTCCTCCAACTGCACGAGGTAGCGGTCCAGGTGACGGAGCGTATGGTCCTTGATCCGTTTTCCGGCCTCGCGCAGCTCCGCCCAGTCGGACACCTCCGACACGGCCTTCGCCCGCTTGGCGCGGATGGTGTGGGTGGCGTTCCGGAGGTTGCCGCGCAGGGTCCGGTTGCCGACGGCTTCCCTCGCGGCCTCCGGGAACGCCGGGTGGGTGGGTGGGGGAAACACAGGCATCCCCACGAACGTTCCGCTCATACGGCCGGTTCCTCCTCCGTGCTCGCCAGGATCTCCGCGATGTGCACCGGCCGCACGCCCGACCTGAGCCGGGTCATGGTCCCGCCGATGTGCATCAGGCAGGAGTTGTCGGCCGCGCACAGCACCTCCGCTCCCGTCGACTCGGCGCCTCGCACCTTGTCCGCGCCCATCGCCGCCGACACGTCGGAGTTCTTCACCGCGAACGTCCCGCCGAAGCCACAGCATTCGTCGGCACCGGGCAACTCCACCAGCTCCAGCCCCCGCACGGCCTGGAGCAGCCGCCGGGGACGGTCCCCGAGACCCAGACCGCGCAACCCGTGGCAGGTGGGGTGGTACGTCACCTTGTGCGGGTAGTACGCCCCGACGTCCGTCACCCCCAGCACGTCCACCAGGAACTCCGTGAGTTCGTACGTCTTCGGTACCACCGGCGCCAGCACGGCCGCGAGCCCGTCCCCGCGGCCCTCGGCTCGGGCCCGCTCACCCATGCGCGGATACAGCTCCCGCACCATCGCCCCGCACGACCCGGAGGGCGTCACGATCGCCTCGTACTCCCGGAAGACATCGGAGAAATGCCGGGCGAGCGGCTCGGCCTCATGGCGGTAGCCGGTGTTGTAGTGTGCCTGCCCGCAGCAGGTCTGGGCCATCGGGAAGTCGACCTCGACGCCCAGTCTGGTCAGCAGTTTCACCACCGCCCGGCCGGTGTCCGGATAGAGCGTGTCGTTGACACAGGTCAGGAACAGGGCGACACGCATCGCGGCTCCTTGGGGTCGGTCATCGGACGAGTGAAGCGTAGTGGGCGAGAGAAGGGCGGGGGAGCCCCCGGCTCACGGCGTGGCGAGCCGGGCCTGGGCCCGCCGCCACCGCGCCGGGTCGCCCTGTGGCTCGTACCGCGTCAGCGGCTGGGTACGCACCAGCAGCCGCCGCATGCCGGCGAGGTCACCGGCCGCCCCGTGCGCCCGCGCCTGCACCAGCACGTTGCCGAGCGCGGCGGCCTCCGCGGGTCCGGCGACCACCGGCAGCCCGCAGGCGTCGGCGGTGAGCTGGCACAGCAGCGCGTTGCGGGTGCCGCCGCCGACGATGTGCACCACGTCGACGGGGTGCCCGGCCAGCCGCTGGGCGTCCTCGACGGCCAGCCGGTGGGCGAGCGCGAGGGAGTCGAGGATGCACCGCGTCACCTCGCCCCGGCTCTCCGGCACCGGCTGACTGGACGCCCGGCACGCCTCGGTGATCCGCTCCGGCATCCGGCCCGGCGCCAGGAAACCGGCGTCCCCGGCGTCCACCACCGACCGCAGCGCGGGCACGGCGGCCGCCTCGCGCAGCAGTCCGCCGAGATCCGGGTCGCCCCAGGCCCGTACGCACTCCTGGAGCAGCCACAGCCCCATGATGTTGCGCAGGTAGCGGACCGTGCCGTCCAGCCCGAGCTCGTTGGTGAAGTTCGCCGCCCGGCTCTCCTCGCTGAGCACCGGCTTCGTCAGCTCCAGCCCGGCCAGCGACCAGGTGCCGGTGCAGATGTAGGCGAACCGCTCGCCCTCGGCGGGCACGGCGGCCACCGCGGAGGCGGTGTCGTGCGAGCCGACGGCGGTCACCGGCACCGGCCCGGCCAGCCCGGTCTCCTCCAGTACCTCCGCCCGCAGCAGCCCCGCCGCGTCCCCCGGCTGCCGCAGCGGCGCGAACAGACCGAGGTCGATGCCCAGCCGGGCGGCGACCTCGTACGACCAGTCGCGGGTACGCGGGTCGATCAGCTGGGTGGTGGAGGCGTTGGTCAGTTCCGTGCCCTGCTCGCCGGTCAGCCAGTACGTCAGCAGATCCGGAATCAGCAACAGCCGCTTGGCAGCGCCCAGTTGGGCAGTGGAGCGGGCGGCCGTCAGCTGGTACAGGGTGTTGAAGGGGGCGTACTGGAGGCCGGTCGCCGCGTACAGCTCGGCGGCGGGCACGCTCGCCCACACCTTCTTGGCGACGCCCTCCGTACGGGCGTCGCGGTAGTGCACGGGGTTGCCCAGCAGGGCCCCGTCGGCGTCCAGCAGGCCGTAGTCCACCGCCCAGCTGTCGATCCCGACGGAATCGAGCCGCCCCCCGCATCCGGCGCCGGCCGCCCGCAGCCCGTCCAGCAGTCCCGCGTAAAGCCCGAGCACGTCCCAGCGCAGCCCCTCGGGCACCCGCACCGGCCGGTTGGGGAAACGGTGCGCCTCGCTGAGCTCCAGCGAGTCGGGGCCGACGCGGCCGACCATGACGCGCCCGCTGGACGCGCCGAGGTCGACCGCGGCGTACGACTTCACGGCGGCGCTCATCGCAGGAACGCGGCCGCCACACCCGCGTCGACGGGGATGTGCAGTCCCGTGGTGTGCGTGAGGTCCCCGCCGGTGAGCGCGAAGACGGCGTTCGCCACGTGCTCGGGCAGCACCTCCCGCTTGAGGATGGTCCGCTGCGCGTAGAACTCGCCCAGCTTCTCCTCCTCCACCCCGTACACGGCGGCCCGCTGCGCCCCCCAGCCGCCCGCGAAGATCCCGGAGCCGCGCACCACCCCGTCCGGGTTGACCCCGTTGACCCGGATCCCGTGCTCGCCGAGTTCGGCGGCCAGCAGCCGCACCTGGTGGGCCTGGTCGGCCTTGGTGGCGGAGTAGGCGATGTTGTTCGGCCCCGCGAAGACGGCGTTCTTGGACGCGATGTAGACGATGTCGCCGCCCAGTCCCTGCGCGGTCATCACCCGGGCCGCCTCCCGCGACACCAGGAACGAACCTCGGGCCATGATGTCGTGCTGGAGGTCCCAGTCCTTCGCCGAGGTCTCCAGCAGCGGCTTGGAGATGGAGATGCCGGCGTTGTTGACCACCAGGTCCACGCCGCCGAAGGCGAGCACCGCCGCCTTGAAGGCCCCGGCGATCTGCTCCTCGGACGTGACGTCCACGGTCACGGCGACGGCCCTGTCCGCCCCGCCCAGCTCCTCGGCCACCGCGGCCGCGTTCTCGGCGTCGAGATCGGCGACCACGACGCACGCGCCCTCGGCCACCAGCCGATGGGCGATGGCCTTCCCGATCCCGCTGCCCGCGCCCGTCACCAGCGCCACCCGGGTCGCCAGCGGCTTGGGCCTCGGCATCCGCCGGAGCTTGGCCTCCTCCAGCGACCAGTACTCGATACGGAACTTCTCCGACTCCTCGATCGGCGCGTACGCCGACACCGCCTCGGCGCCCCGCATCACGTTGATCGCGTTGACGTAGAACTCGCCGGCCACCCGAGCGGTCTGCTTGTCCTTGCCGAAGGAGAACATGCCGACCCCCGGCACGAGCACGATCGCCGGGTCGGCGCCGCGCATGGCGGGGGAGTCGGGCAGAGCGTGCCTCTTGTAGTAGGCGGCGTACTCCTCGCGGTACTCCGCGTGCAGTTCCTTCAGCCGCGCGACCGCCTCGTCCAGCGGAGCCGTGGGCGGCAGGTCCAGCACCAGCGGACGCACCTTGGTCCGCAGGAAGTGGTCCGGGCAGGACGTCCCCAGCGCGGCGAGCCGCGGATGCTCGGCCCGCGCGAGGAAGTCGAGGACCACCTCGCTGTCGTCGAAGTGCCCGACCTGCGCCCTGTCCCGGGAGGCGACCGCCCGGACGTACGGCGCCAGGGCCGCCGCCCGCTCCCGCCGCCCGCCCTCGTCCAGCCCCTCGTACCCCTCGACGACCCCCCCGAAGGGCTCGGCCTTGCCGCGCTCCCTCAGGAACGCCTCGGCGGTACGGATGATGTGCAGCGAGTTCCGCTCGCACTCCTCGGACGTGGCACCCCACGCGGTGATCCCGTGCCCGCCGAGCACACACCCGACGGCCTGCGGATTGGCCTCCTTGATCGCAGCGATGTCCAGCCCCAGCTGGAAGCCCGGCCGCCGCCACGGCACCCACACCACGGTGTCCCCGAAGCACTCGGCGGTCAGCTTCTCCCCGTCCGCCGCACACGCCAGCGCGATACCGGAGTCCGGGTGCAGATGGTCCACGTGCGGCGCGTCCACCAGCCCGTGCATCGCCGTGTCGATGGAGGGAGCCGCCCCGCCCTTGCCGTGCAGGCAGTAGTCGAACGCGGCGACCATCTCGTCCTCCCGCTCGACGCCCGGGTAGACGTCGGCGAGTGCCCGCAGCCGGTCCAGCCGCAACACGGCCAGCCCGGCCTCGGTGAGCGTGCCGAGATCGCCGCCCGACCCCTTCACCCACATGAGCTCCACGTCCCCGCCGGTCACGGGGTCGGTGTCGGTGCCCTTGGCGGAGGCGTTGCCGCCGGCGTAGTTGGTGTTCCGGGGATCGGAGCCGAGCCGGTGGGACCGGGCGAGAAGGGCGGCGGCTTCGGGGTGGGGCGACATGGAAGGTCCTGACTCTTCGAACTGACGTGAGGGAAGCGCGCCCCACAGGGGCGCGGGGCTGTATCGATGTGCGGCTCCGCCCCGTGGGCACGACCAGCCACTGACGGCCCGCAGCCCGCGACGAACAGAACCCGGCAGACGCTCACGCCCCCCAGCCGGCCTGCTCACCGCCCACTCGCTCGGCGACGATCTTCTGAGCCCACCCGGACCGGGCATACGCGGCGATGGGGTCGGGGTCCAGCCCCATCTCCCCCCGCACCTCCCGAAGCAGCCCCCGCACGTCTGTGCTGAACGCATCCATCAGCACGGCATTCGCCCCGAGCACATCCCCCGCCCGCTGAGCCTCGGCCAAAGCGACGCGGTCGACCAGCAGTGCCTTGGCGGTAGCCTCCTGGACGTTCATCACCGACCGGATGATCGCCGGGATCTTCGCCTCGATGTTGTGGCACTGGTCCAGCATGAAGGCAACCTCCGAGCCGAGCCCCCCGCCGCGCACCACCTCGTACATGATCCGGAACAGCTGGAACGGATCCGCCGCCCCCACCATCAGGTCGTCGTCCGCGTAGAACCGCGAGTTGAAGTCGAACCCGCCGAGCTTCTCCTCCCGGAGCAGCGTGGCCACGATGAACTCGATGTTGGTCCCGGGAGCGTGGTGCCCCGTGTCCACCACGACCTGCGCCTTCGGCCCGAGCTTCAGACAGTGCGCGTACGCGGTACCCCAGTCCGGAACATCCGTCGAATAGAAGGCGGGCTCGAAGAGCTTGTACTCGAGCAGCATCCGCTGCCCGTCGCCCAGCCGCTCGTAGACCTCCGCCAGCCCCTCGGCCAGCCGGTCCTGCCGCTCGCGCAGATCGTCTTGGCCGGGGTAGTTGGTCCCGTCGGCGAACCAGAGCTTCAGATCGGCGGAGCCCGTCGCGTCCATGATGTCGACGCACTCCAGCAGATGATCGACCGCCTTGCGCCGCACAGCGGCGTCGGGATGGCAGATGCTGCCGAGCTTGTAGTCGTCGTCCTGGAAGGTGTTGGAGTTGATCGCGCCGAGCTTCAGGCCGCGCTCCTCGGCGTGCTTGGCGAGCGCCGCGTAATCGTCGACCTTGTCCCACGGAACGTGCAGGGCGACGGTCGGGGCCACGCCCGTGACCGCGTGCACCTGCGCCGCGTCGTCCAGCTTCTCCTGCGGTGTCCGGGGCACGCCCGCCTGGGCGAACACCTTGAAACGGGTCCCCGAGTTCCCGTACGCCCACGACGGCGTCTCGACTGCCTGGGTCTTCAGCGCGGCTTTCACCACGGCGAGGTCGGTCACTTCGGGCTCCTGTGACATCGGGCCAGAAAGGCTTCACGGTGAAACGATTCAGAACGGGAAGCTAGGGGGCCTCCGAAGGCGTGTCAACCCCTCCGTCCAGGCATGTTCTCTGTGATGCGGGCGTGACCTTCTACTATCGAAATCTTTTCGAGCGCTACCCATTGACGTGACATGTCTGCCATGCCTAACGTCCCGGCCATCCAGTTGAAACCTTTCACGACGCCGTGAGGGCCGTCCCGCCGGCGTCGTCGAGGAGCCTGAAATGACCCACCCGTCCGACACGGGACCGGCCCCGGTGCTGGCGCTGAAGGGTGTTTCGAAGTCCTTCGGTGCCGTACGCGCCCTGCGGGACGTCTCCCTGGAGCTGTTCCCCGGCGAAGTGCACGCCCTCGCCGGTGAGAACGGCGCGGGCAAGTCGACGCTGATCAAGACCCTCGCGGGGGTGCACCGACCGGACGCCGGGCAGGTGCTGCTCGACGGCGAACCGGTCGTCTTCCACGGCCCCGGTGACGCCCGCGACGCCGGTATCGCCGTGATCTACCAGGAGCCCACGCTCTTCCCCGACCTGTCGATCGCCGAGAACATCTTCATGGGGCGGCAGCCCCGCCGGGCGCTGGGCCGGATCGACCACAAGGCCACCCACGCGGCGACCGCCGCCCTGATGAAGCGGCTCGGTGTCGTTCTCGACCCCGACCGCCCGGCCCGCGGGCTGTCCATCGCCGACCAGCAGATCGTGGAGATCGCCAAGGCGCTCTCCTTCGACGCCCGGGTACTGATCATGGACGAGCCGACGGCCGCCCTGACCGGCAGCGAGGTGGCCCGTCTCTTCGGCGTCGTCCGCACCCTGCGCGAGCAGGGCGCCGCCGTGCTGTTCATCTCGCACCGGCTGGAGGAGATCTTCCAGATCTGCCGGCGCGTCACCACACTGCGGGACGGCGCCTGGATCGCGAGCGAACCGGTCGAGGGCATGACCGAGGACGATCTCGTACGGCGCATGGTCGGCCGCGACCTCGACGAGCTCTACCCGAAGCAGGACGTCGAGCCGGGTGAAATCGCCCTGAGCGTGCGCCGGCTGACCCGCGAGGGCGTCTTCACCGACGTCTCCTTCGAGGTGCGCTGCGGCGAGATCGTCGGTCTCGCCGGGCTGGTCGGCGCCGGACGCACGGAGGTCGCGCGGGCCGTCTTCGGCGTCGACCGGTGGGACGCGGGGGAGGTGGAGGTCGCCGGGCGGACACTGACGAACGGCGCGCCCTCCGTCGCGATGGCCGCCGGGCTGGCCCTCGTCCCCGAGGACCGGCGCGCCCAGGGGCTGGTGATGGACATGTCCATCGAGCGGAACATCGGCCTGACCGGACTGCGGACGACGGTGAAGGCCGGGCTGATGGACCGGGGTGCCGAACGCAGCCGGTCCCTCGACTGGGCGGTCAGGCTCCAGGTGAAGTACGCCCGGATCGCCGACACCGTCTCCACCCTGTCCGGCGGCAACCAGCAGAAGGTCGTCCTCGCCAAGTGGCTGGCCACCGGCCCGAAGGTGCTGATCGTCGACGAGCCGACCCGCGGCATCGACGTCGGCACCAAGGCCGAGGTGCACCGGCTGCTCAGCGAGTTGGCCGCCGACGGGGTGGCCGTCCTGATGATCTCCTCCGACCTGCCCGAGATCCTCGGCATGGCCGACCGCGTGCTGGTGATGCACGAGGGCCGGCTCACCGCCGAGATCCCCCGCTCCGACGCCACCGAGGAAACCGTGATGGCCGCAGCCACGGGGAGGGCCGCAGCATGACGGTGGCCGCTCCCGAAGAAACCCCTGTCGCCGGCGTGGCCAAGTCCACCGGCACCCGGCTGGTCGACCGTGTCTTCAAGATGCGCGAACTCGCCATCCTCGTCGTCTTCCTGGTGATGGTCGCCGTCACCCAGGCCGGCAACAGCGAGTTCCTGTCCGAGCAGGGCATCAAGGACCTGCTCCTCAACGCGACCATCCTGGTCCTCGTCGCCACCGGCCAGTCGCTGGTGGTCGTCACCCGCAACGTCGACCTGTCCGTCGGTTCGACGCTCGGCATCAGCGCGTTCGCCGCCGGCACCTGTCTGCACGGCGGCGGGAACGCGGTCGTCGCGATCGTCCTCGCCGTCCTGCTCGGCATCGGCTGCGGCCTGCTGAACGGTCTGCTCGTCAGCCTCGGCCAGGTACCCGCGCTGGTCGTCACCCTCGGCACGCTCTACATCATCCGCGGCGTCGACTCCATCTGGGTCGGCTCCCGGCAGATCACCGCGGCCGACCTGCCCGGCGGCTTCGTGGACTTCGGCTCCGGCGGCATCTCCGCGGTGCCGTGGCCGGCGCTGATCGCACTGGCGGTGCTGGTCGCGACGGCGTACTACCTGAGGCACTTCGGCAGCGGACGCGAACTGTACGCCCTCGGCTCGAACCCGGAGGCCGCCCGCCTCGCCGGCATCCCGGTGCGCAAGCGGATCCTGGCCGCCTACACCTTCTGCGGCGGACTCGCCGGCCTCGCGGGCGCCATGTACCTGGCCCGTTTCGGCAACGTCGACTCCAGCACCGGCAACGGCTACGAACTCACCGTCGTCAGCGCCGTCGTGGTCGGCGGGGTGGTCTTCACCGGGGGCTCCGGCAGCGTCTACGGAGCCGCGCTCGGCGCGCTGCTGCTGACCTCCGTCAACAGCGTGCTGCCCGCCCTCGGGGTCAGCTCCGTGTGGGTGCTCGCCATCAACGGTGTCCTGCTGCTGCTCGCCATCGCGGTCGACCGGATCGTCGCGCTGCGCCTGGCCTCCGCCCTGAAGAAGAGGAACGCCCGCCATGCCTGACTCGCTGACGCGCGCCATCCGCTGGGACACGGTTGTCGGCGCGCTCCTGATCGTCCTGCTGCTGCTGTCGTTCGGCTTCGTCGACGGCTTCGGCAACTCCCTCAACCTGTCGTTCCTCCTCGGCAACACCCTGCCGATCGCGCTCATCGCCCTGCCGATGACCCTGCTCGTCGTCGCCGGTGAGATCGACCTGTCCGTCGCCTCGACGGCCGGGCTGTCCGGCGCGGTGATGGGCAAGCTGTGGAACGAGGGCATGGCCATCGAGACGATCATCCCGATCTGTCTGCTGCTCGGGCTGTGCTGCGGATTTGTCAACGGCCTGCTCGTGACCCGGCTCGGGCTGCCGTCCCTCGCCGTCACCATCGGCACCCTCGCCGCCTACCGGGGCATCGCGCAGATCGTGCTCGGCTCGGACGCGGTGACCGACTTCCCCACGCAGTACCTGGACTTCGCGGCTGGACGGGTCGGCGACAGTTTCCTGCCGCAGGCCTTCCTGCCCTTCCTGGTGCTGCTCGCGATCGCCGTGGTCGTGCTGCACGCCACCCCGTTCGGCCGGTCGCTGTTCGCGGTCGGCGCCGGCGAGGAAGCCGCCCGGTTCGCCGGGATCCGGGTGAAGCGGGCCAAGCTGATCCTGTTCACCGTCACCGGCCTCATGGCCTCCCTCACCGGCGTCTTCTGGGCCCTGCACTACGCCAGCGCCCGCTACGACAACGCCACCGGGCTCGAACTCTCCGTCGTCGCGGCCGTCCTGCTCGGCGGCATCGACTTCGACGGCGGCAAGGGCACGCTCGGCGGCGCGATCGCGGGAGTGTTCCTGCTGGGCGCGCTCCAGAACGTGATGAGCCTGCTCAACGTCTCCGCACAGTCGCAGATCGTCGTCACCGGCGTGCTGCTCGTCATCTCCGTGCTCGGCCCCCGGGTCGCACGTCAGATCTCCGTCGCGAAGGCGGGCCGCAGAGCGGCTGCCTCGACGCCGGCCGCCTCGTAACTCCGCTCGCTCACCCTCGTAAAGGACCCGCCATGCGCCAGTCATCCCTCCGCCGTGCCTGCGCGGCGCTCGCCGCCGGTACCTCCCTCGCCCTCGCGCTCACCGCCTGCGGCGGCACCACCAAGAAGGACGTCAAGGACGACAACGCCGCCGCGGCCACCGCCGGCAAGGCAGACCCGGGCGCCGCCACGAAGAAGGGCCTGACCGTCGGCTTCCTGCCCAAGCAGGTGAACAACCCCTACTTCACCTCCGCGGACAAGGGCGGCGAGAAGGCGCTGACCGAGCTGGGCTCGAAGTACAAGGAGGTCGGTCCGTCCAGCGCCACCGACACCTCCGGCCAGGTCAGCTACGTCAACACCCTCACGCAGCAGCGGGTGAACGCGATGGCCGTCTCCGCGCAGGACCCGGGCGCGCTGTGCACCGCGCTGAAGCAGGCCATGTCCAACGACATCAAGGTCGTCACCTACGACTCCGACACCAACCCCGGCTGCCGCAACGCCTTCGTCTCGCAGGCGAGCGCCGAGGACCTGGGCCGCACCGAGGTGCAGCTGCTGGCGAAGCAGATCGGCTACAAGGGCGAGATCGCGGTCCTGTCCGCCGCGCAGACCGCGACGAACCAGAACACCTGGATCGGCTACATGAAGGACGAGCTGAAGGACCCCAAGTACAAGAACGTCAAGCTCGTCAAGATCGCCTACGGCAACGACGACGCCCAGCAGTCCTTCCAGCAGACCCAGGGCCTGCTCCAGGAGCACCCCGAGCTGGCGGGGATCATCTCCCCGACCACCGTCGGCATCAAGGCCGCCGCCCAGTACCTCTCCGGCTCCAAGTACAAGGGCAAGGTCAAGCTGACCGGCCTCGGCACCCCCAACGACATGCGCAAGTACGTCAAGAACGGCACGGTCGACGCGTTCGAGCTGTGGGACCCGGCGAAGCTGGGCGACCTGGCCGCCCGTACCGCCGTCGCCCTGGCATCGGGGCAGATCAGCGGCAAGGAGGGCGAGACCTTCAAGGCCGGCGACACCTCGTACACCATCGGCAAGGACGGCGTGATCGTCCTCGGCAAGCCGACCGTGTTCGACGCCAAGAACATCGACCAGTTCAACTTCTAGCAGGGGAGCGGTACTTCATGCAGCGCGTCTGTTTCCTCCTCAAGGTCCGTGAGGACCGGCTCGCCGAGTACCGCGAACGCCATGCCGCCGTGTGGCCGGAGATGCTGGAGGCGCTCTCAGTCACAGGCTGGCACAACTACTCGCTCTTCCTGCGCGACGACGGCCTGCTCGTCGGCTACCTGGAGACCGAGGACTTCGCCGCCGCCCAGGCCGGCATGCAGGCCACGGACGTCAACGCCCGCTGGCAGGCGCAGATGGCGCCGTTCTTCGAGTCGCTGGACGGCGCCCGGCCCGACGAAGCGATGAAACCGCTCACCGAGGTCTTCCACCTCGCCTGACCGCCCTCAGGAGCCGCATCCATGAGAAGACGAACCGTGCTCGCGTCCGCCATGCTGGCCGCCACGGCCACCCCGGGCATCGCACGGGCCGCGTCCCCAGGGCCCTCCGTCACCAAGCAGGGCACCACGCGACTCGACGCCCAGGCCGTCTACTTCGTCTCCTACGACGGCCTGGTCAACAACAACTCCTTCCAGAAGAACGGCCTGCTGACCTACAAGGGCTACCAGTACGCCGCCTGGTACACGGCCACGCGCAACGCGGTCGTCGCCCGCCGGGCGCTGGGCGCGAGCACCTGGTCGACGGTCACGCTCTCCCACCAGCTGGGGAGCGACGACTCCCACAACGTCATCTCGATGGGCGTCTCGAAGACCGACGGCCGGCTGCACCTGAACATGGACTCGCACAGCGACGGCTTCTTCTACGTGAAGTCGGCCGCCGGACTCCTCGACAACCCGGGGACCACCGCGTGGACGTCGTCCGTCTTCGGCGCCGTGCAGACCTCGCTCGACGGGCTGGCGCTCACCACCCGGTTCACGTACCCGCAGTTCGTCTCCACCCCAGAGGGCAGGCTCCAGCTGAGCTACCGCGTCGGCATCTCCGGCAACGGACGCCACGCCCTCGCCGAGTACGACGGCTCGGCCTGGAAGGCGCTGGGGGAGTGGAGCGCCTCCACCGGCACCTACACCAGCTCGCACGGCTCCAGCACGGCCCGCAACATGTACCTGCACGGCATCGACTACGACGTCAACGGCCGCCTGCACGCCTTCTTCACCTGGCGGGAGCAGAACACCGCCGTGATGTGCAACAGCGGCGGCATCACCAATCACGACACCGGCTACGTGTACTCCACCGACCGGGGCCGCACCTGGCGCGACGACGCGGGCACGGTCGTCGGCACCACCGGCACCTCCGACACGGTGGCGGTCACCGACAGCCACCTGGTGGTCGACCCGCTGGGCCCGGACCACTCCCTGATGAACCAGGAGAGCCAGACCACCGACTCCACCGGCCTGCCGCACGCGGTCATCTCCTACGTCCCCGGCCGCTTCGGCCAGTGCACCACGAACTACGTCGCCGACCGCACCGCGAACGGCCGCGCCTTCCACCTGCGCAAGAACTCCTCCGGCGGGTGGCAGAAGACCGAGATCCCCGTCCCGCTGAACTCCAGCCAGCGCACCAAACTGGTCCTGGACAAGTACGACAACGCCTACGCGGTCTTCCCCTACGGCAGGATCGCCGGCGCCTCGAAGGCGTCCGGGTACACGGACTGGACGCTGCTGTACGACGGCAGCGGCCTGAACGCCTTCGGGGAGGTCGTGATCGACGAGCCGCGGGTGAAGGCCGACAACGTGCTGTCGTTCATGTACCAGGAGAAGTCCAGCGGTACGACCCCCTCGGCGCTGCACGTCGTCGACTTCGCCCTGCCCGTCTGACCGGTCGGGTGTGCGGCGGGTTGACGGTAATGTGAAGCCCCTCCCGCCGCCCCCTCGTCTCACTGGAGGTCCCCGCCCGATGGCCCAGTCGGTGGGTATCAAGGATGTCGCCCGCGTCGCCGGAGTGTCGGTGGGCACCGTGTCCAACGTCATCAACCGTCCGGACACGGTGGCCTTGGAGACGCGTGCCCGGGTGCAGTCCGCCATAGACCGGCTGGGCTACGTCCGCAGCGAGTCCGCGCGCCAGCTGCGCGCCGGCCGCAGCCGGATCATGGGCCTGCTCGTCCTCGACATGGGCAACCCCTTCTTCGTGGACGTGGCGCGCGGCGCCGAACGGGCGGCACGGGAGGCCGGGCTCGGCGTGATGGTCTGCAACAGCGCGCAGAGCGCCGGCGAGGAGGCCGAGTACCTGTCCCTCTTCGCCGAACAGCGGGTGCGCGGCGTGCTGCTCACCCCCGCCGACGCCACCGGACGCAACATCGAGACGTTCCGGCGGCACGGCATCCCCTTCGTACTGGTCGACCGGGTCGCCGAGGGCACCACCGAGTGCTCGGTCTCCGTCGACGACGTGGCGGGCGGCGCCCTGGCCGTCCGGCACCTGGTGGACGCCGGGCACCGCTCCATCGCGTACGTCAGCGGCCCGCCCGGCTTCAACCAGGTCAGGGACCGCCGCACCGGTGCCCTGAACGCCCTCGCGGAGGCCGGGCTCGGCCCCGACGCGCTGCGCGAGCTGCCCACCGAACGCCTCGACGTGGCCGCCGGACGGGATGCCGGCGCCCGCCTCCTCGGCCTGGCCGAGCGGCCGACCGCCGTCTTCTGCGCCAACGACCTGCTGGCCCTCGGCGTCCTCCAGGCCATGTACGCGGCCGGGGTCGTCGTCCCCGAGGACCTCGCGATCGTCGGCTACGACGACATCGAGTTCGCGGCCGCCGCCGCCGTCCCGCTCACCTCCGTACGGCAGCCCGCCGTCACCATGGGCGCCCTCGCCGCGGAACTGCTCCTGGAGGAGACGGAGGCACAGGACGGCCCCGGCACGCACGAGCACCGCCGGGTGGTGCTCCAGCCGGAGCTGGTGGTGCGGCGCTCCAGCCTCGCCGCCCGTTGACCCACGATTCAGTAACTTTCCATGATCCCAGGGGTCGGAAGGCGCACGGACATGTGCTGAACTGGGACGCGACCATCCGTCCGTCCCGGGAGATTCGTTGACCGTCAGCTACCGCCAGCCCGGCGTCGTCCTCACCGACCACCGCTTCACCGTGCCCCTGGACCACACCGATCCGGTGGGCGAGACCCTCGAGCTGTACGCCCGGGAGGTCGTCGCGAGCGACAAGGCGGACCGGGACCTGCCGTGGCTGGTCTACCTCCAGGGCGGCCCCGGCTTCGGGGCGAACCGTTTCGTCGGCAAGCAGGCCTGGCTCGGCCGGGCCCTGGAGGACCACCGCGTCCTGCTCCTCGACCAGCGCGGCACCGGCCACTCCACACCCCTCAACCGGCAGACGCTCCCGCTGCGCGGCGGCCCCGAGGCACAGGCCGGCCACCTCGTCCGTTTCCGCGCCGACTCGATCGTCCGCGACTGCGAGCTGATCCGCCCGCGGCTGACCGGCGGCGCCCCCTGGACCGTCCTCGGCCAGAGCTTCGGCGGCTTCTGCGCGGTGACGTACCTGTCCCTGGCACCGGAGGGCCTGAGCACCGCCGTGATCACCGGCGGCCTGCCCTCCCTCGACGCGCACGCCGACGACGTCTACCGGGCCGCCTACCCGCGGATGGAACGCAAGGTCACCGCCCACTACGACCGCTACCCGCAGGACATCGAACGCGCCCGCCGCATCGCCGACCACCTGCTGACCCACGACGTGGTCCTGCCGAACGGCTACCGCCTCACCGCAGAGGCCTTCCAGTCCCTCGGGATCCTGCTCGGCACCGGCGACGGCAGCCACCGCCTGCACCACCTCCTGGAGGACGCCTTCGTCCGCACCCCGCACGGCTGGGAGCTGTCGGACGCCTTCCAGGAGGAGGTGCAGGGCCAGCTGTCGTACGCGGGCCACCCGCTGTACGCCCTGGTCCACGAGGCGATCTACGGCCAGGACGACCGCCCCACCGCCTGGGCCGCGGAACGGGTGCGCGCCGAGTTCCCGCAGTTCGACGCGGCCAAGGCGCTCGCGGGCGACGCACCGTTGCTGTTCACCGGCGAGACCGTCCACCCCTGGACCTTCGACTGCGACCCCGCCCTGCGTCCGCTGCGCGAGACCGCCGAGCTGCTCGCCGCCCGCACCGACTGGCCGGCCCTGTACGACCCCGCGCGTCTCGCCGCCAACGAGGTCCCGGCCGTCGCCGCCGTCTACCACGACGACATGTACGTCGACACCGCCCACTCGCTGCGCACCGCCCGCGCGATCCGGGGCCTGCGCACCTGGGTCACCGACGAGTTCGAGCACGACGGTCTGCGGGCCGGCGCGCCCCGCGTACTGGACCGGCTGCTGGCGATGGCCCGCGACGAGGTGTGACGGCCCGGCGCTCACGACGCCCGGCGCTCACCGGGGCCCGGCACAAAAGCGGTTGCGCGGGTGGCCCGCACGCATAGTCTGCGCCCATGACCGAGCCGGAGACCAGCCAGCTGAAACCCATGCCGACCGACTGGCGGCGCGCCCTCGCCGTGGTGGCGCACCCGGACGACCTCGAGTACGGGTGCGCCGCGGCCGTCGCCGCCTGGACCGACGACGGCCGTGAGGTCGGCTACGTGCTCGCGACCCGCGGCGAGGCGGGCATCGACACCCTGGACCCCGCCGAGTGCGGCCCGTTGCGGGAACGCGAGCAGCGGGCGAGCGCGGCCGTGGTGGGCGTTACGGCCGTGGAGTTCCTCGACCACCGGGACGGCGTCGTCGAGTACGGCGCGGCGCTGCGCCGGGACATCGCCGCCGCGATCCGCCGCCACCGGCCCGAGCTGGTGATCACCCTCAACCACCGGGACACCTGGGGCGGCGCCGCCTGGAACACCCCGGACCACGTGGCCGTGGGCCGGGCCACGCTGGACGCGGCGGCCGACGCCGGAAACCGGTGGATCTTCCCCGAGCTCGCCGAACGGGGCCTCGAACCCTGGAACGGGGTCCGCTGGGTGGCCGTCGCCGGTTCCGTGTCACCGACCCACGCCGTCGACGCGACGCCGGGCCTGGAGCGGGCCGTGCGCTCGCTGCTCGAACACCGCACCTATATAAAGGCGTTGACCGACGAGGACCCCGAGAAGTACGCCCGGGATTTCCTCACCGCGACCGCCACGGCCAGCGGCGAACGCTTCGGCGGCAGGCCGGCGGTGGCCTTCGAACTGTTCGCCAGGTAGCCCGCAGCCGGTAGCCCTCAGCGGGCAGCCCTCAGCGGGCAGCCCGCCATCACAGACCGAACGGGGACGACATGAACGACACCGAACTCCTGGCCGACCGCTTCGAGGAGCACCGCGGGCATCTCAACGCCGTGGCCTACCGGATGCTCGGCTCGCTCGCCGAGGCCGAGGACGCGGTGCAGGAAGCCTGGTTACGGCTCGGCCGGACGGACCCGGCGGAGATCAGGAACCTGGGCGGCTGGCTGACCACCGTGGTCGGCCGGGTCTGCCTCGACACGCTGCGCTCGCGCACCGCCCGTCGCGAGGAGCCGATGGACGAGGGTTACGTGCCGGATCCCGTCGTCCGGCCCCTGTCCAGCCTCGACCCCGAGCAGGAGGTGCTCCAGGCCGACTCGGTGGGGCTGGCCCTGCTGGTGGTGCTGCAGACGCTGGAGCCCGCCGAGCGGCTGGCGTTCGTCCTGCACGACATGTTCGCCGTGCCGTTCGACGACATCGCGCCGATCGTGGAGCGCACCCCCGCCGCGACCCGCCAGCTGGCCAGCCGGGCCCGCCGCCGGGTGCAGGGCGCCACCCCCTCCGCCGACCCCGATCTCGGCCGGCAGCGCCAGGTGCTGGACGCCTTCCTGGCCGCCTCCCGGGGCGGCGACTTCGAGGCGCTCCTCGCCCTTCTCCACCCGGACGTGGTGCTGCGCGCCGACGCGGGTGCCCTGGTGCGGGGCGCGGCCGCCTCCAAGGTGGTGCACGGGGCGAAGGCGGTGGCCGAACAGGCGGCGCTGTTCTCCCGGTTCGCGGTCTTCGCGCGGCCGGTGCTGGTCAACGGCTCGCTGGGGATCGTCACCGCGCCTCAGGGCCGTGCGGTGTCCGTCACCGCCCTCACCGTGGCCGACGGCCGCGTCACCGGCATGTACATCCTGGCCGACCCCGACCGTCTGGCCCGCCTCGACCTGCCGGCCCTGGCGGAGTGACGGTCAGGCGGCCACGGCCAGTGGACCCAGGCTGCGGCGCGGGTCCACGGTCCGGCCGTCGGGCAGGAGTTCACCGGTGTCGTCGAAGACGATGGTGCCGTTGCACAGCAGGCTCCAGCCCTGCTCGGGGTGGGCCGAGGTGATCACGGCGGTGTGGTGGTCCGGGCTGTCGGCGGTGGGGCACGGCGGTTGATGGCTGCACATGAGGCCGCTCCTCTATGCGTTCGGCTCCTGTCCGGTGCCGGCTGTCACCACAGTAGATAGCCGCACTAGTTTTCCGATGGATGAGAAGCCGCCCACAACACCGGAAACTCATCGGTGAGGACGACCGGGCCGCCTGAGGCTGACCCGCGGCTCAGTAGGCTGTAGGGCATGCCAGATGAGATAGCCGGCCGGCCGGAACTGCGCGGGGACTGCGCCTCGTGCTTCGGGCTGTGCTGTGTCGCCCTGCCCTTCGCACGCTCGGCGGACTTCGCGCTCGACAAGCCCGCCGGGCAGCCCTGCCCCAACCTCCAGGGCGACCACCGCTGCGGCATCCACATCCGGCTGCGGGACAAGGGCTTCACCGGCTGCACGGTGTACGACTGCTTCGGCGCCGGTCAGAAGGTCTCCCAGGTCACCTTCGGCGGCCAGGACTGGCGCACCGGCTCCCGTGAGCACGCCCGGCGCATGTTCGACGTGTTCCCGGTCGTCCGGCAGCTCCACGAACTGCTCTGGTACCTCACCGAGGCGCTGGGCCTGCCCGCCGCCCGCCCCGTGCACGCCGAGCTGCGCGAGGCGCTGGCGAAGACCGAGCGGCTGACCCGGCAGACCCCCGACGAACTGGCCGCGCTGGACGTGGCCGCCCACCGGCAGGAGGTCAACGTCCTGCTGCTGCGCACCAGCGACCTGGTGCGGGCGGACTTCGACGCCAAGAGCGACAAGAGCGCGAAGCACGGCAGGAGCGGCAAGGGCGGCAAGGGCGCCAAGAAGAAGGACCGCCGGGGCGCGGACCTCATCGGCGCCCGGCTGAAGGGGGCCGACCTGAGCGGCGTCAGTCTGCGCGGCGCCTACCTCATCGCCGCCGACCTGACCGGCGCCGATCTGCGCGGCGCGGACCTGATCGGCGCCGACCTGCGGGACGCCGATCTCACGGACGCCGACCTGACCGGCGCGTTCTTCCTGACCCAGCCCCAGCTCGAGGCGGCCCGGGGGAGTGCCGGCACCCGGCTGCCGGAGTCAGTCACCCACCCCGTGCACTGGACAGCGCGGAGCTGACGCCGGGCCGTCCGTGTCCCCGGCCGTCACCGGGGCGGGTACGGGGCGCCGCTCCAGCCGCAGCCGCAGTCCCTCGGGCATCAGGGTCAGCCGTTCGGAGACCCGCAGCCGGTATCCGGGGTCGGCGCGCAGATCGTAGCGGCGCAGCAGCAGGCCGAGGACGAGTGTCGCCTCGTGCAGCGCGAACTGGCGGCCGATGCACGCCCGCGCCCCGGTCCCGAACGGCTTGAAGACGTGCGGGGCACGCCCCCGCGCGGCCTTCGCGTCGAACCGGTCCGGGTCGAAGCGTTCGGCGTCCGGACCCCACACCTCGGGGTCGCGGTGCAGCATCGGCAGCAGCACCAGCGTCCACGCGCCCCGGCGCATCGGGTGCTCCCCGGCCAGCACCGTGTCCTGCCGGGCCTCGCGCGCGAAGGCGGGCGCGGTGGGCCACAGCCGCAGCGACTCGTCCAGCACCCGGCGCACGTACCGAAGCTTGGCGACCTGGTCGTAGTCGGGCGCCGGCGTGTCGCCCCAGACGCGGTCCACCTCGGCCCGGGCCCGGGCCGCCACCTCGGGGTGCCGGGAGAGGTAGTACAGGGCGAAGGAGAGGGCACCCGAGGTGGTCTCGTGGCCCGCGACCAGGAAGGTGATCACCTGGTAGCGGACGTTCTCCGGCGACAGCCGCTCCCCGGTCTCCGGGTGCGCCGTCGCCAGCATCCGGTCCAGCAGGTCCCCGGCCCCGGTCCCGCCCGCGTCCGACTCGCGCCGGGCCCGTACGAGGTCGTCGACGGTGCGGTTGAGGAGGGCGATGTCGGCCGCGTTGCGCCGGGTGGCGCCGCGCAGCAGCAGCGGGGCCAGCGGGGCGGGCACGGTGTTCAGCCGCTGGGCGTAGGTGAGCGTGCCGATCATCGCGGTCACGAACGGGTGGAGCCGGCCGCGCTCGAAGGAGCCGAAGTCGTGCCCGAACCCGGTACGGGCGATCGTCTCCAGGGTCAGCTTGGTCATGTCGCCGGGCACGTCCACGGCACGCCCGGCCGCCGCCTCCCGGTCCCAGTGCCCGGTCAGCCGGCCGGCTACGTCCAGCATCATCGGGTGGTAGCCCGCCATGGCCTCCCGGCTGAAGGCGGGGGCGAGGACGTCGTGCGCCAGCTGCCAGTTGGGCTCGTGGTTGTACGCCGTGAACAGCCCGTCCCCGGCGACCGGCCGCAGATTGGCCACCCCGAGGCCGACGTGCTTGGCGAACCTGGTCTCGTCCGCCAGGTCGGCCGCGAGCCGGGCGCCCGCCACGAACACGAACTCGTTCCCGAACGCCTTGCGCCTGAAGATCGGGCCCAGCCGGCGGGCGAACCGCATCGAGTCCTGGAGCGGTGTGCGCCGGTCGACGCCGAGGACGTCGCCGAGCAGCGGCAGCCGGTGCGGCGGGTGGGGGATGCGCTCCAGCTCCGGCCAGCCCTGCTCGGCACCGCGGAACCCCTTGGGCAGCGCTGCCCCGCCCGCCGTCCTGCTGCCCGTCTCCGCCATGACGCGATCTCCCTTGATCCAAGCCATCGGTTGAGCGTGTTGCGTGGGTTCGTGTTGTACGTGAGTTCAATAGCGTGTTCCAGTCTGATCCGGTTGTTGAACCCGCGTCAAGTAAGGTGCGGTCATGGCCGCGAACCAGGGTGGGGGCACCCGTCGCCGACTCAGCACCCAGGAGCGCCGCGAGCAGTTGCTGTCGGTCGGTGCGCAGCTGTTCTCGGAGTGTCCCTACGACGACGTGTGGATCGAGCGGGTCGCGGAGATCGCCGGAGTCTCGCGCGGGCTGCTGTACCACTACTTCCCGACCAAGAGGGACTTCTTCGCGGCGGTCGTCGAGCGCGAGAGTGAACGCATGCTGCGGATGACGGAGGCCGTGCCCGGGGTGCCGGTGCGCGAGCAGCTCACCGCGGGTCTCGACGCCTTCCTGGAGTACGTCGAGACCCACGCCCACGGCTACCGCGCCTTCCATCGCGCCGACGCGGCGGGCGACCAGGACGTGCGCCGGGTCTACCAGCGGGCGCTGGCCGCCCAGGAGCGACAGATCCTGGCCGCCCTCGCCGCGGACCCGGAGTTCGGCCCGCGCTTCGCCGAGCGCTGCGACCTCGGTCTCGCGGTGCGCGGCTGGCTGGCCTTCACCACGGCGGTGTGTCTGGAGTGGCTGCGGGGGTTCGATCTGTCCCGGGAGCAGGTGCGGGACCTGTGTGCGCGGGCGCTGCTCGGCCTGATCACGTAGCCGTGGCCTGATCGCGTGGCCGTGGCCGGGGCATGGCCGGGGCGCGGTTGGCGCGCACCCCGATCTTCGATAGGTTAGGCAAGGCTTACCTAAGGAGGTTGCGGGATGGGTGACAGCTGGACGGCCGTGCCCGGCGTGGCGGAACAGGCCCGCTCGGTGCTCGCCGTGGCGTGGTCCTGCACGGTGACGGCGGACGGCGGGCGCGAGGAGCTCGTCGGCGCACACACCGTCGACGAGGACGGGCGGGTGCTGCTGCGGGTGCCCGAGGACGGCGCCCTGCGTGCGGCGGCGGTCTGTGCGCCGCGCGGGGAGCCGTCCGCCGTGCTGGAGTTCGCCGACGTCGCGCCCGTCCCCGTGCGCCACCGGATCCGTGCCCGCCTCTGGCTGGCCGGCTGGTTCGCCGCCGAGGACGGCCGGCTGGCGTTCCGGCCCACCCGGGTGGTGCTGCGCCGGTCCTCCGGCGCGGTGCTCGTCGGCCTCGACGAGTTCGCCGCCGCGACTCCCGACCCGCTCGCCCCGGCCGAGGCCCGGCTGCTGACCCACCTCGCCGACGCCCACCCCGACGCCGTCGAACGGCTCACCCGGCTCGTCGAACCCGGCAGCCTTCATGCTGCGACCCGGGTGACGCCCCTCGCGGTGGACCGCCACGGACTGACGCTGCGCATCGAGCGTGCCCGCGGCCACGGTGACGTACGGCTGCCGTTCCACGCGCCCGCCGACGACCTCGCCCAGCTCACCGAGCGCGTGCACGTCCTGCTGTCGCAGGCGAGCGCCGCCGGCTGCCCGCGCGGCCTACAGCGGCAGCGCGCAGACGGCGACCGGTGAGGCGTACGGCTCACCCGCGCGCCGCAGTTCCCCGCTGCCGGTGTCCACGTGGAAGACGCTCACCGTGCCCGACCGCTGGTTCGCCGCGAACAGCAGCCCGCCGTCCGGTGAGAAGGCGATCTGCCGGGGGAAGTCCCCGCCCACCGGCACGGTGTCGATCAGGCGCAGCCGGGCACCGTCCGCCTCGACCGCGTACCGGGTGAGGCTGTTGTCGCCGCGGTTGGCGAGGTAGGCGTACGCGCCGTTCGCGGTCACCAGGAACTGGGCCGGGTAGTTGGTGCCCGCGCCGGTGCCGGTGGACTGCGGGGTGCCGATCGCCAGCCGGCCCGTGCCGGGGTCGTAGGCGCACACCGTGACCGTGTCGTCGACCTCGTTGGCCAGGTAGGCGTGCCGGCCATCCGGATGGAAGGTGAGGTGGCGCGGGCCCGCGCCCGGGCGCGCGTGGGCCCGGGCGACCTCGGTGAGCGTGCCCGCGGCCGTGTCCAGGCGGTAGCTGTAGACGGTGTCGGTGCCCAGGTCGACGGCGAGGACGTGGCCGCCGTCGGGGCTGGTGACGATCTGGTGGGCGTGCGGGCCCTGCCGGCCGGGACCGGGCGGGGGACTGGAGTGCGTGACGAGACCGGTGCGCTCCCCGAGGGCGCCCGCCGCGTCGATGGGGTGCACGGCCACGCTGCCGGACCCGTAGTTGGCGCTGAACAGCCAGCGCCCGGTCGGATGGACGGAGAGGTGGCAGGGGGCCGCGCCGCCGGTGCCGCGGGTGCCGAGGACCTTCCGGTCGGCCAGGCGCACGGCGGTCACCCCGCCGTCCGTGCGCTCGTCGACCGCGTACAGGGTGCGGCCGTCCGGATGCACGGCGAGGTAGGAGGGATCGGCCACACCGGTGACGGTCCCGCCGCCGGTGATCCGGCCCGTCACCGGGTCGTACGAGGCCAGGCCGATGCCGGTGCCGCCGCCGTCGACGGAGGTGTACGTGCCCAGGTGGAGCGGGCGCGGGGACGGCTCGGGCACACCGCGCTCCGGCCGCGCGGTGGCCGTACGCCCCCCGGGTGCGGGCGCGTCCGCCCGGGGCGCGGCGGGCGAGGGGACCGCCACCACGGCGGCCGCCCCGGCCGCGGCCCCGACGAACCGGCGCCTGCTCCAGCCGCCGCGCGCCTCCTGCGCCCCACTGTCCATCGCCCGCACCTCAGGTCGTCGGTTGCCCCGGTCGTGACGCCACCTTCGCGCGGACCGTCCCTCAAGTGCAAGAACGGCAACGCTGGTTGCGCAGGGCGCAATGGACGCGCCCGGTGCCGGTGACGACCAGGACTACCAGTCGCCGTCCTCCACCGGCAGGCCCGGCCCGTCCTTCAGCTGCTGCACCTGGCCGGGTGACGGCTGCTGCCAGGGGTCGAGATCGTCACCGAGCCAGTCGCCGACCGGCTTGACGGATCCGAGGGCGTCCGTGGGGGCGAGGTCCTCGGCGTCCTGGTCGTAGTAGTCGTACCAGGGCAGTCCCGCCCGTGTGTACGCCGCCCGGTCCACCGGGGACGGCGGGGGCGCCTCGCCCGTGATGCGCCGCCACTCCGGCGGGGTGACCAGGTGTACGAACACCCGCCCGGACGGTTCCTGGGACCAGTCGGTCAGCGGCCGGTCGTCCCGGTAGACCTCCTGACGCATCGAGCCGCCGACCCCGAGCCCCATGGCCGCGGCCTTCCGGGGCGGTCCTGCCGGGGGCGCGGCCGGTGCGGCCGCCGGGGCCATGGGCATCGCGCCGGCCGGGGCGGCGCCGTATCCCCGCGTCCGCTCCTGCCGGGCCCGCTGCGCCTCGCGCCACTCGGCGAGGCGGTCCTCCCGCAGCGGGAACGACCGCAGCTGGATACCGCCCCACACCTCCTCGCCGGTGACCTGGCCCTCCACCGTCGCGCCCAGCCCGAGCGGCACCGCCACGAACTGGCGGACCGTGCCCTTGCCGGAGTTGATGCCGTCCAGCCAGGGCTGGCGGGGCAGAACGAGGTAGTTCTGCGGGTCGCGGGAGAGCCGGTCGCCGAACGGCCTGCCCGACACGGCGCACACCTTGCCCGCCCCGACCTGGAGCGCGGCCGGTTCCGTGGTGCCCGCGAAGCTCAGCCACATCGCCTCGCGCAGATACACCGGCAGCATGACGCCGCCGCGTGCCCGCCACTCCTCGGGCACCCTGTCCGCGTGATCGGCGATCCGCCGCACGGGGAACTCGCCCAGGCCCGGCGGCAGCGGATGGGTCCCCGACTCCGGCAGCCGCAGGGTGCGCACGAAGCGCACCGCCACTCCGCCCGGCAGGCGCAGCGTGTTCCCGTCGATCCGTACGGCCGTGCCGGTCATCCGCACGCCCCCTCACCCTGATGTCTCCTCGCTTGCTCTTCTCACGGGAAACGCCTGCCGGCCCCCAGACGGTTCCGGTGCAGCTGCTGCTGCACCCCCATGCGCTCCCGCATCCGGGTCAGGCGCGGCATCCGGGCGCGCTGCTCGTGCGAGACACGGTCCAGTTCCTCCAGAAGGCGGCGCGAGCGGTGCTCGGTGTCGAGCTCGTCGATGATCCGGTTGACCTCGGTCAGCACGGCGCCGAGCAGCTGCCAGTGCCGCGGGTCGCGCTCGGCATCGGCCCGCAGCGCCAGGGCCAGCTTGTCGCGGGTGGCCGCGGCCGTGTGCAGCTCGGCGGTGAGCCGGGCCTCCGCCGACTCGGCGTTCTGGCTGAGGTCCGTGGTCACCAGCACGGCGAAGCTGACCACGGCGTCGGCGATCTCGGAGAGCAGCTGCTGCACCGCGGCGCCCGTCTCCGGCGTGAACAGCGGCTCCGGGTCCCGGGACTTGGCCAGGTCGGTGAAGGAGCGGGCCAGTACCCGCAGCACGACCGTGCAGATCTCCAGGGTGTCCAGTCCCGTGCGCAGCACCACCCGGTGCAGCAGGCCCTCCTTCACCCGTGGATTGAGCCTGAGACTGTCCTCGGCCTGCCGCAGCTCCGCGTCCACCTCGGTGATCTCGTGGTCGAGCCGGCGTGCCTCGTACAGCCGTGCGGTGGTCTCCTCCACCGGCGTCTGGGTCGCGGCCTCCTCGCCCACCCGCAGCATCAGCCGCCGCAGCCGCCGCGCCAGCCCCTCGATGGACTCCCCGGCCTTGCCCACCCACACCGGGGGAGCCAGCAGCAGGTTGCAGCCCATGCCGACGATCGCGCCGATCAGCGTCTCCACGATCCGGGCCCAGGCGGTGTACCCGATGGTGGTGACGCCGAGCACCAGCATGGCGCTGATCGCCACCTCGGCCACGTACTCGTCGACGCGCACCAGGTGCCCCACGGCCAGCGCGGCCACGATCAGCAGTGCCAGGCTCCACCAGGTCAGGCCCACCAGCAGGCTGAAGGCGATGGCGACCAGGACACCCGCGACCACGGCGTTCACCCGGCGGATGCCGTTGGTGAGCGTGGCGTAGAAGGTCACCTGGACGACGAGCAGCGCGGTCAGGGGGGCGGTCAGCGGCGCCGGTTCAGGGCTGAGGCGGAGCGCGATGACGTAGGCGATCGACGCCGCCACGGCCGATCGCAGGGCCTGCACGACCACCGGGTCGCGCCGGCGCCGCACGAAGCGCGACAGGGGCGCCGTCCATTCACGTACAACTTGCATCGCTTGCCCCTGTTCCCGTTCAGGTGGCTCATCGAACACAGGGATCCGCCGAGTGGCAAGGGGGTCCACATCGTGCCGCGGCCGTCGGGGAGGGGCTGCGGCCTCAGCGGGTGACGGCCGCGCGGTTGCGGGAGCGGTAGCCGGCGACCTTGGCGAGGTTGCCGCAGCGCTCCATGGAGCACCAACGGCGGCGGCGGGCCTGGGAGTCGTCCAGGAAGAGCAGGGAACAGTCCGGGTTCCCGCACTCCTTCACCCGCTCGACCAGGGGCCCGCGCACCAGCAGGACGGCGTCCCGGGCCACCGTCGCCAGCGCGGCGCGCGCCGGGTGCCGGGCCGTCCAGCGCCGTGCGCCCAACTGGGGGGCCAGGTCGGGGTGGGCCGCGGCCTCGTTGACCAGCGCCACGTCGGCCGGGTCCGGCTCGTCGCCGGCCATCGCCGCCCGCAGGACGCGGTGGAGCGCCTCGCGCAGGAGGCGGGCCCCGGCCAGGTCGTCGGCGGTGACCCGGACGGGCCCCTCGTCGGGCGTGAGGCGTGCCTCGGCGAGCCAGCGGGCCAGTGCGCCGGTGTCCGGGAGCCGCTCCACGGGGGTGGCGTGCCGCCTGCCGAGCGTGGCCACGAAGTCCAGGCAGGGACGGCCCCCGACGAAGGGGAACGCGAGCACCGGGTCGGACGCACTGGTCATGCGAACGATCCTAACCCCTCTTGACACCGGTTCATATGGTGTCGCAGGGTGACACCACATGAACCGGTGTCAGCCGCCGCGGCGTCGTCCCGGCGGCCGCGGCAGGAAGCGGGTGCGGTATGCGTGCGGTGCGGATCGAGGAGTTCGGCGGCCCCGAGGTGCTGGTGCCGGTCGAGGTGCCCGACCCCGTGGCGGGCCCCGGGCAGGTGCTCGTACGGGTCGCCGCGGCGGGCGTGAACCGGGCGGACGCCCTGGTCAGGTCGGGGGCGTACCACCGGGCCGGGCGGCCGCCGCTGATTCCCGGCGCGGAGGCGGCCGGGACCGTCGTCGCGCTGGGGGACGGGGTGACCGGACTGGAGGTCGGGCAGCGGGTGGTGGCCCTCGACGCGGGCACCGCGCCCGGCTTCTACGCCGAACTGGTCGCCGTGCCCGTCGGACAGGTGGTGGCCCTGCCCGACGGCGTGGACCTGGTGACCGCGGCCGCGCTGCCGATCGCCTGGCTGTCGGCCTGGTACTGCCTGCGGCACCTCGCCCCGGTCGGCAAGGAGGACACCGTGGTGGTGAAGGCCGCCGCGAGCGGAGTGGGCAGCGCTGCCGTGCAGATCGCCGCCGCGGCCGGCGCCCGGGTCGTCGCGCTCGCCGGGTCGCCGGCGAAGGCCGCCTGGGCGGGTGGGTTCGGCGCGCACGCCACTGTCGACACCTCCGCGTACCCCGGCGACGCCGAGGTCGAGGAGGTGCTGCGGATCACCGGCGGGCGTGGCGCGGACATCGTGCTGGACGCCGTGGGCGGCGCCGCCCTCGCCCGCAGCCTGCGCGAGGTGGGGCACGGCGGACGGGTGGTGGCGCTGGCTAACGTCGCGCTGGAGCCCAGCACCGTCGACACCCGCGACTTCTACCCGAAGAACGCCTCGATCCTCGGCTTCCAGCTCACCGACCTCCAGGTCCACGGCTACGACCCGCGAGCCGATCTGCGCGAGCTGGCCGCGCGCGTCGCGGACGGGACGTACCGGGTGCCGGTGGAGACCGTCCTGCCGCTCGAACAGGCCCGGGCCGCCCACGAGCGGCTGGAGCGGCGGGACAACCGCGGCAAGATCGTCCTCGCCGTGGAGGAGGCCTGACCTCAGGCGTACAGCTTGTCGAGGAAGGCGGCCAGATGGCCCGTCGTACGGGCTGTCTGCTCCTCCATCGTGAGGCTCTCCTCGAAGCGTGCCCCGGAGTCGGGGACTTTCTTCCCGCGTACGTACAGGGAGCAGGCCAGGTCGGTGCACATGTACAGGCCGACCGAGTTGCCCTCGCGGCCGGCCGCGCCCGCCTTGCGTGCCGTCATGAGGGACACACCGCCCCCGCGATGGGTCGTCAGGCACAGCGAGCACATGCTGCGGTGCAGGAACCCGCGCTGCGAGGAGGGGAAGCGCAGGGTGATGCCGACCAGCCCGCCGGCCCGCTCGGTGACGAGATAGCTGCGGTCGGGCGCGCCGGGATCCCGCCAGCCGAGGAAGTCCAGGTCGTCCCAGGGGCGTTCGTCCAGATCGCGGGGGAGCGCGATCCGCTTCGCCTCGCCCTTCGAGCAGTTGACGAAGGAGCCGCGGATGTCCTGCTCGGTGAGTGGTTTCATGGGGGATCCAGATGTGTGCGTGTGTTAGTAGGCAGAAACCTAGGAGCACTAGGTATCCGAGGCCGCCAGGGTAGGCAGGCCGTGGGAGGGGAAGCCAATGGATTTCGGGTACGCGCTCGCGCGGTCGGCGCGTGCCGCGCTGCGCCACGTCGCGGCACGCTCGTCGGGACCCGCCCTGGACCCGGGTCTGCGCATCACCCTGAACTTCCACCCCGACCGGCTCTCCGGCGGCCTGCCCCTACTGGGGGCGCTGGCCCGGGACGGCGTGTACCACTCGCAGTTCGTCACCGGTACCAGCAACGGCGGGCTCACCGCGCACTCCGGCGGCGACCGGTGGCGCTGGGAGAGCCGCATCTTCGGCGGCTCCTACGACGGCGCGCCACCGACGGAACGCCCCGTGTACGGTGCGCTGAACTTCCGCCGGCAGGTGGTCGGCGCCGCCCCGCGCTTCGGCTCATCGCACTTCCGCCTGACGGCCGCGGCGCAGGCCCGGGCCACCTTCTGCTACCCCGACAGCGCGGCCGAGCCCGCCGACTTCGGCGTGGCCGCCGGGATGTCGCTCCTCGCCCTGGCGGAGGCGGACGAGCAGGACGCGCTGAACGACTACGTCGAGGCGCATGTGCACGGGGGCGTGCTGCTGGCCCGGGACGTGGAGGCGCTCGTCCTGGACGCGAGCTACCGGGGCACGCCCGTCGAGGCCGCCGCCCGCAGCCTGCCCTGCCCGCTGGAATGGCACCCCGGCTACCGGCTGACCGTGCCGCGACTGCGCCGCCACGCCGACTACCGGGGCCCGGAGTACGCCGACCTCGGCGCGGCCATCGCCGAACGCGGCGTCCTCGACCCGAGGATCATCGGCGACGCGGCCCGCACCGGCCGGTACCCCCTTCAGGACCTGAAGATGGTCTGGCACACCCTGGCCCGCTTCGGCGCCCCGGAAGGAGCGGGCACCGCCTGCTCCGCCCCCCTCGCGAGCACGCCGGAGGCATAGGCGGGGGCGAGGGGTTGCGTGCGGTCGGCCGGGCCCTCGGCAGGCGGGTGGTGCCGGCCGTCGGCTTCTCTCGGTGCTCGGGGCCGTCAGGTGTCCGCCTGTGGAGTGGGGTCTACTCCGCCTCCGCCGCCCTCGACACCGGCGGCCACACCCCGGTCGCGAGCACCCCGGAGGCGTACGCGCGAGCGATGAGTTCCGCGCGGTTGGCCGCGCCCCAGCGGGTGGACAGGCGGCGCAGGTGGTAGGTGACGCCGTCCTTGGTGAGCCCCAGTTCGCGGGCCGCGCGGGCCGTGGTGGCGCCCCCGGCGAGCAGTGCCAGCACCCTGCCCTTTCATCGGTGTGACCCGCTCGGGCTCCTCGGCGTGCCGCTCGCGCTCGTCGAGCACAGCATCACCGGCAGCATCGGCGTCGACTCCACGGAGTCGCTCACCGGGTCCGCGGTCAGCTCCCCGCGGCGCTCGGTACCGCCCGGCGCCCGCCAGCGCACCGACACCTGGTACCGCGAGCGGTGCCTGAGCCGCAGCGCCTCGGCGAGCTGTTCGCCCCGGACCGGTTCACCGCCGAGGCGGAGGCGGCCCGGCCCGGGCACGCCTTCAAACCGTTCGGCACCGGCGAACGCGCCTGCATCGGACGGCAGTTCGCCCTGCACGAGGCGACCATGCTGCCGGCGATGCTCGTCCACCGCTACCGGCTGCACGACCACGCCGACTACGCGCTCACGGTGAAGGAGACCATGGCTCACGGATGGCGCCCGGCGTCCCTGAGGCGTTCCGTACCCTGTACCGGGACCGCACACCCGGTGCCGACGAGGCGGCTGCCGGACGGTGGCTCGACACGCTGGTGGCAGCGGGCCGATACGTCGAGGACGTGTACGCGGCCGGCTGACCCGAAGGGGAGGGGTGGGCGCACGGTGGTGGACTCCTGGGAACGGGCCCGGCTGGTGCTGGAGGGCTCCCGCGTTCCGCCCGGCTCGCTGGCCGACGTGCGCCCGCTGGGCGGCGGCACGTACAACACCGTGGAGGAGCTGCGGCTCACCGACGGCAGGCGGTACGTGCTGAAGGTCGCGCCCACCGTGCCCGGCCTGCGGCACGAGTCCCGGCTGCTGATCTCCGAGGCGGAGTTCTGCCGGGTGGCCGCCGAGGCCGGCGTCACCGCGCCGGGCGTGGTGGCCCTCGGTGGCGACGGCGGCGTGGCCCACCTGCTGATGACGCTCTGCCCGGGCGAACCCTGGGACGGATCGGTGACGGAAGCCGAACGCCCGGCACTGCGCCGGGAGCTGGGCCGCCAGGTCGCCCGGCTGCACCGGCTGCGCGGGCCGGGCTTCGGCTACCCCTCCGGCGCCCTGGGCCCGCTCGCCCAGGACTGGCGGACCGCGTTCACCGCGATGTTCGAGGCGATCCTCGACGACGCCCGCCGCTACGCGGCCCGCCTGCCCCGCCCCGCCGACGCGGTGGCCCGCACCGCCCGCGCCGCGTACGGCGCGCTGGAGGAGGTCACCGTCCCGCGCCCCGTCCACTTCGACCTGTGGCAGGGGAACATCCTGCTGGACCGCTCGGCCCGGGACGTCCGCATCGGCGGCCTCATCGACGGCGAGCGGATGTTCTGGGGTGACCCGCTGGCCGACTTCGTCTCGCTCGCCCTGCTCGGCGACATCCGCCGGGACGAGGCGTTCCTCGCGGGCTACCGCGAGGCCGGCGCGGCGGCCGGGTTCGACGGCCCGGCCCGGCTCCGGCTCGCCCTGTACCGCGCCTACCTCTACCTGATCATGCTGACCGAGACGGTTCCCCGGGCGGTGGGGGAGGAGCGCGAGCGCCGGGTGCGGGAGGCGGTGGCCCCGGAACTCGTCGCCGCGCTGAACGAGATCGAGGAGGCGGCTCCGTCCTCCTGAGCCCTCCCTGGCGCACGCTTAGCTCACCACATGAACTAAGGGTTGGACGAATGTCGCGCCAGACCCGTCCGCAAGGGTATGTTGCAGATCGGGCAGGGTTCGGAGGGAGCCACATGGCGGGGCGGAACGGGCGCACGGTACGCGATCTCAGACGGGGCAACCGCACGGCGGTGCTGCAACGGCTGTACTTCGACGGACCCCTCAGCCGCTTCGAGCTCGGCCCGGCGACCGGGCTGAGCTCCGGCTCGGTCAGCAACGTGGTCGCGGACCTGGTCGCCGACGGGCTGGTCGAGGAGGCCGGCAGCGTGGACTCCGACGGCGGACGCCCCCGCACCCTGCTGCGGGTCGCCCCGGACAGCGGCCACATGATCGGCGTCGACGTCGGCGAGACACGCGTCCGCGTCGAGCTGTTCGACCTGACCCTCACCGAACTCGCCCGCGCCGAACGTCCCCTGACCCGGCAGGGGTACGACGTCGACGGCATCGTCGGACACATCCGCGACGGCGTCGCCGAGGTCCTCGCGGGCGCGCGGACCGCTCCCGAGCGGCTGCTCGGCGTCGGGGTCGGCGTCCCCGGCATCGTGGAGCGCACCTCCGACCGGGGCGCCGTGGTGCACGGGCAGACCATCGGCTGGGACGCCGTACCGCTGGAGTCACTGCTCCGCTCCGGCTCCCAACTCCCCGACAGCATCCCGTACTTCATCGACAACGGCGCCAAGACCCTCGGCCAGGCCGAGATGTGGTTCGGCGCCGGGCGGGGCGCCCGCAACGCGATCGTGGTGCTGTTCGGCTCCGGCGTCGGCGCCTGCCTGGTCACGCCGGAGGTGGAGCACGGCCGGGCCGTCGAGTGGGGACACCTGACGGTACGGGTGCGCGGGCGCCGCTGCCGCTGCGGGGCGCCCGGCTGTCTCGAGGCCTACGCGGGCGCCGAGTCGCTGCTCGACCGCTGGCGGGAGGAGGGCGGACACCCGCCGGAGGGCACCGACGAGGAGACCGCGCTGACCGCGATGCTCGCCGCCGCCTACCCGCCCGAGGGCACGGCCCCCGACCCGGTCGCACTCGCCGTCCTGGAGGAGACCGCCGAGTACCTCGGCGCCGGCCTGTCCGACCTGATCAACCTCTTCCAGCCCGAGCGGATCCTGATCGGCGGCTGGGCCGGACTCCAGCTCGGCGCCCGCTTCCTGCCCGCCGTACGCCGGCACGCCACCACGTACGCGCTGCGCCACCCGGCCGAGAAGGTCACCATCGACCTGGGCCGGCTCGGCCCCGACGCGGTCACGGTGGGCGCGGCGATCCTGCCGCTGGCCGACTTCTTCGCGCGCGGCGGCCGACGCGAGGAGCCGACCGCCGAGGACCGGCTGCCGGCCTGGCGCCGGGCGCTGCGGGAGCGGGCTCCCGACGCGTGAGGACCACGGCCGGGGCCCAGGGCTCAGGCCGAGGGCTCGTCCGGCACGGGATGCTCGGTCTGCTCCGTCCCCGAACGCGGCGCGCCCTGCCGCCCGGTCCCGGCCTCGTCGGTGTCGGGCACGTCGTCCTCGCCGGTGTCGTCGAGCCGCTCGCCCGACGCCGCCTCCCAGGGATCATCGTCCGGTCGCGCCTGCTGGTCCGGCAGATCCCGCGGTACGGGACGGCTGCCTTCCCCGGGTCCCTTCTGGTGGTCGTCAGTCACGGCGTCCTCCCGTAGGGTGTTGCGCGGTCTGTATGAGTACCGGCCCGCCGACCTGCTAAACCTCAGCCGACCTTGCGGCCCCGCAGCGGCTCGGTACCGGCCCCCGCGCCCTGCTGGAGCCCGCTCAGGAACTCTTGGAGCACATCCGTCGCGGTGCGCCGCGGCCGCCAGCCCAGTTCGGTACGCGCGCGCGTGCAGTCCATGATCGGCAGCCGCAGCACCGCGTCGAACAGGTGCGGGGAGGCCGGCACCAGGTGCAGCCCCCAGGCGGCGGCGATCGCGGACCGGGCCGCGGTGCGGGGCAGCCGTACCGGACGGGTGCCGAGCATCCCGCTCAGCAGGTCGGCGTCGACCGGCGGTTCGGCCGCCACGTTGTAGGCACCCCGCGCCTCGGGCGAGCGCAGCGCCATGCGGTACGCCTCGGCCGCGTCGTCGGTGTGCAGCGCCTGCACCCGCAGACCGGGTATGTCCGGCAGGAAACGCATCAGCTCGGGGCGGGCCAGCGGGCCCGGCAGGAAGCGGCCGGCGAAGATCCGGCGCTGCTCGCTCGCCGACTCCCGCTTGAAGAGGAAGGCCGGGCGCATCCGCACCACCCGCACATCGGTGTGGTCGCGCTCGAAGATGTCCAGGGCCCGCTCCAGGTAGGCCTTCTCACGGCAGTACGCGGCGTCCGGCCAGCCGTGCGTCGGCCACGACTCGTCCACCGCGTAGTCCTTCGGTCCCGGCGAGTACGCGCCGACCGACGAGGCGTGCACCAGCACCGGCACCCGCGCCGCGGCCACCGCCTCGAACACCCGGATGCTCCCGAGCACGTTGGTCCGCCAGGTCTTCGCCGGGTCGTGCGTCGGCTGGAACGCCCACGCCAGGTGGACCACGGCGTCCGCCCCAGCGAACCGCTCGGCGAGGTCGGCCTGCTCCGACGCCACGTCGACCCGGAACCACTCGGTCTTCGGGGGCATCCACTCCGGCGTCCGGCGGGCCAGCCCCCGCACCCACTCGACCTGCGGGTCCTCCGCCAGCAGGCGCACCATGCTGGTCCCTACGTTGCCGGTGGCGCCCGTGACCACGACCTTGCTGCCCGCTGCGCTGCTCACCTTCGGCTCCTCTCGGTGGCGGCTGACGGCCGGACCGTCCGAGTACCCGGTTCGCCGGCCATGCACGCGGCCGGCCGCCGCTCATTACACGTGAGGTAATCGACCCCTGTCGCCGGAGCCGGAATGATCGAGGACGTACCCACCCACCGGATTCCAGGAGGACCGCCATGCCGTACTTCGAGAGCCCCGTCGACGGTGTACGCCTGCACTACATCGACTACGGGCCCGCGGACGGCCCGGTGGTCGTCTTCGTGAACAGCGCCTGGCTGGGCACCGAGATGTGGGAGTTCCAGATGCTGCCGCTGGCGGCGGCGGGCTACCGGTGCGTCAGCATGGACCGGCGGGGACACGGACGCTCCGACGACGTGTGGGGCGGGTTCGACCTCGACAGCCTCGCCGACGACCTGCGGGGGCTCCTCGACCACCTCGACCTGCGCGAGGTCACGATGGTGGGTCACTCGGTGGGCAGCGTCGAGGTGGTGCGCTGTCTGACCCGGCACGGCGACGACCGGGTGGCCCGGGTCGCCCTCGTCAGCGGCGTCGCGCCCGGCGTGGTCCGGACGGCCGACAACCCGGACGGGGTGGACCCCGCCGACGCGCGCGCCGCCAACGACGTCTACCGGCGCGACCGGGCGGCCTTCTACGAGGACGGAGCCGACCCGTTCTTCGGCATCGGCCTGCCCGGCGTCGAGGTGTCGCCGGCCTTCCGGCGCCACATCATCGACCGTTGCCTGGCCACCACCCCGCACGCGTCGATCGCGATACAGGATCTGGCCGTCGCGGTGGACGTCACCGCCGAGATGCCCAAGCTGCGGATGCCGGTGCTGGTGGTGCACGGCACGCACGACTTCTCGGCGCCGCTGGAGGTGACCGGCGCCCGCTCGGCGCGGCTCGTGCCGGACGGCACGCTGAAGGTCTACGAGAACGCGGGCCACGGCCTGCCCTTCACGCACGGCGAACGGCTCACGGCGGACCTGCGGGCCTTCGTCGACGGCGGGGCGTGACCGAGCCGGACATGAGAGAGCCCCGACCGGACGGGGGAAGACCGGTCGGGGCAGCCGAGGTGTGGGCGCGGACGGCGGTCGCCTCTCGGCGAAAGGCTCCACAGGGCTTCAGCCGAACGATCGTCCCTGTGGGCAAAAGGTGAGGCCCGGGGACACTGTCCCGTCCGCACCCACGGTTGGTTCAACGGGGAACCACCGGTGGTTGTTCCGATGTGTGCCGTCCTGTGTAGTGATGTGTGTCACTGTCCGGCGTCGACGGTGGAGCGGAAGCGGTCTCCGCCCACAGGTTCTCGGCCTGGAGCAGCATCGCGCCCAGGACCGCCGCCCGCGGCGCCTCCCATCCGGCGTGCTCACGCAGGCCCTCCTGCACTTGCCGGCGCAGCTCCCGCCGCGTCCGCTCGGCGTGGTCGTCGTCCTGCTCGTCGCCGCGGACCCCGCCGCGACGCGCGTCGGAATCCACGCCGGGCCGCCCGCCCAGCAGACGGTCGCTCTCCTCGTGGCACGACCGGGCGATCAGCTCCAGCAGTTCCGCGTACGGCTGCAGCACTGCCCGGTCCGGAGGCGTGGCCGTGCGGCCCTCGTCGGCGGAGACCGCGAGCGTCCGGGTCAGCGCGCGGACATGACCGGTGACCCGGCTCCAGCGCTCGTCCTCCTCCTCCGGCGGCAGGTCCGAGGGGACGCGGCGCAGGAACCGCAACGCACGGTTGGTCAGCCGCAGGCTCTCGCGGCTCCAGCCGCGGGCCGAGCGGAGCGACTCCAGGCGGAGTTCGACGCGGGCCGCGTCGTGCGACCAGTCGGCCGCGGTGTCGGCGTCCCAGTCCCCGCGCCTGAGACCTCCGGCGATGGTGCACAGCACGTCACCCACATCCCGGGTCAGCGCCGCGAGGTTCTCCCGCACGTCCCGCAGATGGATCGGCGGCAGCACGAACGCGTTGACGGCCACCCCGATCACCGCGCCCAGCGCGGACTCGCCCACCCGGTGCCCGGCCGAGGCCGCCGTGACGCTGCCGGAGGCCAGGGTGAACACCGCCGTGGTCGCCCCGTAGATCCCCTGGTTGCCGAAACGCGACCAGTTCGCCAGCAGCATCAGCACGGGCAGGCACATGGCGAGCGCACCCAGCGTGTCCCCGGAGACGAGGTGCGCCGCCGTGCCGAGCAGCGTTCCGATGCAGATCGCCGCGAGCTGCTGCGCCGCCTGCCGCAGCGAGCTGTACACCGTGGCCTGCACCATGAGCAGCGCGACCCAGGGTGCCATCATGGCCAGCGGGTCGCCCAGCCAGTTGCTCGCCACGAACCAGGCCAGCAGCGCGGCCCCGGCGGCCTTGAGCGACTGCACCACCAGGTCTCGCTCCCGGCCAGGTCCCCGCCAGGCGGCCCGGACGGACCGGCCGACGCCCGAGGCGCCCCGGGACAGTGCCTGTCGTGGTATCCGTGTCACGCTCGTCATGGTGTGCGGGTATCCCAAGATCGCGGTTCCTCAAGTGGCTGAAGTTCACGAATCCCAGGTCATGGGGCCAGCGGACTGCCGCCCAGGGACGCCAGAAGGTGCGCGGGATCGTCGTAGACCGCCTCCGCGCCGGCGTCCTCCAGGTCGGCGCGCGGAATGCCGCCGCACAGGACGCCCACGCAACGGACCCCGGCCCGGCTCCCGGCGCGCATGTCCCACACCGTGTCGCCCACGAACACCGCGCGCTCGGCGGGCACCCCGGCCAGCTCCAGCGCGTGCTCCACGGGCTCGGGCGCGGGCTTGCCCTCCGCCACGTCGTCGGCGCTCGCGGTGGCCGCGATGGCCTCGTCCGCGTCGATCGCCCGGCGCAGCGCGCCCAGCTCCGCGCCGCTCGCCGAGGTGGCCAGGACCACCGTCCAGCCGTCCCCGTGCAGGCGCCTGAGCAGTTCCCCGGCGTCCCGGAGCGCGGGCAGCCGGTCGAAGTACTGGCCGTACAGCGCCTTGTGCGCGGCGCTGAGCTCACCGTCCCGGTCCTTGTCGCGGGCGTCGCCCAGCAGATGGGCGATCAGATCGGTGGAGCCGAGCCCGACGGCCCGGTGCACGGCGTGCATGGGCACGCGGTGGCCCGCCTGCCGGAAGGCCTCCCACCAGGTCACGACATGCAGGTGGTTGGTGTCGACGAGGGTTCCGTCGACGTCGAAGACTGCGGCACGGGCACGGTCCATCCGGGGGCCTTTCTCTCTGTGTCTCCGAGACGCGTCTCGGGTCCGTCTGCTGCGTCTCGTGTCGCACGGGTACCACGTCAGGACCCCGCCACGCCGGACGGCGTCCGGCGCTCCCTCGTCCAGGCCAGCAGTTCGTCCATGGACCAGGTGGTCACCACCCGCTCGGGCGGCACCCCGCACTCCTCCGCCCGCGCGCACCCGTGGATCTGCCAGTCCAGCTGGCCGGGCGCGTGCGCGTCGGTGTCGACGGAGAACAGCACGCCCGCCTCGACCGCCCGCCGCAGCAGCCGCCGCGGCGGGTCCAGCCGCTCCGGGCGGGAGTTGATCTCCAGGGCCGTGCCGGTCTCGGCGCAGGCGGCGAACACCTCGTCCGCGTCGAACTCCGACTCCGGCCGTCCCCGCCCGGTCACCAGCCGTCCGGTGCAGTGGCCGAGGACGTCGGAGCGCGGGTCGCGGACGGCGGCCGCCATGCGGCGGGTCATCGACCGGGCGTCCATGCGCAGTTTGGAGTGCACCGACACCACCACCACGTCGAGCCGGTCGAGCAGCTCCGGTTCCTGGTCGAGCGAGCCGTCCTCGAGGATGTCGCACTCGATGCCGGTCAGCAGCCGGAACGGGGCCCAGGTCGCGTTGAGCTCCGCCACCACCCGCAGCTGTTCGCGCAGCCGCTCGGGGGACAGTCCCCCTGCCACCGTCAGCCGGGGCGAGTGGTCCGTCAGTACCGCCCACTCGTGGCCGAGCCCGGCCGCCGCCCGGCCCATCTCGTCGATCGGGCTGCCGCCGTCGGACCAGTCCGAGTGCAGATGGCAGTCGCCGCGCAGGAGCGCACGCAGACGCTCGCCGCCCCGTGCGAGCGGGCTCTCCGCCTCGTCCTCCAGCTTGCGCAGGTAGCCCGGTGTCTGACCGGCCAGCGCCTCGCGCACGACCTGCGCGGTCTTCGGGCCGACACCCTTCAGCGACTCCAGCGTCCCCGCCGACGCCCGCTCGGCCACCTCCTCGGCGGGCAGTTGGGTGAGCACCCGGGCGGCCGTGCGGAAGGCACGTACCCGGTAGGTCGGCGCCAGGGACCGCTCCAGCAGGAAGGCGATCCGGTCCAGTGCCTCGACGGGCTCCATGCGCCTCCCCTTCCTCTCCCTTCCCCGCGTGCCCCTCCAGGGTTCCCCAGTGGCGCCGGGGCCGCACGGCGGCCTGCCGGTTTGCCCGGTTCGCACCCGGGTACTGCGGTGCTCCGTCCACCTGCCCCACGTGGAGGAGGCCTGTCATGTCCGCTCCCGCCGCACCGCGCTCCCCGGTGGCCGTGATCACCGGGGCCGACTCCGGCATCGGCCGCGCCACCGCCGTCCGCCTGGCCCGGCAGGGCGTGGACATCGGCATCACCTGGCACACCGACCTCAAGGGCGCGGAGGAGACCGCCGAGGAGGTGCGCGCCGCGGGGCAGCGGGCCGTGGTGACACAGATGGACCTCACCCGGCTGCCCGGCGCGGCGGGCGCGGTCGACGAGCTGTGCGACCGGCTCGGCAGGCTCGACATCCTGGTCAACAACGCCGGCACGGGGACCTCGACGCCCTTCCTCGACCTGGAGCCGGACACGGTGCGCGAGGTCATCGACGTGGACCTGGTCGGCCCCTTCCTGTGCGGGCAGCACGCGGCCCGGCACATGATCCGGCAGGGCGACGGCGGCCGGATCGTCAACGTCACCTCCGTCCACGAGCACCAGCCCCGGGTGGGCGCGGCCCCGTACTGCGCGGCCAAGGGCGGCCTCGGCCTGCTCACCCAGGTCATGGCGCTGGAGCTCGCCGAGTACGGCATCACGGTGAACGCCGTCGCCCCCGGCGAGATCGCCACGCCGATGACCGGCCAGGAGGACACGGACCCGCACACCGAGAGCCGCCCCGGCGTGCCGCTCGGCCGGCCGGGCGACGCCCGTGAGGTAGCGGCCGTCATCGCCTTCCTGACCGGCCCGGACGCCTCCTACGTCACCGGCGCCTCCTGGGCCGTCGACGGCGGCATGCTCCGGATGGGCCCGATGGCCGGCTCGCACCTCGGGAGCGACGACTGGCGGCGCCCCTGAGACCGTGCGACTGCGCACCAGCTCCCCCGGCCGGCCCGGATCCAGCCGGGTCCGCCGCGGCCGAGGCTTCCGCCACCGGGACGAGCGAGGCGACCCGCTCGTACCACTCGCGGCCGCCGGGGCCGCACGGGAGCGCCGTCCGGCCCCGGCAGACCGCCCGCGCCGCACGCGGAGTCAGCCACTACCTCGGCAACACGCCCGCCGTGTGCCGGTCCTCCTGCATCGACCCGGGGGTCTTCGAGCTGTTCGAGGACGGCGTGACGATCGCCCCCGTCGATGACACGCCGGGACGCCGCGCGTTTTACGCTGAATTGCATGACCGAGCAAGCAGTGCCCTATATGTCCCACCCGCGGATCCTGGTGCACGGAGTGATGCGCGGGAAGCCGGGCGACCCGCCCTTCCGCATCGTGGAGATAGACGGTCAGGTGGTCGGTGAGGCGCACGCCGTCACGGACGTGCTGGAAGCCGCCGCCGCGTACGGCATCACGGTCCACGACCTCGACGACCCGGACGTGGTCCGCTGGGTGGGCGGCGGCAAGTTCACCTGGGCCCCACGCTGGCCGTAGGGCTCAGCCGACCGTCCACTTCTGGTTGGCGCCGCCCGAGCAGGTCCAGATCTGGAGCCGGGTGCCGTTGGCGGAGTTGTTGCCCGTGACGTCCAGGCACTTGTTCGCCTGGGGGTTCACGATGTCGTTCGCCGAGGAGAGGGCCCATTTCTGCGCGGCGCTGCCGTTGCAGTCGTAGAGCTGTACCGTCGTGCCGTCCGCGGTGCCGCCGCCGGTGACGTCCAGGCACTTGCCCAGCGCGCGGATCGTGCCGTCGCCGCCGACCGTCCACTGCTGGGCCGCGGTGCCATTGCAGTCGTACAGCTGTACGGGCGTGCCGTTTGCGGAGTTCGCCCCGGCCACGTCCACGCACTTGCCGGCCAGGCCCCGGATGGCGGATCCGGTCCCGGTGCCGCCGGTCGTCACCGACACCGAGTCCACCACGAGCTGCTGCGGGAACGAGGTGGAGCCGTCCGGGTCCCCGGGCCAGTAGCCGCCCACGGCCAGGTTCAGTATCAGGAAGAACGGCTTGTTGAACACCCACGTCCTGCCGCCCAGGTCGGCGGGCGTGCGCCGCTGGTACACGTTCCCGTCCACCGACCAGGTGATGGAGTCCGGTGCCCAGTCCACGGCGAAGGTGTGGAAGGCGTCCGCGAAGGCCTGGCCGCCCGGGAGGGAGTAGGCCGCTCCGATGCCGCCCGAGCCGGAGTAGCCGGGACCGTGGATGGTGCCGTGCACGGTCGAGGGCTCGTAGCCGACGTTCTCCATGACGTCGATCTCGCCCGAGTCCGGCCAGTTGACCGGGGTGCCGAGCATCCAGAACGCGGGCCACATGCCCTGCCCGCGCGGGATCTTCATACGGGCCTCCACGTGCCCGTACTGCGCGTTGAACTTCCCGGCGGTGTTCAGCCGGGCCGAGGTGTACTGGCAGCTGCCGTACCAGCACTGGTAGCCGGCCGGGTTCTCGCGCCGCGCGGTGACGACCAGGTGACCCTGTCCGTCGAGGGCCGCGTTCCTGGTGCCGGACGTGTAGTACTGCCGCTCGTGGTTGTTGACGTTGTCGCCGGTCTCGGTCTGCCACTTCGAGGAGTCGACCGCGGCACCGGCGGGCCCGTCGAAGTTGTCGGAGAAGGCGACGGCGGCGGCCGACGCATCCGACGCGGGCGCACCCGTGCCGGAGGCGTCGGCCCGGGCGGGGCCGACGGCCGCGGAGGCGGCCAGGGCGGCCGACAGGGCGGCGAACAGACATCTGCGGAGCAGGCGTGGGGAGGCCACGACTCTCCTTCCGTGGGGGGTGGATGTGTCGCCCCTTGATTTAAGGAATGAGGTAAGGCCCCGTCAATAGGTTGGTCCGGTCCAGCTTCGAACGATCAGTGCTTCCGTACCCGCGCGTGCACCGCGCGCCCGAGCCGCCGCCCCAGGAGCAGGTAACCGACCAGCGCCCCGGTGGTGTTGAGGATGACGTCGTCCACGTCGAAGGCGCGGCCCGTCACCAGCGTGCCCTGCGCCAGTTCCACCAGGAACATCACGGTCGCGGTGAGCAGCAGCACCTTCAGGAACCCGCGCGCCCTCGGCACGAGGACCGGGACCAGCACCCCGAACGGGACGCCCAGCAGTACGTTCCCGCCGATCTGCTTCACCGCGTCGCGCAGTTCGGGCTGGTCCAGATAGGCCTTCAGCGAACGGCCCGGGTGCAGATTGGTGTGCGTGAGGGACACCGACGCCGGGGACGGCTCGAGAGTGAGCCGCGCCAGGACGACGGCGAACGCCACCATGAAGGCGAAGGCGACGAGCATGGCCAGCAGCCGTACGGGCAGTGGCAGCGCGTGCCGTTCCGCCCGCTCCGTCCCCGCCTTGGTCCGGTCGGCACGGACACGCCCCGCCCTGAGGGTGCGCAGGCGTGCGGCAGTCATCCCCATTGAGTCCTCCAGTCTTCAACTTCCCTGCGTGATAAGGCGCTTACCCGGGAAGCTGCCGGGGATGCCGTCCCCACGGCACCCGTGCCGCGTCCGCCCGGCGGTTTCCGGACGTGCTCCCGGGGCACTCCGGGCTCAGGCCCGCGCGCCGCCGCCTGCTCCCTCGCCGGTGGTGCTTGGATGCCACACACGGCGAATGCCGAGAAAACGCACATATACGACATCACTGACGAACCATCGACCGGCGGCCCGAGGAGGTGGCGTGTGAACCGGCGTACGGCTCTCCTCGCCGTCGGCGAGTGGCTCGCCTGGTGGGCCGGGCTCGTCCTGCTCTGGCTGGTGCTGATCAGCACCGTCTACCCCCTGGAGTGGGCGGTCGGCGCTGGCGCGGCGGCCGTCACGGCGCTCGCGGCCCGGGCCGCGCGACGGGCGGTGTGGCGGTGAACGGCTGGATCCTCGCGGCGGCCGTCCTGCTCGCCGCCGGAGCGGGCGCGGCCCTGTGGGGCGTGGCCACCGGCCCGCTGCGGCGCCGGGTCATGGCCCAGAACCTGATCACCTCGGCGGTCTGCCCCTGCCTGTTGCTCCTCTCCCAGGGCTACGGCCGCCCCTCGTACGTCGACCTGGCCCTGCTGCTGGCGCTGCTCGGCCCGGTCGGCACCCTGGTCTTCGCGCGGTTGCTCAGCGACGAGCTCGAGGGCGACCGGCCGCGGGCCTGGGGGCCGACCTGGGCCGCCGCGGCCCTCGGCGCGGTCGTCGTGGCCGTCCTGTGCGCGGCCACCGGACCGAGCCGCGCCATGGTCAAACTCCTCGTCATCGGCGCCCTGCTGATCGGCGGCAACCTGGTCGCCTCCCGGGCGCTGTCCGGCGGAGTGCGGGGGGTGCGGCGTGGCTGATGCCGTGATCGTCGTCGCCCTGCTGCTGGTGGCCGGCGCCGCGACCGCGGCCGTGGCCACCCGTGACCCGGCGCGGCAGGCCCTGGTGCTGTCCGTCCTCGGCGTGCTGCTCGCCGTGCTGTTCACCGTGCTCCAGGCCCCCGACGTGGGCCTGTCCCAGCTGGCCGTGGGCTCCGCGCTGACCCCGCTGCTGGTGATGCTGTCGGTGCGCAAGGTGCGGCGGCGGCCCCGGGCGAAGGACGGCGACCGGTGACCCGGCGCGCCCGGCTGTGGCTGCTGGCCGTGGGCGGCGCGGGCCTCGCCGCCCTCCTCGTCGCCGCCTGCCTCGACCTGCCGGCCTTCGGCGGCCGCCGGCACCCGTACGGCGAGCGGGCCGTGCACGCCTCGCTCGCCCGCCACATCGCCAACACGATCGCCTCCGTCAACTTCGACCAGCGCGCCTACGACACCCTCGGCGAGATGACCATCCTGTTCGGCGCCGTGCTGGGCTGCGTGGTCCTGCTGCGCCAGACCCGCGACGAGCACCGGGCCCGGCCCGAACCCGCCGACGTGGCGATGCCGGTACGCCGCTACGCCCTGGTCGTGCTGCCCGTCGCCCTCCTGTGCGGCCTCTACGTGATCGCCCACGGCCAGCTCAGCCCCGGCGGCGGCTTCCAGGGCGGCGTGGTCGCCGCGACCGCCCTGCACCTGCTGTACCTCGGCGCCGACTACCGCGCCCTGGAACGCGTCCGCCCGGTCGCCCTGTTCGAGATCGCCGACGCGCTCGCCGTCTCCGCCTACCTGGTGCTCGGCCTCGCGGGCGTGCTCGCCGGGACCGCCCTGCTCGCCAACACGCTGCTGCCGTACGGCACGTTCAACACGCTGTCCTCCGGCGGCACCGTCCCCCTGCTGAACGCGGCCATCGGCATGGAGGTCGCCTGCGCGGTGGTCGTGCTGCTCGCGGGCTTCCTGGACCAGGCCGTCGAGATCGAGGAGGAGAACGGGAGTTGAGACCACTGTGACCGCCGTGCTGCACGTCCTTCCGTACCTGGTCGCCGCATGGGTCTTCCTGATCGGCTGCTACGGCATGGCCACCAGCCGCAATCTGATCCACGCCATCGGCTGCCTGTCGGTGTGCCAGGCCGCCACCTATGTCCTGCTGCTGGCCGTCGGCTACCGCGACGGCGGCACGGCCCCGGTGTTCTCCGACATCCAGCCCGGCTCACGGCCCGTGGTCGACCCGGTGGTGCAGGCCCTCGCCCTCACCGACGTCGTCGTCGGCGCCACCGTCACCGCGCTGCTGCTCGCGCTCGTCATCCAGATCGCCAAGCGGCACGGCACGGTCGACCCCGACGAGCTCAGGGAGCTGCGCGGCTGATGCGCCACCTGCTGCCGCTGCTCGTCGTGATCCCGTTGCTCGGCGCCGCCCTGCTCGTCGCGACCGGCGGCCGCCTGCCCCGGCTCGCCGCCGACATCGCGGCCTGCGCGGTTTCCGGCGGCACGGCCGCGCTCGCGCTCGTCCTGCTGCCGGTCTCCTCCCCGCCGCTCACCGAATGGGTGGGCGGCTGGGTGCCCGTGCGCGGCGAGAGCGTCGGCATCGTCCTGACCGGGGACGGGCCGGGGCTCGGCATGGCCGCGCTGGTCTCCGTGCTGACGCTGGCGTCGCTGGTGTACTCCTGGCACTACTTCGACGAACCCCCGCGGCACCACGCCGGTTCCTTCCCCGCCCTGATGCTGCTCTTCCAGGGCGGCATGTGCGGGTTCGCGATCGCCGGGGACCTGTTCAACGCGTTCGTGTTCTTCGAGCTGATGGGCGTCGTCGCCTACGCGCTGACCGGCTACCGGATCGACGACCCCAAGGCCGTGCAGGGCGCGGTCACCTTCGGCGTCATCAACTCCCTCGGCGCGTACGCCCTGCTGATGGGCATCGGTCTGCTGTACGCGCGCACCGCCGAGCTGGCCATGTCGAAGATCGGGCACGGCCTCGACGCCACCGCCGCGCACGGGCGGCCCGACGCGCTCGTCCTCGCCGCCTTCGTGCTGGTCATGACCGGGCTGCTGGTCAAGGCCGCCGCGGCGCCCTTCCACTTCTGGCTGCCGGACGCGCACGCCGTCGCGCCCACCCCGGTGTGCATGCTGCTGTCCGGCGTCATGGTCGAGCTCGGTGTGTTCGGCGTGTGGCGGGTCTACGGCACGGTCTTCTCCGGGCCGGGCGGGATCCCGCACGCCGACTTCGAACGGGCGCTGGTGGTGCTCGGCGCGGTGACGGCGGCCGTCGGCGCGGTGATGTGCTGGTACCAGCGGCACATCAAGCGGCTGCTGGCCTACTCGACCATCGCCCACACCGGGCTGTTCCTCGTCGGCGTCGGCACGCTCACCCGCGAGGCCGACCACGGGGTCGCGCTGTACGTCCTCGGGCACGCGGGGGTGAAGGCGGCGCTGTTCGCCTGCGCGGGCATCCTCCTCGACCGGTACGGCAGCGTCGACGAGTACGCCCTGTACGGCAGGGCCCGGCGGCTGCGTGCGGTCGGCGTGATGTTCACCGCCGGCGCGCTGGGCCTGGCCGGGCTGCCGCCGTTCGGCACGGCGCTCGGCAAGTCGGTCACCGAGGAGGCCGTGGGCGGCTCGCTCACCGTGCTGTACGTCGCCGCGTCCGCGGTGACCGCCGGCGCGGTGCTGCGGGTCGCCGCCCGGGTGTTCCTGGGCCTCGGGCCCCGCCCCCGGGACGTCCCCGAGGACGAGACCACCGGCTCCGAGGAAGAGCCGGAGACCCGCGGCCGGCTGAGCCGCGTCCCGGACACCATGACCGCCGTCCCCGCGGTGCTGCTCGCCGCGGCCGTCGCCGTCGGCGTGGTCCCCGGCTTCGCGCAGGCGGTCGCCCGCGCCGTCGACGAGGCCGTGCCGGGCGGTGCCACGGCCGCCGCGGAGTGGACCCCGGCCGGCATCCTGCTGGGCCTGCTCTCCACACTGCTGGCCTTCGGCCTCGCCGCGCTGGCCGTCACCCGGCCGGACCGGGCCACCGCCCCGGACTGGGCACGGCCGCTGCGCCGGTTGCAGTCGGGCCACGTCGGCGACTACGTGGCCTGGCTGCTGCTGGGCACGACCCTGCTCGGGGCGCTCACCCTGCCGGGCGTGCTGGGCGGGTGAGTCCGCCCGAGGGGCCAGGTCCGTCCGGAGGGCCGGGTCAGGCCCCGTACGACACGTGCACCTCCTTGAAGCCGAGGGAGCCGAGCAGGCCCTGGAGCATGTCGGTGGTGTTCTTCTCGGCCCGCGCGGTCAGTCCGCTGTCCTTCGCCGCGGTGCCGATGTGCTTCACCGCGAGCTCCTGCACGGCGTGTTCGCTGTTGGGGTTGTCCGAGAACAGGTCTCCGAGCCGGTCGAGCAGACCGCGCTGCTTGGACACGGCGTACGAGTGGTCGGGGTCGAGGGCGGGCTTGCCGAGCCGCGCGTGCGGCAGCCGGAGCGTGGCCGAGGTGCGGTCGCCGTTGACCGTCACGTCGTCCTTGCCCACCTGGCCGAGGTCCACATAGGCGTCCACGGTGCCCGCCCCCACGTACAGGGTGCGGGTGCCGCGGATCGCGTCGGGGAGATACTTGGCGTCCTTCTCCAGGTCCACGACGACCTGGAAGTTGCCGGAAGCGGCGTCGTAACGGCTCATGTCCTGGATGGACTTCAGGAGCGCGGGGCCGGACCGGTCGTGGGTCTCGGTGCCGAACAGGTCCTTGATGCCCGGCAGTACGGCCAGCCGGATCCCGGCGAACAGCACCACGAGCACCAGCACGAACGCGGTCACCACCTTGGCCCAGCCGGGCATGCGCCTGGGCAGGCGCGTGAGGGAAGTCGTCATCGCGACGGTCCTCCTTCCTACAGTGCACATGCCCGGCAAATGCCCGGCCAGACCGGCGCGTTGGGGCTCCACGCCCCGCACGCCCCAAGGACCCTCGCGGAGACGTCCGGAAGCGAGTCCGCCGGGTCGTCGCCCGCCTCGCGCGAGCCGCCCCCGAGTCCGCCCGGGCGGCGGTTTCCGCTCAGGGGAGGGGGTCGTTCCGTGGCGTGGTGCGGCAGCGAAGGGTGTCAGTAGCATGAGCCGCGGCCCGTAATGATCATGCGAGGAGCGGATCGTGCGAGACATCGCCGTTTTCAGTGGCAGTGCCCATCCCGAACTGGCGAAGGAGGTCTGCGCCCACCTCGGTGTGCCGCTCAGCCCGACCCGTGTCAGCCGGTTCGCCAACGACTGTCTCGAGGTGCAGCTGGAGGCCAACTGCCGGGAGCGGGACGTCTTCCTCGTCCAGCCGCTGGTCAGGCCGGTGCAGGAACACCTCGTCGAACTGCTGCTGATGTGCGACGCGGCGCGCGGCGCGTCCGCCGCGCGCATCACGGTCGTCATGCCGCACTACTCCTACGCGCGCTCCGACAAGAAGGACGCCCCGCGGATCTCCCTCGGGGGCCGCCTGGTCGCCGACCTGATGGTGGCGGCGGGCGCGAGCCGGGTGCTCGCCATGACGCTGCACGCGCCCCAGGTGCACGGCTTCTTCTCGGTTCCCGTGGACCACCAGCACGCGCTGCGCGAACTGGCCGCGCACTTCCGGCAGTACGACCTGACGCGCACCACCGTCGTCTCGCCCGACCTGGGCAACGCCAAGGAGGCGGCCGCCTTCGCCCGGCTGATAGGGGCGCAGGTGGCCGCCGGTGCCAAGCAGCGGTTCGCCGACGACCGGGTGAGCATCAGCTCGGTCATCGGTGAGGTGGCCGGGCGGGACGTCATCGTGCTGGACGACGAGATCGCCAAGGGCAGCACCGTGCTGGAACTCCTCGACCGTCTGCGGGAGTTGGGGCCGCGCTCGATCCGGGTGGCGTGCACGCACGGGCTGTTCGCGGCGGGCGCGCTCACACGGCTGACCGAGCAGCCGGACGTACTGGAGATCGTGTGCACCAACACCGTGCCGGTCCCCGAGGACGGACACGGCGAGTACACGGACAAGCTGCGCGTCCTGTCCATCGCCCCGGCGCTCGCCGAGGCGGTGCGCCGCATCCACAACGGTGAGTCCGTCAGCGCCCTGTTCGACGAGCCGAGGAGCGAGTAGCCGGGGTCACAGCGTGCCGGATGTGGCCTCGGGCTGCCCCAGGGCCTCGTCCAGCGTCGGGCGCGGCGGCAGCAGCCGCGCCGTCCCCGTGACCTTCAGGACGCGCAGGGTCAGCGGGTGGGCGCACACCAGGTGCAGCTGCCCGTCGCGTTCCAGCACCCGGCTGCGGGCCCGGTAGAGCAGACGCAGGCCCGAGCAGTCGAAGAAGTCGATGTGCCCGAGGTCGATCACGATCCGGGCGCCGGGCCGGTCCGTCACCCGGTCCAGGTACGGAGCGATCTCCGTGGCCGCCGCGATGTCGATCTCGCCGCGGAACTCCAGCACCGTGTGCCCGCGGTCCTGGTGGATGCGCAGGTGCCGGGTGAGCGGTGCGGGTTCCTGGTGCATGCCGGCGTCACCTCCCACCCGTGCCGGGTCATCCGTTCCCCGCCCAGCAAGTTACCCTCGATAGAAAGAATTTGAGCATGTTCGATTGACATATGTCTTCGACTTTGGCGCGTGTCTTCCTGTGGTGTGCGCGACAGGGTGACGACGCGTCAGGGCTACGACAGCGCCTGCCAGGCCTTGGAGAGCGCCTGACGGAACTGCTCCTCCTGGTGGGCGGTGAGCTCGGTGACCATCCGTTCCTCCAGCTCCCGCACCGGATCCGCGAATCCGGCGAGCAGCTCGCGCCCGGCGTCGGTGAGCAGGATCAGCAGCTCACGCCGGTTGCGCGGATTGCGCTCCCGCCGTATGAGCCCCCGGCCCTCCAGGGACCGGACGAGGTCGGCCATGGACTGGGCGGTGACGAACGAGTCGCGCGCCAGCTGCGCCGCCGACAGCCCGTCGTGCCGTTCGAGGACGGTGAGGGCCGTGTACTGAAGGGCCGTGATCCCCGCGGGCCTGACCAGCTCGTCCAGGCGTGCGCGCACCACGAGCTCCACCTGTTTGACCATGTAGAGCAATGAGGGGCGTATCCGTGTACCGACCATGCGCGAACCCTAGACCATTGACAGGAATCCTGTCTGTAATGAGACTGCGGACCAACAGGAATCCTGTTGGTTGAAATCTTGGCGATCTACGCTGGGGAGTGGCAATGACGACCACCATCGACACCGGCCCTGGGCAGCTGTTCATCGGCGGACAGTGGCGCGAGGCCGCCGACGGCGCCCGTACGGACGTGATCGACCCGTCCACCGGGCAGGTGGTCACCACCGTCCCGGAGGCGGGCCCCGCCGACGTCGACGCCGCCGTCCGCGCCGCCCGCGAGGCCTTCGACGGCGGCGAGTGGTCCGGGCTGAGCGGCCGCGAGCGCGGCCGGATCCTGCACCGGGTCGCCGAACTGATCCGCGAGAACGCCGATGAACTCGCCGCCCTGGAGAGCCTCGACGTCGGCAAACCGATCACGCTGTGCGGCGCGGTCGACATCACCAACGCCGCCAACGACTACGAGTACTTCGCCGCCCTCGCCCACTGTCTGGACGGCGCCACCCGCGACACCCCCCTCAACGCCCTCGCCTACACCCGGCGCGAACCCCTCGGCGTCGTCGCCGCGATCACCCCCTTCAACTTCCCGCTGATCCTGGCCGGTTCGAAGATCGGCCCGGCGCTGGCGGCCGGCAACACGGTCGTCCACAAGCCCGCCGACGAGACCCCGCTCAGCGCCCTGTTCATGGCCCGCCTGCTCCAGAAGGCCGGGGTCCCGGACGGCGTGGTCAACGTCGTCACCGGCACCGGCCCGGTGGCCGGCGAGGCACTGCTGCGCCACGGGGGCGTCGACAAGATCGCCTTTACCGGTTCCACCGCCGTCGGCCGGCACGTGGCCGGTGCCGCCGGCGAGGCCCTCAAGCCGGTCACCATGGAACTCGGCGGCAACGCCGCCCACGTCGTCTTCGAGGACGCCGACCTGGAGAAGGCGGTCGGCGCGATCATCAAGGGCTTCGTCTTCAACACCGGTCAGTTCTGCATGGGCGGCCCCCGGCTGCTGGTGGCGCGCCCGGTGTACAGCACCCTGCTCGGCATCCTCGCCGAGGCCGTCCCCGGGGTGCCGGTCGGCGACCCGCGCGACCCGGCCACCGTCGTCGGCCCCATGGCGGGGGAGCGGCACCTGAGGAAGGTCGAGGAATACGTCGCCCTGGCCCGCGAGGAAGGCGGCCGCGTCGTCTGCGGCGGCGAGCGGCTCGACCTGGACGGCGGCTACTACTACCGGCCCACCGTCCTCGCGGACCTGCCCAACGACTCCCGGGTGGTCCAGGACGAGATCTTCGGCCCGGTCCTGACCGTGCAGCCCTTCGACACCGAGGACGAGGCCGTCGCCCTCGCCAACTCCACCCCGTACGGCCTCGCCGCGGGGGTGCAGACCTCCCACCTGGCCCGCGCCCACCGCGTCGCCGGCCGCCTCCAGGCGGGCATCGTGTGGATCAACGACTGGGCGATGCTCGACCCCGCGGTGCCCTTCGGCGGGGTCAAGGACTCCGGTTTCGGCCGCGAGTACGGCCCCGAGGCCCTCGCCGCCTACACCAAGGTCAAGTCCGTCGTCGTCTCGCTCGACTGAGCGCCTGAACCAGGAGCCCCAGCGATGCCCATCCCCACCCGCGCCGCGGTCGTCGAGTCCGGCGGAGCGCCCTTCACCCTCACCGACGTCGTCCTCGACGACCCCGGCCCGCACGAGGCCGTCGTCCGGATGGCGGCGGCCGGCCTGTGCCACACCGACCTCAGCGTGGCGAGCGGCGCGTTGCCCTTCCCACTCCCGGGAGTACTGGGCCACGAGGGCGCGGGCGTGGTGGAGGCCGTCGGTTCCGCCGTCACCGGCGTGACCCCCGGCGACCACGTGGTGCTGTCCTTCACCTCCTGCGGCGCCTGCCGCAACTGCCAAGGCGGCCATCCCGCGTACTGTGCGAGCTGGCTGCCGTACAACCTGCTCGCCGGGGGCCGCGCGGACGGCACCGCCACCATCGGCCGGGCCGGGGAGCCGGTCGGCGGCCACTTCTTCGGCCAGTCCTCGTTCGCCGAGCGGGCTCTGGTGGACGAGCGCAGCCTCGTCAAGGTCGACCCGGACGTGCCACTGGCCTCGATCGCCCCGCTGGGCTGCGGGGTGCAGACCGGCGTGGGTGCCGTGTGGCACGTACTGGAGCCTCGGGCGGGCGGCGCCGTCGTGGTGCTCGGCGCCGGAGCCGTCGGCCTGTCCGCCGTGATGGCGGCGGCCCTCACCCCCGCCACCACGATCGTCGCCGTCGACCGGGTCGGTGAACGCCTCCGGCTGGCCCTCGAACTGGGTGCCACGCACACCGTCGACGCGGGGGAGGAGGACCTGGCCGCGGCGCTCGCCGACGTCACCGGCGGCCAGGGCGCCGACGGCGTCGTCGAGACCACCGGCAACGTCGGCGTCCTGCGCCAGGGCGTGGACGCGCTCGGCGCCCGCGGCACCCTGGTCGTCGTCGGCGCCCCGCCCTTCGGCACCGAGGTCTGCCTGGACGTCAACGGCCTGCTGGGCGGCAAGCGGATCGTCGGCCTGACCCTCGGCGACAGCGAGACCCAGGCCTTCATCCCGGCCCTGGTCCGGCTGGTGCGGGACGGACGGCTCCCGCTGCACCGCCTGATCAGCACCTATCCGTTCGCGGACATCGAGCAGGCGGTACGGGACATGAAGGCGGGCAAGGCGATCAAGCCCGTACTCACGTTCTGACTCAGTCCACCAGCAGCACCAGCTTCCCCGTGGTCCGGCCGGTGTCGCCGAGCGCGTGCGCCTCGGCGGCGTCGGCCAGCGGGAAGGTCCCGGCGATCGTGGCGCGCAGCTTCCCCTCCTCCACCAGCTCCGCGATCGCCTTCATGCCGCTGCGCGAGGCGTCGACGAGCATCCGGACCGCCCGTACGCCGAGCCGCTCGGCCTCCCGGCCGAAGTCGTCGGAGCCGACCGGCAGGATCGACACCACGACGCCGCCGGGGCGCAGCACGCGCAGCGAACGCGTGGAGTACTCGCCGCCGATCGTGTCCAGCACGACGTCGACGTCCTTCACGGCCTCGGCGAAATCCGTCTCCCGGTAGTCGATCGCCTCGTCCACGCCGATGGAGCGCAGGAACTCGTGCTTGCCCGCGCTCGCGGTGCCGATCACGTACGCGCCGCGTGCCTTGGCGATCTGCACGGCCACGTGGCCGACGCCGCCGGCCGCCGCGTGGATCAGCACCCGCTGACCGGGCCGCACCTCCGCCGTCTCGACCAGCGCCTGCCAGGCGGTGAGGGAGACCAGCGGCAGGGCGCCCGCCTGGGTGTGGTCCACGGAGGCCGGCTTGTGCGCGAAGGCGCGGGCCGGGCCGGTGACGTACTCGGCGTGCGAGCCGTGCCCGAACGGGTAGGGCAGCATGCCGAAGACCTCGTCGCCGGGCGCGAAGGCGGCGACGCCGATGCCGACCGCCTCCACCACGCCGGAGACGTCCCAGCCCAGCACGAAGGGCGGCTCGCCCAGGAAACCGCCGGTGGCGCGGTGCTTCCAGTCGGTCGGGTTCACCCCGGCGGCACGCACCCGCACCAGCACCTCGTTCGGCCCGGGCGCGGGCCGCTCCAACTCCACTTCCTTGAGGACCTCGGGTCCGCCGAGGACGTCCTGACCGATCGCACGCATGGTGTTCACATGGCTCATGGTGAACCAGCCTGCCCGGCTCCGGCCGCACAGGAAATGGCATGATTGCCAACATCCGATAAGATCGTGCCATGCGTGGTGAGCGGAGCAAGGAACGGGTCGTGGTCCTGGCCCTCGACGGCGTCTACCCCTTCGAACTGGGCATCCCCAGCCGGATCCTGGGCGCGGCGGACGGCCGGTACGAGGTGCTGACCTGCACGGTCGACGGCGCACCGGTGCGCACCGCGGCGGACTTCTCGGTCACCGTCGAGCACGGCCCCGAGATCATCGACACCGCCGACACGGTGATCATCACGTCCATCACGCCCACCCACATCCCGGACGTGCTGCCCGAGGCCGTCACCGCCGCGCTCGCCCGGATCCCGGAGCGCGCACGCGTGGTCTCCATCTGCACGGGCGCCTTCGTGCTCGCCGCCGCCGGGCTGCTCGACGGGCGCCGGGCCACCACGCACTGGCAGGTCGCCGACGGCTTCCGCCGGCTCTTCCCGCGCGTCACCCTCGACCCGGACGTGCTCTTCGTCGAGGACGGCCGGTTCCTCACCTCGGCGGGCGCCGCCTCCGGCGTCGACATCTGCCTGCACCTCGTGCGTTCCGACCACGGCAGCGAACTCGCCAACACCGTCGCCCGGCGCTGCGTGGTCCCGCCCTTCCGGGACGGCGGCCAGGCCCAGTACATCGAGCAGCCGGTCCCCGACTCCGGCGCGGCGAGCACGGCCGCCACTCGCGCCTGGGCCCTGGAACGCCTCGGCGAACCCCTCACCCTCGCCGAGCTCGCCGGCCACGCCCGGATGAGCCTGCGCACCTTCGCCCGCCGCTTCGGCGACGAGGTGGGCCTCAGCCCCGGCCGCTGGCTGATCCAGCAGCGCGTGGTCCGGGCCCGGCACCTGCTGGAGTCCAGCGACCTGTCGGTGGACCAGATCGCGGGCGAGGTCGGCTTCGCCACCGGCGCCTCCCTCCGCCAGCATCTGCACGCGGCGATCGGGGTGTCACCGCAGGCGTACCGGCGGACGTTCCAGACGGCCCGCTGAAGGACTCCGCACGCCGCGTGAGTGTCGCGGAAGTCACCGGCTGCGGTGCAGGGCCACCAGCAACTGCCAGACCTGGTCGGCGACTTCCTCCGGGCCCGCCTCCAGCAGCCCGTGCAGCCAGTCGGCGAGGACACCGGCGAAGGTCGCGGCCACGGCCGAGGCGACGAGCGGGGCGTCGGCCGCGCCCGCCCGTTCGCGCTCGGCCAGGCTGCGGGCCCTGAGGTCCCGGTGCAGGACGTGCCCGAGCGGTCCGCCGCCGCCCGGCGTGAGCAGCGTGCGGTAGAGGGCGGCGTGCGGGGCGAGGCCCGCGAAGAACGCCGGCAGGGCCGGCGGGGCGTGCACCGGGTCGGGCCGGCCGCGCCACGCGTGCAGCGCCTCGACCGCCTCCCGTACGACGTCCGCGCAGGCGTCGACGGCCAGCGCCTCCAGACCGTCGTAGTGCACGTAGAACGTGGCCCGGCCCACCCCGGCCCGGCGCACCAGCGCCGCCACGCCGACCTCCGCCAGCGGCCGCTCGGCGCACTCCGCCAGCAGGGCCGCGCGCAGCCGCGCCCGGGTGCGGGCGGCCCGCGGGTCCTCGGGCGCGGGCCGGGTCACCGGGCGGCCAGCACGGCGGCCAGGGCGAGCGCGCCGGGCAGCGCCTGGGCGAACAGGATGCGCCGGTTGGCCGTGGCCGCCCCGAACACGCCGGCGACGACCACGCAGCACAGGAAGAACACCTGCGCGTCGGAGCCCGTCGGGTCGCCCGCGACCAGCCCCCACACCAGACCGGCCGCGAGGAAGCCGTTGTAGAGCCCCTGGTTCGCGGCCATCGGCGCGGTCGCCCGTGCCATCTCGGCGTCGAAGCCGTGCAGCGCCCGGCCGGGCTTCTTCTGCCACAGGAACACCTCCAGCACCAGGATGTACCCGTGCAGGGCCGCCACCAGGCCGACCAGTGTTCTCGCCACGATGTCCACGACCAGTGGGCTCCTTCGTCTCCGCTGCCAGAGTTGGACAGGTGTCCACCATAGCTGGACACCTGTCCAGGAATCCACTCCGCCCGCTCCTGTCGGAGAGTGACCGAACCCTCACCTGCGCGCGACCGTGCGGTTGATCCTTTGGGCTTCAAACCCGATAAGCTCCAGTCCGGCACTGCGAGTTGACGTGCACACCCCCCTGTTCGGATCGTGTTCCCTTTTGAAGGATGCAGATGGAACTCGCCACTCCGCCACCGGCGGCGCGGGCCCCTGTCGCCTGGTACAGCTGGTGGCTGATGCCCCTGGCCTTAGGAGGCGGGACGGTTGCCGCCACCTTCATGAGCTCGGAGGGCGTCACCGCCGCCGTGGCCGGCGCCGCCGCGACCGCCGCCGGCTCCGTGTGCGTACGGCTGCTGATCCGCTCCCAGCGGCAACTGCGCCGCGCCGAGGGCGACCACCGCACCTCGCAGGCCGAGCACTCCTTGCAGTGGCAGCAGCATGTCGCCGCTCTGGAACGGAAGTTCGGCGCCGAGCGCGCCTCCCTGGAGGCACAGCTGACCGAGCAGGCCGCCGCGTACGACGCCCGGCTCGCCGAACAGCAGACCGCCTACGACACCCGACTGACCGAGCAGGCGCGGGCGTACGAGCAGCGGATCGCCGACACGGCCAAGTCGTACGAGGACCGGCTCGCCGACGGGGCCGAGGCGTGGCAGGAGGAACTCGCCCACCAGCGCGAGGCGGTCGCCCGGCTCGCCGAGGAGCAGCTGCCCGAGGCGCTGGCCCGGCTGCGGGCCGGCGACGCCGTCGACGACCTGCTGCCCGCGGTGAACCAGGGCGCGAAGGTCGACGCCGGACTCCAGGCCGATCTGCGCCGGATCCTGCGGACCTCGCTGATCGGCGTCGAGGAGGAGTTCAACCGCTCCACCTCCGCCGAGCAGGCCGTCATCAGCATCGGCAACCGCATCCACATCCTGACCGGCAAACTCCGTGGCCGGCTGCACGAGATGCAGGGCGAGCACGGGCGGCTGCCCGCCGTCGCCCGGGGCCTGATGGAACTCGACCAGGAGCTCGGCCCGGCGGACTCGCTCGCCGCCAGCATCGGCGTGCTCGGCGGCTCGGACCGGCCCGGACGGCAGTGGCAGGAGCCGCAGCGGCTGCTCAGCGTGGTCCGCGGCGGCATCGGCCGGATCAAGGACTTCCACCGGGTCGAGGTGCGCCATCTGCCCGAACTCGGCGTCGACGGCGGTCTGGTGGACCACCTCACCCTGGTCTTCGCCCACCTCCTGGACAACGCCGCCCGCTACTCTCCGCCCACCGAGCCGGTCGTCGTCTCCGGCAAGGAGGTGCCGAACGGCGTCGGCATCGAGATCCAGGACTCCGGCAAGGGACTGAGCGAGGAGAAGAAGCGCGAGGCCGAGCAGTGCCTCTCGGGCACCGCTGCCGGTCCCGGCCTCGGCGGCATCTCGGAGGACGCCAACATCGGCCTGCGCGTGGTCGGTACCCTCGCCCGCCGCTACGGCATCCGGGTCACCTTCGCCGACTCGCCCTGGCTCGGCACCTCGGTGGTCGTCGTGGTTCCGCACAAGTACTTCAGCCCCCTCGCAGCGCCCGCCCCGACCCTGGCGGCCGCCCCGGCGCCCGTCCAGGCAACCACCACCCCGGCCGTCGCGACCGCCCCGGACACCTCGGCCGCTCCGGCAGACTCCGCCGACGCGGTGGACACCACGCCCGGCGGCCTGCCCCGGCGCCGCAGCAGGCGCCGCGAGCCGGAGGAACGAGACCGGGCGGAGCCCACCTCGCGCCCCGAGCCGTCCTCCGTCACCGCCGTCCCCCCGGACGCGTCCTTCGCGGGCCTGGCGGCCTTCGCCACGGCGGGCCGCGAGCCCGGCGGAGCCGAACCCGCGCGGCAATCCCCGGAGGCGGACACACCGAACACCACACGCGAGCCCGCCGGACGCGAGTCCACCGAGCACCGAGGCGAAGAGAGCGACCAGTCCACATGACGCAACAGGGAACCGACGTGAGCTGGGCGCTCCGCGATCTGGTGGAGAGCATCCCGGAGATCCGCTTCGCCCTGGTGGCCTCCAGCGACGGGAAGGCCATCACCTCCTTTGGCGCCGAAGACCCCGACGACGTGGACCGCTTCGCGGCCGTGGTGGCCGGCCTCCAGGCCCTGGCCCAGCCGGTCGCCGAGCAGTTCCCCACGTACGCGGGACAGCTGCGGCTCGCGATGATCGAGGTCGACGGCGGTCATCTGTTCGTCGTACGGGCGGGTGTCGAGACGTATCTCGGCGTACTCGCCCGCGAAGGCCTCGACCAGGGCCTGCTCGGACACCAGATGAGGGATCTGGCCCGCCGGATGGGCGAGCTCCTCGGCACCACTCCGCGCCGGGAGGAGCACTCTGGATGAGTGCCCCCCGCCGGCCCATGGACCCGGCCGGTCTCGAGCGCTACTACGTCCTCACCGGGGGGCGCAGCGGACCGGGCGGGTCGGCGTCGAGTCTCGACGTGGCGACCCTCGTCGTCTCCCGCACCAGCCCCTCGCCGGGCATGCAGCACGAGCACGGGGAGATACTCCGGCGCTGCCGTGATCCGCTGTCGGTGGCCGAACTGGGCGCCCACCTCGGACTGCCCTTCAACATTCTCGCGGTGCTGTTGGCGGATCTGCTGGACGCAGGCCGTATTGAAGCCCGTGATCCCATCCCGGCGCACCACGCCGGCCGCGGGCCCGACCTCGCGCTCCTCCAGGAGGTACTCAGTGGACTGGAAAGGCTTTGACCATCCCGGTGAACCGGCCGCCGGGGGCACCCGCTCGGTCAAGGTGATGATCGCCGGCGGGTTCGGCACGGGAAAGACCACCATGGTCCGCTCCGTCAGTGACATCAAGCCGCTCACCACCGAGGAGACCCTCACCCAGGCCAGCGTCGAGGACGACCACCTCATCGGCGTCGCCGACAAGGCCGAGACCACCGTCAGCCTGGACTTCGGCAAGATCAGCCTCAACGACAGCCTGATGCTGTACCTGTTCGGCACCCCCGGCCAGGAACGCTTCTGGTTCCTGTGGAACGGCCTGTTCAAAGGGGCGCTCGGCGCGGTGGTCCTGGTGGACACCCGCCGCCTGGCCTCCAGTTTCCGGGCGATCGAGGAGATGGAGCGGCAGAACGTGCCCTTCGTCATCGCGCTGAACATCTTCCCCGACTCCAAGGAGCACCCGGTCGAGGAGATCCGGGACGCCCTGGACATCTCCCCAAACATCCCGGTCGTGGCGTGCGACGCCCGTGACCGGGCCGCCAGCCGGGACGTACTGATCGCCCTGATACGTCATTTGCAGGATCGCTCCGCCGTCGCACTGGAGCCCCGATGAACGACCGGAACCTCGACAGTCCCGACGCCCCCCGCGGCTGCCCGGCCGCCCACGGTCCGGCCGAACCGGCCCGGTTGTACGGGCCCGAGGCGGCCACCGACCCGCTCGGCATCTACGAGCGGCTGCGCAAGGAGCACGGCCCCGTCGCGCCGGTGCTGCTGGAGGGCGACATCCCCGCCTGGCTGGTGCTGGGCTACCGGGACAGCCGACGGGTGCTCGACAACCCCCGCCAGTTCGCCCGGGACGCCCGGAACTGGCGGGACTGGCGGGAGGGCCGGATCGCGGAGAACTCTCCGCTGGTTCCGATGCTCGGCTGGCGCCCCGACTGTGTGTCCCAGGACGGCGAGGCGCACCGCAGGCTGCGCGGCGCCGTCAACGACGTGCTTCAGGATGCGGCCGGCCGCGGCATCCGGCGCCACGCCACGCACTTCGCCAACAAGCAGATCGACGGGTTCGCGGCCAACGGCCGCGCCGACCTGGTGGCGGACTACGCCGACTATGTGCCGATGCTCGTGATGACCCGCATTCTGGGGCTGGCCGAGGCGGAGGGGCGCCGGCTGGTCGAGTCCTGCGCCCAGGTGCTCAAGGGCGGCGAGGACGCCGTGGTGCACGATGGCGTGATCAGGGAGATCTTCGGTGAACTCGCCGAGCGCAGGCGGTCCGAACCCGGCTCCGACCTCGCCACCGGTCTGCTGAGGCATCACGCGGCCCTCGACCACGACGAGGTCGTCCACCACCTGCGCGTGGTGCTGATCGCCGCACACGTCACGACCAACCTGCTGGCCCGGGTGCTGGAGCTGGTCCTGACCGACGCCTCCCGGCTCTCCGGGCTGATCAGCGGTCAGCTGAACATCTCGGCGGTGGTGGAGGAGGCCATGTGGAACTCTCCGCCGCTGGCCGTCCTGCCGGGGCGCTTCGCCGCCAGCGACGTCGAACTGGGCGGGCACCGCATCGAGGAGGGCGACCTGCTCGTTCTCGGTCTCGCCCCGGGGAACCTCGACCCCGAGGTCCGACCGGACCCGGGTGTCTCGGTGCAGGGCAACCAGGCGCACCTGGCGTTCGGCGCGGGCCCGCACGAATGCCCGGGGCAGAACATCGGGCAGTCCATGATCGAGATTGCGGTGGACGTCCTGCTGCACCGGCTGCCGGGCCTGCGGCTGGCCGTGCCGGCGGATGAGCTCACCACGACCGCCTCCACCTGGGATTCCCGGCTGGACAGGCTGCCGGTCGAGTTCCCGGTGTGAGCACGCCGCTGCCCGGTCGGCAACCCGACCGGGCAGCGCCGCTGCCCCGTTGATCCAGTGCTGGACAGGCGTCAGCCGTCGAGCCAGTCGCCTGTGACGCCCGTGGGACGGTATCCGGTGGCGTTCCAGAGGAAATGCGGGTGGGCGCAGCCGAACATGTAGGCGAGCAGTGCGGTGTCCTCCCTCCCGGTTCGAGGGTCGTACATGGTGTGGAAGTACTCACATCCGACTGCGCCGGCGTCCTGCTGGATCTGACGAGCGCGGTCCTGGGACGACTCGGCCATGGATGCCTCCACGGCCGCGATGTAGGTGCGGCGCAGGATCTCCCATGTCCGGTCGGTGTTGCCGTGCCAGGGGCCGTGCAGTGCTTCGAAGGCGTGGAGCTCGGCGTCGAAGAGGGGCCAGGTCCGGGGGAACTGGGCTCGGCAGCGTGCGGACAGCTCAGCGGTCAGGGTGCTCAGGGCCGGCGCGGTGGGCCGCGGGCTGATGGTGAGGGTGGTGCCGTGGGTGAGGATGCCGGTGCACGCGTCGGGCTGAAGGTCACACAGCGGGCACGCCTCGGCCGGGGGAAGGCCCTGGGTGATGCCGTCGAACCACAGCGCGTGGCGGCCCGTGAGCCCCATCCAGACGACGGTGCTGGGCATCAGCCAGGTGTTCCACATCGAGGAGTGCGCTTCGGGCGTGCAGCCGTACTTGATGAGGGCGATGGTGCAGGCGGCATAGAGGGCCTTGGTGTGGGTGGGCATGTCGGCGAGCCAGAAATTGCTGATCTCGCCGGTCAGCGCGTCGACTCGTACGTCGGCGATGTCGTCGATGACGCGGCACAGCAGCAGGGAGGCGAGGTGTTCCTCCTGCCAGAGTTCGGTGTCGGGCGAGACGTGCCAGAAAAGGCAGTCCAGCATCTGCAGGGCCGAGTAGGTGCTCTGGCTGAGCGGGTTGGTCTGGGGGAGCGTGACGTTGCCGGCGTGGTGCTGCTGGAGCCAGTACTCGTCGGCGGATCGCTTGTGGGCCGCGTAGAGTCCGCAGACCAGCGCCCGTGCGCTGTTGGTGCTGAAACTCTCGGCCAGGCGGCCTTCGACGAGCTGGGTGACACGCGTGGTGTCGATGGTGTCGATCACGCGTTTGTATTCGTGGAAGAGGAGGATGTCGTCTTCGAAGCGGTGGCGCAGGCCCAGGTCTCGTTCGAGGTCGTTCATCACCCGGACCACGGACCAGCCACCGGTCAGGACACTGTCGAGTTCCTCGCGGTACGGCCAGGTCTTCACCGTGAGGGGATGACCGGCGCTCTGCCGCCAACTGTAGTCACCCAGCGTGCGTGCGGGGGGCGTGGGCAGCAGACGGCACAGTGGGCAGGCGCAGGCGGCCGTCTGCTCCTCCTCGCGCGGCGGGGCGAGCGCCCGGCTCCGCCAGGCCCCTTCCAGCATCATGCAGGTCAGTCGGCAGACCTCGATGTCGGTGCTGACTTGGGGGAAGGCCGCCTCGATCATGCGCAGGCTGGTGTCGAGTCGCCTCAACCTGGCATGGCCCTCCTCGTCGGGCGGGAGGAACGCGCGTTGCGCCAGTCGGAGGGCTCCCTCCACATGCAGCGTGGTGCCGGCGTGGGGGGATATGAGTGCGTCCAGCCGCCGCCGAGCAGCGTTCTGGCAGCTTCGGTGCTGCTCCGTGCTCCCCTTGATGCGTTCCACCAAGAGGCGGGCCAGGGTGTTCCCCGCCTCCGTGGGCTGGAGCGGGGCGCTCGGCTGCGCCGGGAGCAAACTGCCGACGGACGCCTTCGGAACAGCACCTACGACTCGAGATTTCACACCGGTCTCCTTCAAGCTGTGGTCATGGCAACGGAATCGATCGCTGTGCCTGCCGCTACGGCCCCGCCGAGCAGCCGGACTCACGCGACCGGCTCCGGCTCCCGCTGCGAACGACCGCGACGGGCACGACTGCTGTGCTGACGGCCGAGGAAGTGGAGCGGCATCGCCGCCTCAGCTGTGTTGATCAGGAAGCACTCGCGGCCCATCAGAGGTGGCGCGCCCCAGGCCCATGTCCTCAGGCATAGACGTCCTTCCGGAATACGGAACGCAGAGCCCCCGCCCCTGCGAACGGGCGGCCCGATCGGCCGCCCGCGCACTCGAACTCCGCTTCCTGGCCGGAAAGTTGCGCCGAGAAGCGTTACGAGGCTGCCCAGAGCGTAAATGATCTACACGGCGACCCGGCCGTGATATGAGTTACTGCCCACACCTCATGAGTCGCGTACAATCCCACAACTCCCAAGGAGCACAAGGCAGATGACTCCACCGCCCGCCCGCAGCGCCGAGCAGCGCAAGCGGGACACCCTGCACCGGCTCGAGCACGACGTGGACGCGTGGGTCGCCACCGCAGGTGCCGACGGAGGAGCGCCGTACCTCGTGCCGCTGTCCTTCCTCTGGGACGGGGCGGCCCTGCTCGTCGCCACCCCGGCCGCGAGCCCCACAGGCCGCAACCTGGCGGCCACCGGCACGACACGGGTGGGCATCGGGCCCACCCGGGACGTCGTCATGATCGAGGGGACCGTCGAGACCCTGGAATCCGCCGAGTTGGCCGAGGGGGAGGCCGAACTCTTCGCCGGCAGAACCGGTTTCGACCCGCGCGGGCTCAAGACCCGCTACCTGTACTTCCGGATCCGGCCGCAGCGGGTGCAGGCCTGGCGCGAGGCCGACGAACTGGACGGGCGCGACCTGATGCGCGACGGGAAGTGGCTGGTGGCCGACTGAATCCGCGGGGCGGGGATATCCGCAGGGGAGGGTCTCTCTCATCCCCCCGGACTCATCCCCACGGAGGAAGCGATGACACTGGTGAAAGCGGGCGTTGTGGTGCTCGACTGCGCCGAGCCCGAGAAACTCGCCGCGTTCTACAAGGAGTTGCTGGAGGGCGAGGAGACGGCCGCGTCCGCCAACCTGGTGGAGATCAGGGGGGCCGACGGGGCCCGGCTGGCGTTCCGCCGGGACGTGAACGCGACCCCGCCGAGCTGGCCGCGCCCCGAGAACTCCCTCCAGCTCCACCTGGACTTCCTCGTGGAGGACCTCGACGAGGCCGAGCGCAGGGTGGTCGGGCTCGGCGGCCGGCCCATCGACACCAAGGACGCGGCCGGGCCGTACGAGGAACGAGGCTACGCCGACCCGGCCGGACACTCCTTCACCCTGCGCCTGATGCCTCCCACCGCCCCGAAGCAGGGCTGAGAACCTGTGGGGACGTCAGGCGCCGGTCCGCCTCCGGCGGGTCAGTCCCGGCCGCCCTTCTCGGACGCCGGCCACACCCCCGTCGAGCGTTCGATGGCCTTGGCCCCGGTGCGGTCCACGGCGCTGCGCACCACCGCGAAGATGGCGCCCTGGACCGCCGCGGCCAGCAGGATCTCGCCCCAGCCGCGGTCCTCGTCCAGCGCGTCGGGCGCGTCGTCCTCGTGCCGGATGGCCTTCCACGCCTGGCGGAAGGCCATCCCGGCCAGCGCTCCGCCCGCCCAGCTCAGCACGAATCCGACGGGCTGGTAGGCGAGGGGCAGCTTCTTCTTCTTCTTGGCCACGTGTGAACTCCTTCGTTGCGATGTGTGCGGTTCAGGGCCGCCCGGCGGCCGGCACCTCCTCACCCGGACGTACCGGCCCGGGTGGCGTCCCGTCGCCGAACGGCCGGCCACCGAGCTCCTCCCGGTGGTGCGGCGCGAGCCAGCCGGCGAGGTCCGGCCCGAGCGGCACGATCCCGGTGGGGTTGATGCCGGTGTGCACCCGGTAGTAGTGCCGCTTGATGTGGTCGAAGTCGACCGTGTCACCGAACCCGGGCGTCTGGAAAAGGTCCCGGGCGTACGCCCACAGCACCGGGTTCTCCGCCAGCTTCCACCGGTTGCATTTGAAGTGACCGTGATAGACGGGGTCGAAACGGACCAGTGTGGTGAACAGCCGGATGTCCGCCTCGGTGAGGGTGTCGCCGACCAGGTAGCGCTGCCGGGCGAGCCGCTCCGTCAGCAGTTCCAGCCGCCGGAAGACCCCCTCGCAAGCGGCCTCGTACTCCTCCTGGTGGGTGGCGAAACCCGCGCGGTACACACCGTTGTTGACGTCCTCGTAGACCTCCGTCATCACCTCGTCGATCTCGTCCCGCCGGGCGGCCGGGTACAGGTCGGGTGCTCCCCGGCGGTGCAGCGCCGTCCACTCGGTGGCGAGGTCCAGGGTGAGCCGCTGGTAGTCGTTGGTGACCAGGCGGCCGCTCGGCACGTCCACGACCGCCGGCACGCTCACCCCGCCCGGATACCCGGTCTCCCGCCGGTCATAGGCCTCCGCCAGGAAGCGGATGCCGAGCACCGGGTCGCGGCCGGCGGGGTCGAGGGTGAAGCGCCAGCTGCGGTCGTCCTGGACCGGGTCGGCGATCGCCATGGACAGGGCGTCCTCCAGGCCCAGCAGCCGGCGCGAGATCACCGCCCGGCTCGCCCACGGACAGGCGCGGCTGACCACCAGACGGTAGCGGCCGGCCGCCACCGGCCAGCCGTCACTGCCGTCCGCCGTGATCCGGTCGGCGAAATGGCTCTTGGACCGGCTGAACGTCTTGTGGCCGTAGGCGCGGTTGCCGTCGCCACCCATGTTTCCTCCTTGCCGCACGGGGCGTCCTGGGGAACGCGTTCCCCGATTTCCGCCGTCGGCACGGTGTGAGCGGGTCCGGCCGGGGCAGTCGGCGGTGGTGAGCGGGACATCGTCGGAAGAGAAGACGCAACAGCGGGCACGGGGGACGACGGACCGGGACGACGGCCGGGCCCCCCGGCGGAACACCGCGCAGGAGACGCCCCGGGCAGGCACCGGGGACCACCGGGCCGACCGCAAGACACGGATCACCGTCTGGGTGGCGCTCGCCGCCAACCTGGTGATCGCCGCCGCCAAAGCCGTCGGCGGTCTGCTGGCGGGCTCGCCCGCCCTGATGTCCGAGGCAGCGCACTCGATCGCCGACAGCTTGAACGAGGTCTTCCTGCTGGCGGCACTGCGCCGCAGCCGCCGCCCCGCCGACGCACGCCACCCCTTCGGCTACGGCAAGGAGCGGTTCTTCTGGTCCCTGCTGGCCGCCGTCGGCATCTTCGTCATGGGCGGCTGCTTCTCCTTCTTCCAGGGCGCCGAGGCGCTCAGGAACGGCGCCGAGGAGAAGTTCAGCGGCTATGTGGCCGGTCTGATCGTGCTGGGCGTCGCGCTGCTCGCCGAGAGCGCCTCCCTGTTCCGGGCGCTGCACCAGGTGCGCCGGCAGGGCGGCAGCCTGCGCGACCCGGCCCTGCGCACCGTGGTCGCCGAGGACGGCACGGCGGTGCTCGGTGTCACCCTCGCCATCATCGGCATGGCGCTGCACATGGCCACCGGGCAGGCCGTCTGGGAGGCGTCCGCCTCGCTGGCGATCGGCGTGCTGCTCGTGTACGTCGCCTACCGGCTGGGCCGCGAAGCACGCGACCAGCTCATCGGGGAGGCCGCCGACCCGGAGCTCAGCGACCGGATCCGGACGCTGCTGGCGGAGCAACCGGAGATCGACAGCGTGGAGCAGCTGTTCACGATGAAGATGGGCCTCGACTCGACGCTGGTGGCCGCCCGGATCGACCTGGTGCCCGGCCTGGACAGCGAGCGGGTCGAGGAGGTCTCCGTACGCATCAAGCAGTCCATCACCGAGGAGATCCCCGAGGCCGACCAGATCTTCCTCGACGTGACCGACCGGCCGGCGGGCGAGGCACATGAAAGCCCCGCCGCGACGGGGGAACGCGGCGGGGCCTGACGGTCTGGTGCCCGGGTGGAGACGGTCCATGCCTGCCGGAAACAGATTTTTCTAAAATACGGCGTTCCCGGTCCGGAATCGGTCCCCGGCGGCGGGCCCTCCGCTTCGGCGGATCACTGTCCGTCGACCGGTTCCAGGACGAAGAGCGGGATCTCCCGGGAGGTCTTCTCCTGGTACTCGGCGTACGGCGGGTACGCGGCCACCGCCCGCTCCCACCACCGGGCCTTCTCGTCACCCGTGACCTCACGGGCCCGCATGTCCTGCTTGACCGGACCGTCCTGGAGTTCCACGTGCGGGTCGGACTTGAGGTTGAAGTACCACACCGGGTGCTTGGGCGCGCCTCCCTGAGAGGCGACCACGGCGTACCGCCCGTCGTGCTCGACCCGCATCAGCGGGGTCTTGCGGATCTTGCCGCTCCTGGCGCCCCGGGACGTCAGCAGGATCACGGGCATCCCCGTGTCCATCAGTGTCGTCCCCTGGGTGCCGCCGGAACTCTCGTACAACTCGACCTGCTCGCGCACCCACTGGGTCGGGCTGGGCTCGTACTCGCCCTGGAGAGGCATGACGTTCGTCCCTTCGACGGTCCTGCGGCCTGCTGGCACGTGCTTCAACACCGGCCGGTGCTCGAATCATCCGTACCACGTGTGCACGCGGCCGGATCCGGAACGCGGCCGTCCCGGTCCGGCGTCCCGATCGAGCCAGTCACCTGTCACCCGGGCGCCACCGCCGCCCGCACCGCCAGCGCCATGGTCAGGACGCTCGACAGCAGCGCCGTGACCAGTCGTCCCCGGTGGCCGGTCAGGGCGCGGCCGAGGAGTGCGCCGCCGCCCGCGACCAGCAGCTGCCAGCTGGCGGAGGCGGCGAAGGCGGCGAGGACGAAGACGCCCTGCTCCACGGGGCGTACGGCGTCCTGGGTGCGGGTGCCGAGCACGAGGGCGGCGAAGTAGACCACCGTGGTGGGGTTCAGCAGGGTGATGCCGAGCAGGCCGAGGTAGGCCCGGCCGGGGCCGGGCGGCGGCTTCTCCGGCCGGGTGGTGAGCCGGTGCGCGCGGTACTGGCGTACGGCGGTCACCGCGCCCAGTACCGCCAGCGCCGCCAGCACCAGGGCCGAGGCCCAGCGCAGCGGCCCGAGCAGCGGCCGCAGCGCCGCCGCGAGCGCGGAACCGCCCACCGTGGCGAGGAGGGCGTAGAGGCCGTCGGCGCTCGCCACGCCGAGCGCGGCCGAGGCGCCGGTCCGCAGGGACGTACGAGCGGTGAGGGAGACCAGGTAGGTCGCGACCGCGCCGACGGGTACGGCGACTCCGTACCCGGCGACCAGGCCGGCGACGAGCGCGGCCGTCACGGGCGTGCGGGCTCGGGCCTCCGGGGACGGCCGGGCCGCTGCTGAACCCGCGTCGGCAGGACGGCGGCGGGCATCGGCGGCAGGATGGCGTAAGCGGTGAACATGCGGGCGATCGTGCGGCCCGCGTCCCGGCACCCGCAACCGAATATCGGCCCGATCACGTCGGTCGCACGCGCGATGTTCGGCCAGAAAGCGCGGATCACCGATCTGGCCGAACTTGCCGTCGTCCCATAGATGCCCCGGGCATCTAATGAAGATCGGCACGCCGCACCCTTCGTCTGCGAGGTCCGCCATGACGGAATCGACCGCATCGATGGCTCAGCCCGAGCCCGTCGCCTTCCCCCAGGACCGCACCTGCCCCTACCACCCGCCGACCGCCTACGACCCACTGCGCGCGCACCGCCCCCTGGCCCGCGTCACCCTGTTCGACGGCCGCCCGGCCTGGCTGGTCACCGGCCACGCCGCCGCCCGCACCCTGCTGTCAGACCCGAGACTGTCCGCCGACCGCACCCGCCACGGCTTCCCGGTGACCACCCCCCGCATCGCCGCCGCCCGCAACCGCAAGGTCGCCCTCCTGGGCGCCGACGACCCCGAGCACCACACCCAGCGGCGGATGATGGTGGCGAACTTCACCCTCCGGCGCGCCGCCGAACTGCGGCCCGCCATCCAGCGGATCGTCGACGAGCGGCTCGACGCCATGATCGGCCAGGGGCCGCCCGCCGAACTGGTCGGCGCCTTCGCGCTGCCCGTGCCTTCCATGGTGATCTGCTCGCTGCTGGGCGTCCCGTACGCCGACCACGAGTTCTTCGAGGAGCAGTCCCGCCGTCTGCTGCGCGGGCCGGAGCCCGCCGACACCCTCGACGCCCGGGACCAACTGGAGTCGTACCTCGGGGAGTTGATCGACGGCAAGGCCAAGAGTCCGGAGCCCGGTGGCGCCATCCTCGACGACCTCGTCCACCAGCGGCTGCGCGAGGGCACGCTGGACCGTGCCGAAGTCGTGTCCCTGGCGGTCATCCTGCTGGTCGCCGGCCATGAGACCACCGCGAACATGATCTCCCTGGGCACGTACACGCTCCTCCGGCAACCCGAGCGGCTGGCCGAGCTCCGCGCGGATCCCGCGCTGCTGCCCGCGGCCGTCGACGAGCTGATGCGGCTGCTGTCGATCGCCGACGGGCTGCTGCGGACCGCCCTGGAGGACATCGAGGTGGAGGGGACGACCATCCGGGCCGGCGACGGGGTGGTCTTCGCGACCTCGGTCATCAACCGCGACGAGTCCGTCTACGCCGAGCCCGACGCCCTCGACTGGTACCGGCCGGCCCGCCACCACGTCGGCTTCGGCTTCGGCATCCACCAGTGCCTCGGCCAGAACCTGGCCCGCGCCGAGATGGAGATCGCGCTCGGCACCCTCTTCGAGCGGCTGCCCGGGCTACGGCTCGCCGCCCGGCCGGAGGACATCCCCTTCAAACCCGGCGACACGATCCAGGGGATGCTGGAACTCCCCGTGACCTGGTAAGAGGCTCCTGCCATGCACATCGACATCGACAAGGACGCCTGCATCGGCGCCGGGCAGTGCGCCCTCGCCGCCCCCGGCGTCTTCACCCAGGACGACGACGGCTACAGCACCCTGATCCCGGGCCGGGAGGACGGGGACGGCGACCCGATGGTCCGCGAGGCGGCCCGAGCCTGCCCCGTCAGCGCCATCACCCTCCGGGACCCGGCGGACTGACCCCCCCGGCGGCGGCCGAACGTCCCGATCAGGCACGGCGCCCGCAACCGCCCCGGATGGCCGCCGGCGGCAGTTCGGCGGTTACCGGGTCTGGGCCCGTGGCGGTGGCCGTCGGGCGTCGTGGTCGGGCGGGGTGCTGCCACCGGTCGCGGTGGCCGCCGGCGGCAGTTCGGCCGTTACCGGGTCTGGGCCCGTGGCCGTGGCCGCCGGACGTCGTGGGCAGGCGTGGTTGCGCGACCGGTCGCGGTGGCCGTCGCGGCTGCGTGGCCGTCACTGACGGTGGCCGTCGGTGGCAGCTCCGCCGCTCCGCCGGTGCAAGTCGGTGGCAGCTCCGCCGCCTCCGCCGGTGGAAGCCGGTGGCAGCTCCGCCGCCTCCGGAGGGCTGGGGCCGTCGGTCGTGCGGTGTGTGTCGGCGGGGGCGTCGGGTGTCGTGGTCAGGCGGGGCTTTCGGGAGTGGCCCCGGCGGTCGTCAGCAGCAGCTTCGCCGCCTGCCGGGCCTCGGTCGCCGGGCGTGTGCTGTGTTCGATGCCCGCCGTGACCATGGCCCCCTCCGCCAGCAGGAACAGGGGGCCGGCCAGCGCGGCGGGCAGTCCCGCCCGGGTCACGAGGGCGGTGAGGTAGTCCCGGAACGCGCGCTTGTGCGCGACCGCCTGGGCCGCGACGCGCGCCGACGTGGCGCCCAGCTCGCCGTGCGCGTTGATCCAGGCGCAGCCGCGGAAGCCGTCCTCGCCGAACCAGCCCTCCAGCCAGTCGAAGACGGCCAGCACCCGCCGCACGGGGTCCTCCGCGCGCTCCACGTGCTCGGCGAGCCTCCCGCGCCAGCGCTCGTCCCGCCGCTCCAGATACGCCTCGACCAGCTGCTCCTTCGCGGGGAAGAGCTGATAGAGCCGCTTGAGCGATACCCCGGAGGCGGTCCGGATCTCGTCCATGCCGACGGACTGGACACCCCGCCCGTAGAACAACTCCTCGGCGGCGTCCAGCACCCGCTCCCGGGCGGCCTCGTTGTCCGTGTGCGACATCCCCTGACCTTCCCCGACCTCTCCTTGACGCGAGAACGTGCGTTCTCCTACGGTAGCAGCCATGTAGGAGAACGACCGTTCTCTGCGAGGAGGAAGCCATGACCGACCGCCCGCCCCTGCCCCCGTTCACCCGTGCGACCGCCGCCCAGAAGGTGCAGGCCGCCGAGGACGCCTGGAACACCCGCGATCCGCACCGCGTGGCGCTCGCCTACTCCGAGGACTCGGTCTGGCGCAACCGCGACACCTTCCTCACCGGCCGCGCGGAGATCGTGGAGTTCCTCACCGCCAAGTGGGCGCGCGAGCTCGAGTACGCCCTGCGCAAGGACCTGTGGGCCTTCGACGGTGACCGCATCGCGGTCCGCTTCCAGTACGAGTGCCGGGACGCCGGCGGACAGTGGTGGCGGTCGTACGGCAACGAGCTGTGGGAGTTCGACGGACGGGGGCTGATGACCCGTCGGGAGGCGAGCATCAACGACGTCCGCATCACGGAGGCGGAGCGCCGGATCCTCGGACCGCGGCCGGAAGCCGAGCGGGGGCTGACCTTCCCGCTCCAGTAGGGTGCCGGGATGACCGAACAGGCCGGGAAGCCCTTCCTCTACCTCGTCGTCTGCGCGGCGGGGATCGCGGCGGACGTCAGCAAGCTGATCACCGCGGCCCAGGAGCGGGACTGGGAGGTCGGCGTCCTCGCGACGCCGGTCGCGATGGGCGGCTTCTTCGACACCGCCGCCGTCGAGACGCAGACCGGCCGTCCGATCCGCTCCGCCTGGCGCAGCCCCGGCGACCCGCGCCCCTTCCCGCCGCCCGACGCCGTCGTGGTCGCGCCCGCCACCTTCAACACCATCAACAAGTGGGCGGCCGGCATCGCCGACACCCTCGCCCTCGGCACCCTGTGCGAGGCAGCCGGCCTCGGCGTGCCGATCGCCGTGCTGCCCTGCGTGGCCGGCGCCCTGGCCGCCCACCCCGCCTACCAGGACAGCCTGATACGCCTGCGCGGAATGGGCGTCCGGTTCGGCGACCCGTACTCGGGCGAGCCGGGCGGCGACGGTGTACGGCTGGAGTTCGGGTGGGAACAGGCGCTCGACCTGCTGGAGAACCCCGGGACCTAACGGCAGGTGACCGTCGGCCCGGCCAGCACGCCGCCGGTGTAGAGGTCCTGGCCCCGCGGCATCCAGTAGCCCAGCTTGGACACCAGCGTGGAGCAGGTGCCCGCTACCGTCACCCGGACGACCACCTTGGCGGGCCGGCCCGGCTGGAGGTCGGTGAGCGCGCAGTCCAGGGAGTGGGTCAGCCGGGTCTTCGACGGGTAGCGGCCGACCAGCGGGTTGACGCAGCGCGCGTCGGAGGTGGACAGCCGCACCCCGGTGCCCTGCTCGCCGATGAGCCCGAAACGCGCGCTGCCGTCCCCCTCGTCGCTGTCGCGCCGGACCGTGTACGTGAGGGTGGTCTCCGCGTCGGCCCGCACGGTGTTCCGGTCGACCTGGACCCGGTGCGTCGCCTGCGGCAGGGGCGCGGTGAGGGTGAGGGTGGCCTGCACGGTGCCCCGCAGGTCGACACCGGCGGGCGCCGACCGGACGCGCACGGTGGCCGAGATGTCGTACGTCCCCGGGCCCGGGTACTGGGCCGACCCGGGCAGCGCCCCGGACAGGGCCGTCGTCCTGCCGTGCCGGGCCGTCCACGTGCCCCATGCCTGGCAGGCGTACCGCACACGCGTCCCTGCCCGCCCGCACGTCGCCGCGGCGGAGACGGACATGGTGGGAGTGCCGTTGCCCGCGCACAGGTTGACGGTGGCCCGCTGGCCGCGCTCCCCGCGCAGCACCCCGGCGGTCGCGCACAGCGTGCCCGGCGGCTCGGCCGCGACCGCGCGCGGGGGAGCGGGCCGCCCCCAGGCGGGCGAGACGAGGGCGAGGGGCAGCAGCGCCGCCCCGGCCAGGGTCCTCAGCGTGCGCGGACGTGTCGGCACGGCGGTTCCTCCGTACGGCCGTGACCGGCGGGGCGCCGGTCGCCTGCGCCGAGGATGCGGCACCGATACGATCATCCGGCCGCTCCCACGCCGACCGGTCACCTGCGGGCAGCAACCCCAGGCCTCAGCGCACCTTGCGTACGTACCCGTCACTGCCCGGTGTCGTCACGTCCCGGTCCCGGCGCACGATGCTCAGCCGCCCGCCGAACTTCGCGAGGGCCCTGTGCAGGCCGGGGTCCGAGTACTCGACGACGAGGACCCGGTCGTCGAAGGCCTTCGCGTACGTCCCGCACTCGTCGTACTCGCCGCACTCCTCCGCCACCGCGAAGTCCAGCCCGGTCCGCTTCCGCTCCCCGGCCAGCTCCGCGGTGTTCTTCTGGCCGACGGCCAGGTGCCGTTCGTGCGCGTGCCGTGCCAGCAGGGTGATGAAGGCGGTCGCGTCGTCGGCGCTCAGCAGGTGCCGGGAGCGGGTGTAGCTGTCGTAGTTGTCCGGCTCGACCGCGTCGAAGCCCTTGGCCGCGCAGCCGTCGATCCAGCGGTTCACCCGCTCGGCCACCCGCTCGCGCTTGGCGGGCGTCCGGATGTCCAGCAGGGGCTCGTTCCAGTCCTCGTCGATGACCACCTTGCCGTGCGCGTCGCGCAGCAGCAGGTCGGCGGGCCAGGAGCCGCGCTCCTCGGGCTGGGCCTGGAAGGCGCTGACGTAGCAGACGTTGTACAGCCCCGGCGCCGGGGCCGCCGAACGGTCGCGGCTGACGATGCGGACACCCGCGGGCGGGCGATAGGGGCCGCCGATCTGGTAGTCGAAGCCCGCGGCACGCGGTGGCAGCCGGACCGCCTCCGACGCCCTGCCGGACGAGGGCGACGTCGGAGCACCGCCGGAGGAACCGCACCCGGCGGGTCCCAGGGTCGCGACGACGGCGAAGACGACGGCGCCGGTGGCCCTCCCGAGGCCTCCGGCGCGGGAACCACCCCTGGCGGGCATGACCGCTCCATCAATCGCGGGTACGAACCCGCCTCGCGCACCGTCGTGTGCCGGCACAGGGAGTGACGGCCCGCGTGTGATCAAAACGCCCGGCCACGGCCGCCGTCAAATCGGCCCCGGCGGGCGGCCCGCGACGACGTACGCTCGCCACTGGTAACCGACCCGAAGGCAGGAGCAGCAACGATGCAGTACGTGAAGCTCGGTTCGACGGGCCTGGACGTCTCGCGGATCTGTCTGGGCTGCATGACCTACGGACTGCCCGACCGCGGCGCCCACGAGTGGACCCTCGAGGAGGAGGCGTCACGGCCGCTGATCCGGCAGGCGCTGGAGGCGGGCGTCAACTTCTTCGACACGGCCAACGTCTACTCCGACGGCACCAGCGAGGAGATCGTCGGACGGGCGCTGCGGGACTTCGCGAACCGTGACGACATCGTCCTGGCCACCAAGGTGAACGGCCGGATGCGGCCCGGGCCCAACGGGGCCGGGCTGTCCCGCAAGGCGATCATGACGGAGATCGACCACAGCCTGCGCCGGCTGGGCACCGACTACGTCGACCTGTACCAGATCCACCGCTACGACCACCACACGCCCGTCGAGGAGACGATGGAGGCGCTGCACGACCTGGTCAGGGCGGGCAAGGTCCGCTACATCGGCGCCAGTTCGATGTACGCCTGGGAGTTCTCCAAGGCGCAGTACACGGCCGAGCGGCACGGCTGGACCAAGTTCGTGTCCATGCAGAACCACTACAACCTCCTCTACCGCGAGGAGGAGCGGGAGATGCTGCCGCTCTGCGCCGACCAGGGCGTGGGCGTACTGCCCTGGAGCCCGCTCGCCCGCGGCCGCCTCACCCGGGACTGGGGCACCACCACCGAGCGCAGCGCCGGCGACAACTTCGGCAGCAGGCTGTACCCGGAGAGCGACCGGTCGATCGTCGAGGCCGTCACCCGCATCGCGGGCGACCGGGGCGTCCCGCGCGCCCAGGTCGCCCTCGCCTGGCTGCTGCACCAGGACACGGTGGTGGCGCCGATCGTCGGCGCCGCCAAGCCGGGGCACATCGAGGACGCGGTGGCCGCCGTGGAACTCGAACTGAGCGACAAGGAGATCGAAGAGCTCCAGGCGCCCTACACCCCGCACGCCATCAGCGGGCACTGACGGTCAGTGCGGTCCGTGCGGCGGGAACTCCGTACCGCACGGACCGGCTCCCTCGCTGAGCGCCAGCGGCACCCGGTCGCCGGACATGGACAGCGTCCGGTAGTACTCGCCGATCCGCTCGGCCGAGCGGCCCACGTAGTGCGCGATGAAGGAGCGGCGGAAACGGCCGGCGCTGCGGTTGGGCGACGAGCCATGCACCAGGCTGCCGTTGAAGAACAGGACGTCGCCGGGGACCATGTCCACGGGCACGGTGCTCAGCCCGGGCGGCGGCGGCACGTACTCCCGGGCGAAGGACAGTTGGGAGTCCGCCTCCTCGGGGCAGAACAGGTCCATCCGGTGCGTGCCCGGGACCACTTCGAGCCCGCCGTTCTCCCGGTCGATCACGTCGCAGGCCACCCATGCGGCCACACACGTTCCCGGCTCCACCCGCAGATAGAAGTTGTCCTGGTGCAGCGCCTGGCCCCGGGCGCCCGGCGGCTTGAAGTAGAACATGCTCTGCGCGGCCAGCACCTCCTCGCCGAGCAGCGCCTGAAGGACCGTGCGCAGCCGGGCGTCCAGCAGGAAGTCCCGCGCGAGGCCGCTGATCTCGTGCGGCTGCATGACCCTCGGGTACGCGTGCAGCGGATCGACCGGGCCGCCCCCCGGTACCGGCGTCCGGGGCTCGAAGTGCCCGGGCACCGGACCGGCCGCGTGCAGCGCCGCGAACTCGGCGCACAGCCTGTCGATCTCGTCGTACCCGAACAGGCCCCGCACGACCGTGTAGCCGGCCTCCTCGAACTCCCCGGCCCACTGCCGCGGGCCCCCGGGCGTGCCCGGCACGATGTTGTCCATGGCTGTCATGACCTCTCCCTCTTCGTCTCTCCCCGTCCGGTCACCTCCGGTGTCACGCTAGGCCGGAACGCCCGACCGGAGGATGCCCGTGACCACTGAGGGATTGCCTGTGACTGCCGTACCCGCCGACCCCTCGCCGGGTCTGGTGGTGACCGGCCGTTTCGACCAGGCACCCGGCTACGCCGTCCACCGACCCGGGGGCGCGGCGAGCTGGCTGTTCACCTGGACGACGGGCGGGCAGGGCATGGTGCGGCAGGGGGCGGCCGAGGCCCGGCCCGGCGCGGGAGACCTGGTGGTGCTCGGCCCCGGCGTCCGGCAGCGCTACGCCGTCGCGCCCGGCGCCCGGCACTGGCGGTTCTGGTGGGTCCACTGCCAGGCCCGGCCGTCCTGGGCGTCCTGGCTCGGGCCGTACGCGGTGGCCGACGGGATGTACGTCGCCACCGTCCCCGCCGGCCTGCGCGACCGGGCCGGCCAGGCCTTCGCCCGCATGCTCGCCGACGTCCGCCGGCCCGGCGGCGCGGCGCCACCCGCCGCCCCGTCCGGGGACGACCCCGTCGCCGTGGCCCACGACAGCACGGCGCGGGAACTGGCGCTGTGCGCGCTGGAGGAGGTCGTGCTGCTCGCGGCGGCCGGAGCGCGCGAGCCGGCGCCGCTGCCGGGAACCGACGCCCGGATCCTGCGCGCCGAGGAACTGATCGCCGCCGACCCCGCCGCCGGGCACACCGTGCGCTCGCTCGCCGCGAGCGTCGCGCTGTCACCCTCCCGATTCGCCCACCTGTTCACCCGGCAGACCGGCCGGTCGCCGATGCGGGCGCTGCGCGAGGCGCGGCTGCGCCAGGCCGCCCGACTGCTGGAGGGCACCGACCTGACCGTGGAGCGGGTGGCCGCCGCCTCCGGATTTCCCAGTCCCTTCCACTTCAACCGGGTGTTCCGGGAGCGGTACGGGCTCCCGCCGGGCACGTACCGGGCAATTACCGTGCCGGGAAGGGGACAAGCCGGAAACGAGCCCTATTGACAATTCGTCAAAATCCCCAGGCGGGCGCGCTATGCGTAAAACCCGGGGGTCCCTTGTTCCGTCCCGCTGGCCTGTGCGAAGGTGTGCCCTGTCGACGAGCGGACAATTCCGTGTCGCACTCCGCGGGTGCGAGGCCGCTCCCGTACGCCCCCCACGCTTCAAAAGAGCTGCCCAAGGCGGACGTTCGAGGTGCCGAATGCCGTACGGGTGTCCCGGGCGCGTTGCAGGGCCGGATAGCATACCCCCCTTGGTATCGATGGAATCTTGTGTTGCGTCTTGGAGGAATGCAGCCGTGAATGACGCAGGCCTGTCGAATTCCCCCACCCCGCCCCGCTCGTTCGACATCCCGGACGAACAGCTGAGCGCGGAGCTGAAGAAGTGGACAGGAGCGACACCCGCGCTGCACCCCGTCGGCGAACTCCTCGACCGGCACTGGGAAGCGGCCTTCGCCTACGCCCGGCTGTGCACCGACGGACCGCGCGCGGCCGGCATGCTCACCACGGCGGCCTTCACCCGGCTCTTCGGCGCCTCCCTCAGACAGGCGGGGCCGACCTCCGCCTGGCGGCCCCAGCTCCTGGTCACCGTGCGCCGCATCGCCGCGGAGTGGGACAACGACGGCCGGCAGGAACTCCTCCACCCCGGCCTGCGCCCCGGCCCCGGCGACGGCGACCGCGCGGCGGCCCGGCTGCTGCCGTCCGCGCACCGGCGCCTCATCTCCCGCGCGTTCCAGCGGCTGCCCCAGTCCGCCCGCGCCGTGCTGTGGCACGCCGAGGTCGAGTCCGAGCCCCTCGAGATACCCGCCGGACTGCTCGGCCTCGACGAGGAGGGCGCCCGCGTGGAACTCCGGCGCGCCCGGGAGCGGCTGCGCGACGAGTGCCTCCAGGCCCACCGGGAACTCTCCGACCAGGACGACTGCCTGCGCTACAGCCGGATGCTCGACGTGACCTACCGGCGGGCCGGCGTCGACGTCGACCCCGACCTCCAGCAGCATCTGAACGGCTGCGGGCACTGCCGGGACACCGCCGACCAGCTGGACCGGTTCAACACCGGGCTCGGCCTCGCACTGGCCGAGGCGGTGCTCGGCTGGGGCGCCGCGGCCTATGTGGAAGCCCGGGCGGCCCTCGCCGAGCGGGAAGCCGGCGACGGACCGGCCGGCAGCGCGCACGCGGCCGCCATCGCGGCCGGACTCACGGGCGGGGAGGCCTTCACCGGCCCCGCCCCCGCGTTCGTCGGCGGTGAGTCGTTCACCGATCCCGCCCCCGCAGTCGTGGGCGGCGATCCCATCCCCGCCCCGGCACCGGGCCCGGCGGGCGGCGAGCACCTCGCGGCCGCTCAAGCCGCTCCCGCGGCGGGACAGGGCTTCGCGCCCGCCCCGCCCGCGCCCGGCACCGAACCACGTCAACCGCGCTCCGCCACCGGTCGTTCCGCGCGCCGCGCCGAGCCCGCCGGCTCCGGCCGGACCGCGCCCCGCTCCCGGCGCCGTACGGCCTCGCGCGCGTCCGCGCCCGGGACGGAACCCGCTGCCGCCACCACCGCGGCCGCCTCCGACACCTCCGCGCCCGGCCCGTCCGCGCGTTCCGCCACCCGTCGTTCCGCGCTACGCGCGGCCCGCCGGGTCCGGCGCCGCAACCTCGCCGTGGCCGTGGCGACGGTGAGCGGTCTGGTCGTCCTGCCGCTGGTGCTGTGGACGGTGCTGGGCTCCGGCGACGGCGCCGATCCCGTCGCGAGCGGCAAGGACGCGGGCAAGCCCAACTCCGGCTCCGCGACCACCAACCCGTCCTGGGTCGGATCCGGCCAGACCGCCAAGGGCGCCCTGCGCGGCCGGCTGCACAACATCGCCTCCGGGCTCTGCGTCGGCATCGTCGGCAAGAAGGCCGTCAAGGGCGCCGAGACCGAGCTCACCACCTGCTCCTCCACCGCGAGCCAGCAGTGGACGTACGACTCCGACGGACTGCTGCGCAACGACGCCGACCCCGGCCTGTGCCTCGACTCCCACCTCGGCTACTCGGTCCAGCTCGCCCCGTGCACGGCCGCGACCGGCACGAACCTCCGCTACGACTTCACTCTCCAGGGCGCCCTGGTGCCGCGCGGGCAACAGGACCTGGCGCTCGCCCCCGCCGCCACCGACGGCGCCGGCGCCCTCGTGGTCAAGACCCGCGCGGACAGCGACGTGCAGCGCTGGGCCATGGACACCTCCAAGCCCGACCTCCAGATGCAGAACGTCAACTGGGACGCCGACAGCACCCCGCTGACGGCCTCCCCGACCCCGGCCGCGCCCAAGTCCGCGCCGAAGACCCCGTCGCCGGAACCCAGCCCGTCGGCCACCGCGTCCAGCGCCCGGCCGACGCCGTCGAGCACCGGCGGCTCCACCGACATGTGCGCGTACAACCCGTACTACTGCGACCAGGACGGCAACGGCGGCCAGTACGGCAACGGCGGCCAGTACGGCGGCGGCGGATGGGGCAACAGCGGCTACGGCGGCTACGGCTCGGGACACGGCGGACGCTGAGCGGCCGCCGGCGGCTCGTGGCGAACGGGCCCTGAGCAGGCCAGGTGAAGTCCGCTGCGGTTCGGTAGCGCACCGAAGGGGCGCGGGGAACTGCGCGACCAGCCACGACGATGCAGTGGACGAGCGGCGGCACATCGCGGCACTTCCAGCGGAGCGCTTAGCGGTGGTGCGGTGGCGGGGGAGGCGGCAGCGTCGTCAGGTCCGGTGCTGCCTCCGGCCACACCAGCAGTACCGGGCAGGGCGCGTGGTCGACGACGAAGCGGGCGGCGGGCCCGAGGCTGTGCGGGCCGAGCCGGGCCCGGTCGCCGTCGCGGGCCAGCACCAGCAGACCGGCGCCCTCACAGGCGGCCACCACCTCCCGCTCGACCCGCCCGGACCGCTCCAGCCTGACGCAGGGCCGCCCCAGCCGCTCGGCCGCCGCCTCGAGGAGTTCGGCCGCCGAGCTGCCACCCAGGTCCTCCAGCCGGGTGCCGGGATCCCGGCCGGGGCGTCCGCGGCCGAGCAGCCCGGCGAAGGCGCCGTGCGCGAGGCCCGGCACGTCCGGCCCGCTGACGTGCAGCAGGACCACGTCGGACGCCGTGGGGGCGTGGGTGCGCACGGCGTCCACGCAGGCGGGCCAGGTGCCTTCCACCAGCCACACGATCACACGCATTCGGTCGGCCTCCCTCGGTCGCGTACGACCTGTCTCACAAGACTTGTCTCACACCATCCGTCTCACACCACCTGGAGCGAACCCCACAGTGCCACCACGGCCAGGACGAGAGCCGACGGCACGGCGAGCAGCCCCAGCCGGGTGAACTCCCCGAGATCCACGTCGTGTTCGTGCTGGTGCACGATCCGCCGCCACAGCAGCGTCGCCAGCGACCCCGCGTACGTCAGGTTCGGGCCGATGTTCACCCCGAGCAGTACCGCCAGCACGGCACCCGGCCCGGCCGGCGCGGTCAGCGGCAGCAGGACCAGTACGGCGGGCAGGTTGTTGATCAGATTGGCCAGGACGGCGGCCAGCGCGGCGATGCCCAGCAGCGCCGGCAGCCCCGTACCGCCGGGCAGGACGTGACCGAGGGCGTCGGCGAGCCCGTTGTCCACCACCGCCCGCACCACGATGCCCAGCGCCAGCACGAACGCCAGGAACCCGGGCGCCGCCGCCCGCACCACCGTCACGGGCGTCGCCCGCCCTCGCAGCAGGGCCCGCCCGGCGAGCACCAGCGCCCCCGCCGTCGCCGCCCACGCCGGATCGACGCCGGCCGCGGACGCCACCACGAACCCCGCCAGCGTGCAGACCACGGTCACCAGCGCGAACAGCGGCAACCCGGGCGGCTCGGCGGCCCCCTTCGGTCCCGGGGCCGCCGCCGACAGGTCGCGGGCGAAGAACCGCCGGAACACCGCGTACTCGGCGCCGACCGCCACCAGCCACGGCAGCGCCATCAGCGCGGCGAACCGGGTGAAGCTCAGCCCGCTCGCCGCGAACGCCAGCAGGTTCGTCAGATTGGACACCGGCAGCAGCAGCGACGCCGTGTTCGACAGATGGGTGCAGGCGTAGACGTGCGGCTTGGGCCGTACCCCGGTGCGGGCGGCCGTGGCGAACACCACCGGCGTCAGCAGCACGACCGTCGCGTCCAGACTGAGCACGGCCGTGATCACCGACGCCAGCGCGAACACCGCCGTCAGCAGCCGCACCGGCCGCCCGGCCGCCCGTCGGCCCATCCATGCCCCGCAGGCCTCGAACAGCCCCTCGACATCGCAGAAATGGGCGAGCACCAGCACCGCCGCCAGGAACCAGACCACCGGGCCCAGCCGCTCCGCCTCGGCCCGGGCGTGTTCCAGGGAGATCGCGCCGGTGGCGACGGCGATCCCGGCGGCGGGCACGGCCATCACCGCCTCCGGCCACCCGAAGGGCCGCACCACGGCCCAGGCGAGCACGGCGACGAGCAGGACGACGGACAGGGCCTCGGCCAGCGGGGTGTTCAGGGGACGGCCCTCCGCGAGGTGATCGGCAAGTGCGCGCCCCATGAAAACAGACGAAGGTGAGAGGACTACGACGACCGCGTCCCCGCACCGCCCAGGAACTCCTCCCAGCCGCCGGTCGGGGACTGCCCGGGGCTCAGCGTACGCAGCTTGCGCAGCACGGCCGGGTCCTGCGCCTCCAGCCACGCCACGAGCTGCTTGAAGGAGACGAAGCGCACGTCGTCGTACTCGGCCATCCGGCCGATGGCCTCCTCGACGGCGTCCATGTAGATGCCGCCGTTCCAGCGCTCGAAGTGGTTGCCGATGAACATGGGCGCGCGGTTGGTGGTGTAGGCGCGGTGGAAGCCCGCCACATAGGTGTCACGCGCCTGGGTGCGCCAGGCGTCGTACTGGGAGCGGTCACCGAGGGGGTTTCCGGCGGACTGGTTGAACATCATGTTGTAGTCCATCGAGAGGACCTGGAAGGAGTGGCCGGAGAACGGTATGGACTGCAACGGGAAGTCCCAGATCCGGTCGCCCTGCACCTTGCCCGGCCATATCTGGAGGCCGCCGGGGGAACTGGCGTCGTACTTCCAGCCCAGCGCCGCCGCCGTGGGCAGCAGCGCGGTCTGGCCCTCCAGGCACGGGGTGCGGCCGCCGATCAGCTCCTTGCGGTAGTCGAAGGGCAGCGGCTCCAGGTCGGTGAAGCCGGTGTTGGTCCTCCACTCGGTGACGAAGCGGACCGCCTGGTCGATCTCGCTGCGCCACTCCGCGCTCGACCAGTTGCGCACCCCGTCCGCGCCGCAGAAGTGCCCGTTGAAGTGCGTGCCGATCTCGTGGCCCTCCAGCCAGGCGGAACGCACCTGCTGGAGCGTGGCGTGGATGTGCCGGTCGGCGAGGTAGCCGATCGCGGAGGCGCCGACCGGGTGCTGCGGCGGGTGGTACAGGTGCTTCTTGGACTCGGGCAGCGCGTAGATGCCGCTGAGGAAGAAGGTCATCTTGGCGCCGTGGTCGGCGGCCACCTTGCGGAACCGGGAGAACAGCCCGTTGCTCAGCTCGCCCGCGCCGTCCCAGGAGAACACCACGAACTGCGGCGGCTTGGTCCCCGCCTTCATCCTCGTCGCCTTCGGCTGGTGCGGCTGCGCCCCGGTGTCCGCGGTGGAACCGTCGCCGATCTTCTTCACCGGCCGGGCCTGCGCCGTGCTCCGGCCGCTCCCGGAGCCGCCGCCCACGGACAGCCCTCCGGCCGAGCAGGCGGACAGGGCGCCCAGCGCGCCCGCCGTCGCTCCCGCGGTCATGAGACGCCTGCGTGAGATGCCGCTCATGTCTCGTCCCCGATTCCCTCGTCGCGGCCCCGTCGGGGCCTTCTCGCTGTGCGGTCGACGGGTTCGATGGGCACTCGCGGCGGAAAGATCGGGGCGGACGGCGCCTGTTTCCGTCCTGTGACAGTCGGGACGCGGCCATGAAGAACCCCGCTGCCGGGGGAGTGGGGCAGCGGGGTCCGGATCAGGGGACACGAGGGTCCGGCGGGTATGCGCCTGTGTGTGGGGGGAGTGAGGGGATCAGGCGCCGGTGCCGGGGCTGAAGACGGTCAGGAAGACGGACGAGGAGTTGCCGGACACCGGCACTGGGCCGGCCGTCCACTTCACCTTCAGCTGGTCCCGCTCGTCCGGCGGGGTGACCAGGAGCGCGGCGGGGGACGCCGTCTTCGCGCCGCTGACCTCCGGGTTGGAGAAGGTCAGCCCCGCCCAGGCGCTCCCGCCGGGCTTCAGCGTGACCGTGGTGGCCTTGCCGGAGGAACGCTTGGGGTCCGGGCCGAGCTGGGTGCCGGAGGCGTTCACGAAGGCGGAGCCGGGATAGCCGCGCAGCGTGCAGGTCCGGGCCGACTTGTTGGTGAGCACGATGGGGAAGTTCTCCTGGCCCGCGCCCGGGTTGTTGCGGCCCACCGCCGCGCTCAGCTCGGAGGTGTGGCAGCGGGTGCTCGCGACGGTGTTCCCCGTGCCGTCGCCGCCCGTGCCCGCCTTGCCGGTCGGCGTCGGCGAGGACGGCGTACTGCCGCTCGGGGCGGCGGCGCTCTTCGACGCCGGGCCGCTGCCGCCCGCCGTGTCCGTCGCACCCGTCGGCCCGTCCGACGCGGGCGAGGCGTTGCCCGGAACCTTCTGCGGAGCACCGTTTCCGGTGTCGTTGCCGCAGGCGCTCAGAAGACCCAGCACGGCGACCGCGCTCCCGAGCACGACCGCTCGACGCAAGGACTGGGACGTGTACGCCATGTCTCTCAACACTCCTGCTGGTCGTGGCACGCGCCATGGGGCCGCGTGCCGTCGGCGCCTGGTGCGCCGTCATGAGAGTCCGATGCGCGTTCCGCCGGATAAGTTCGCGGTCCGCGCGGTTTTTTCACCCGTTCTTCCCCGTTCTCCACCCTCAGGTGACCCGCAGGGAGCGGAGTATGCGGTCCGTGGCGCCGGTGGCGCCGGTGTTGTCGGTTCGGCGTATCTGTACATACAGCTGCGGCTCCGCCTTGCCGCTCGCCGGGCGCAGCGCGCTCTCGCTGATCGAGCCGCCGCCCGGGCAGTCGCTCCAGCTGCGGACCCGGCCCTGCCAGTGCGCTCCGGTGTAGGCGCGGCCACCGTCGTAGTGGCAGCCGCTGTGGGCGAGGGCGTTCACCCTCGCCGTGACGTCGCCGTGCTCGCTCAGGCCGACGAACACGCCGTCCACGTCAGCGTCCAGATCCGGCCACTTCGCGAGGTCGTCGGCGACCGCGAGTCCGGGCTCGTGCCCGGTGGGCAGACCGAGGTCCTCGGGATTCCAGCCGGCGTCGCGCAGTTGACGGCCCCAGCCGGAGGGCACCTCGGCCACGATCCGGCCCGTGGAGTCCTTCACCCGCACCACGTCGGCCGGGGAACCCGACGAGGAGCGCTGGTGCAGCAGCGTCACCGTGCCGGCGGCGGCCGCGGCGGCGAGCACCGCGGCGACCGAGAGGGTCAGGACCCCGATCCTCCCGCGCACACCGTCGAGCCGGCGCCGGCGCGGGGGCACGGACACCCGCGCGGCCAGCCGGTCCAGCTCGTCGGCGAGTGCCTGCGCGCCCGGCCAGCGCCGCTCCCGGTCCGGCTCCAGCGCCCGCATCAGGGCGCGCTGCACATCGTCGGCGAGGTCCGGACGCAGCCGCTGCGGGGGTACCACCCGGCCCGGCGGGCCCGGCACCGTGCCGGTCACCAGCTCGTAGCCGACCGCGCCCAGGCCGTACACGTCGGCCCGGGCGTCGATGCCCGTGCCGGGCTGGGCCTGCTCCGGCGGCTGGTACCCGGCCGAGCCGGCGGCCAGGGTCAGCCCGGAGGCCTGCGCCAGGCTCTTGGCCAGCCCCAGATCGGCCAGCAGCACCCGGCGACTGCCGTCCGGCGCGGTGCGCAGCAGCACATTGCTCGGCTTGACGTCCCGGTGCACGATCCCCGCCTCGTGCAGGGCCGCCGCGCTCCGGGCGGCCAGCGCCGTCAGCCGCAGCGCCTCGGGCACCGGCAGCGGGCCGGCCGCCAGCCGGTCGGCGAGGGTGCCCGCGTCGGCGTACTCCATGACGAAGTACGGCCTGCCGTCCGGTAGTTCACCGATGTCGTAGACCTGCACCACCCGGCCGGAGTCGGCCTTGCGCAGCAGTCGTGCCTCGGACAGGAACCGGTCGCGCACATCGAGGCGGTGGGACCAGTTCTCGGCGAGGACCTTGACCGCCACCGGGGCCTCGAGCTGGTCGTCGTGGGCGAGCCACACCGTGCCGAACGCGCCGGAGCCCAGGCACCGTTGCAGGCGATAGCGGCCGATCCGCTCGAGGGAGTGCATAGGACTATCATGCCTGCTCGGAGATCGACTCGAAGGGGGACCCGCGGTGTACGACGCGGCGCTGACCGAAGACCTCGCCCGGCGCGCCGCCGCGGGGGACCGGGCGGCCCTGGAGCGGCTGCTGGCCGAGGTCCGGCCCGAGGTCGTCCGGCGCTGCGGACGCTTCCTGCCCTGCCGGGAGGACGCCGAGGAGGCCGCGCAGGACGTGCTGCTCCAGATCGCCCGGCGGATCTCCACCTTCGAGGGCCGCAGCCGCTTCAGCACCTGGCTGTACACCGTCGTCGCCAACTGCGCCCGGCAGAAGTATCGCGAGCTGAAGCGGCGCGCCGCCGAGCAGCCCGTCGTCATCGAGCCCGCCGAGCACGTCGACCCGCGCACCACGAGTGTCATCGCGGGCTCCCGCGTGGACCTGCTGGAGGCGCTGGACCGGCTGGAGCGGGAGCATCCGCACCTGGTCGCGCCGCTGGTCTACCGCGACATCTGCCAGCTGGAGTACGCCGAGGTCGCCGAGCGCGTCGGCATCCCGCTGGGCACCCTGAAGTCCCGGCTGCACGAGGCCCGCAAGCAGGTACGGCCCTGGCTGGCCGCGTCCTGAGCGACCGGGGCCGCCGGTACCGCTGACACCGCCGGTACCGCCGACCCGGCTGGTCCTACAGGTCCGCCTCGTACAGCGGCAGCTCCGCCCAGATCGTCTTGCCCTCCGCCGTGTGCCGGCTGCCCCAGCGCTGGGTGAGCTGGGCGACCAGCAGCAGCCCGCGGCCGCCCTCGTCGAAGGTCTTGGCGCGGCGCAGGTGCGGGGCGGTGTGGTTGCTGTCGGAGACCTCGCAGATCAGCGTGGCCGCGTCGTGGATCAGCCGCAGCCGGATGGGACGGGCGCCGTACCGGATGGCGTTGGTGACCAGTTCGCTGACCACCAGTTCCGCGGTGAAGGCGATCCCGCTCACCGACCAGCGGTCCAGCTGCTGGACGACCTGCTTGCGGATCGGGGCGACCAGGGCCGGGTCGGCGGGGATGTCCCAGGTCGCCACCTGGGAGGCGGGCAGTCCCTGGGTGCGGGCGAGCAGCAGCGCCACGTCGTCGGCCGAGCCCGCCTCCGGGAGCAGGGCGCCCAGGATCCGGTCGCAGGTCTCCTCCAGCGAGTCCGAATCCGGGTCCGCGCAGCCCGCCAGGGTCTCGGTCAGCAGCCGGTGGCCGGTCTCGCCGTCCCGGTCGCGGGACTCGATCAGGCCGTTGGTGTAGAGGGAGAGCACGCTGCCCTCGGGCAGGTCCAGCTCGGCGGACTCGAAGGGCAGCCCGCCGAGACCGAGCGGTGGCCCGGCGGGCAGGTCGATCTGCCGGGGCGCCTGGCCGGGCGGCAGCAGCACGGGCGCGGGATGCCCGGCGCGGGCCAGCGTGCAGCGGCGGGAGACGGGGTCGTACACGGCGTACAGGCAGGTCGCGCCGACCTCGCCGGTGCCGCTGCCCTCGCCGCCCGACTCCTCCGCCAGCCGGAGCACCAGGTCGTCGAGGTGGGTGAGCAGCTCGTCCGGGGCGAGGTCGATGTCGGCGAGGGTGCGCACCGCGGTGCGCAGCCTGCCCATGGTGGCCGAGGCCTGGATGCCGTGGCCGACGACGTCCCCGACGACCATGGCGACCCGCATCCCGGACAGCGGGATCACGTCGAACCAGTCGCCGCCCACCCCGGCGCGCGCCGCGGGCAGATAGCGGTACGCGGTCCGCAGGGCGGCCGTGCGGGGCAGGGAGCGCGGCAGCAGGCTGCGCTGGAGGGCGAGGGCGGTCTCGCGCTCGCGGGAGTAGCGGCGGGCGTTGTCGACGCAGACGGCCGCGCGGGCCGTGACCTCCTCGGCGAGCAGCACGTCGTCCGCCGTGAACGCCTCGGGCCGGCGGTGCCGGGTGAACACCGCGACCCCCAGGGTGAGGCCGCGGGCCCGGATCGGCACGGACATCGAGGAGTGGATGCCGTACTCCCGCACCCGATCGGCGCGCTCCGGGTGCCAGGTCAGCCACCGCTGAAGTTCGTCGGAGGGCATGGAGACGACGATCGTGCGGCCCGCCACGAGCGAGTCGGCCTGCGGGGACAGGGAGGGGTAGAGCTCGACCTGGCCCGGTTTGATCACCGCCTCGGGGGTGTTCGGCAGCAGGGACCGGTGCGCGATCCGGCGCAGCCGGACCGGCGCGGTGACCAGGGCGGGGAGCTCGCCGCCGAACTCCTGGGGGTCGAGCAGGTCGACGGTGACGAAGTCGGCGAGCGCCGGCACGCACACGTCGGCCAGCTCCTGTGCCGTACGGACGACGTCGAGCGTGCTGCCGATGCGTACGCTCGCCTCGTTGACGAGCTGGAGCCGCTCGCGCGCCAGGTACTGCTCGGAGAAGTCGTGCGCGGCCACGCACACGCCGCGCACCCGGCCGGTGTCGTCGGTGATCGGGGCCATCCTGGCCAGCCAGGCGTATCTGTGGCCGTCACCGCCGATCGGCAGGTACGTCCGCACATCGTCCCCGCGGCCGCTGGTGAGCACGTGGTGCAGATGCCGCTCGATGTCCAGGCTCTGCGGCCGGCCGCTCATCTCGGGCACCCGCAGCCCGCGCACGTTCTCCTCGGGCAGCCCGAGCACGTCGGCCATGGCCTCGTTCATCCGGCGCAGCCGCAGCCGGTCGTCGTAGATGGCGACGGCACAGGGCGACTGGAGGAGTTCGGCCCGCTCCAGCGGGTCGTCGGGGGAGTGGGGGCGGTCATCCCTCAGGGGCGTGACCACGAGCCAGTGGCCCGGGCCGTCCCCCTCCGGGGGCCGGTGGTGGGCGAGCACCCAGACGGACACCGCGGAGCCGTTGCGGTGGCAGAGCGTGAGGGTCCCGGACCAGCGTTCGTCCCGTGGGGTGAAGGACCCGGGTCCGTCCCCGCCGGCCAGCAGCCGCGCGGCGGGACGGCCCACGACGTCCGCGGCTTCCCAGCCCAGCAGGCGACGGGCGCCGCCGTTCCATTCGACAACCGTGCCGGTGTCGTCGACGACGGCCCGCGCCGTCGCGGCGTCGTCGAACGGGTACACCGGCCTCATCGTCGCCACTCCATCGCGCACACTCACAGTGAACAGGTGCGTCACTTGTGCTTCCAGCCTAGTGCGTCCGGCTCCCGTGCGAACGCGGGCCCCGAGGACCGTGCGGCCCCTCCGTCAAGAGCCGTTTTCCGCCGAAGTGACCCCGGTGGCGGGAGTACGGCCCCGCACCCTTGACGGACAGGTGTGGCTCCCCGTCAGAATCTGTTCGTTCGCGATCAGTTGTGAGTACTTCTGGGCCCTGATGAGGGAGAGCCGCCATGACGGTCACGCGCAGATCGGTTCTGGTCGCCGCCACGGCGGCCCCGACGGCCGGTGCGCTCCTCGGCGCACCGGCCGCCCGGGCCGCCGAGGTGTCCGGTGCCGCCGAGACCTTCGGTGCCGCAGGGGGGCGCAGTACCGTCCCCCTGCGTGACGGCTGGCGCTTCGCGCTGGTCGACCCGGGCGGGATCACCGATCCGACCGGCGCGTACGCCAACGCGGCCGATCCCGGGTACGACGACTCGGCCTGGCGCGAGGTCGCGGTGCCCCACGACTGGAGCATCGAGCAGACCCCGACCACCGAGCACGGCACGACCAGCGGCACCGGCTTCTTCCCCGGCGGCCTCGGCTGGTACCGCCTCGCCTTCACCCTGCCGCCGGCCTGTGCGGGCAAGCGGATCTCGGTGGAGTTCGACGGCGTGTACATGGACTCGTACGTGTACTGCAACGGCACCCAGGCCGGCCGTCACCCGTACGGGTACACCGGCTTCGCCCTCGATCTGACCGACCTGGTGCACACCGACGGCGCCACCGAGAACGTCATCGCGGTCAAGGTCCAGAACCAGCTGCCCAGCAGCCGCTGGTACTCGGGCAGCGGCATCTACCGCGAGGCCCGCCTGGTGGTGACCGACCCCGTGCACGTCGCCCGCTGGGGCACGTACGTCACCACCTCGGACATCACCGCCGAACGGGCTGTCGTGCGGGTGCGCACCGACGTGCTGAACGAGACCGGCGCCGGCACGGACGTCCAGGTCGTCTCGACGGTCCTCGACCCCGGCGGACACCAGGTCGCCCGTACGTCCTCCACGGCGGCCGTGTCCGGCACGGCGACCGAGACCCACGAGCTCACCGTCGCCCGGCCCCGCCTGTGGGACTTCGACACCCCGCAGCGCTACACCCTGGTGACCCAACTCCGCGTCGACGGCCGCACCACCGACACCTACCGCACCCCCTTCGGCATCCGTGCCTACCGTTTCGACCCGGACGAGGGCTTCTCCCTCAACGGCACCCACGCCAAGATCAAGGGCGTCGATCTCCACCACGACCAGGGCGCCCTCGGCGCGGCGATCAGCGTCGACGCGGTGCGCCGGCAGATGACCATCATGAAGTCGATGGGCGTCAACGCCTTCCGCACCTCGCACAACCCGCCCTCGCCGCAGATGATCGAGGTCTGCGAGGAACTGGGCATCGTGATGATGGTGGAGGCCTTCGACTGCTGGCGGACCGGCAAGACCAGGTACGACTACGGCCGGTTCTTCGACGAGTGGTGCGAGAAGGACGCCACGGAGATGGTCCTCGCGGCCCGGAACTCGCCCGCCGTGGTGCTGTGGTCGATCGGCAACGAGATCCCCGACTCCACCTCCACCGCGGGTCTCGCCATGGCGGACCGGATCATCGGCGCGATCAAGGCGGCGGACCACACCCGGCCGGTCGTCATCGGCTCGAACAAGTACCACGGCGTGCCCGCAACGGGCTCCGCGGCCGACCTCATGCTCGCCAAGCTGGACGGGCTCGGCCTCAACTACAACACCGCCAAGTCGGTCGACGCCCTGCACGCCAAGTACCCGAAGCTGTTCCTGTTCGAGTCGGAGTCCTCGTCCGAGACCTCGACCCGCGGCAGCTACCAGGAGCCCGAGCACCTCAACACCGGCGAGAACCACACGCCGGGCAGGCGGGAGGTCTCCTCCTACGACAACAACCTCGCCTCCTGGACGATGAGCGGTGAGTACGGCCACAAGAAGGACCGGGACCGCAAGTGGTTCGCCGGGCAGTTCCTGTGGTCGGGCATCGACTACATCGGCGAGCCGACCCCGTACGACGTCTTCCCGGTCAAGGCGTCCTTCTTCGGCGCGGTCGACACCGCGGGCTTCCCCAAGGACATGTACCACCTGTTCCGCAGCCAGTGGGTGAGCGAACCGATGGTGCACCTGCTGCCGATGACCTGGAACCACGAGCCGGGGGACACGGTGGAGGTCTGGGCGTACGCCAACGTCCCGTCCGTCGAGCTGTTCCTCAACGGGAAGTCCCTGGGCGTGCGGGAGTTCGACACCAAGAAGACCACCGACGGCCGCACCTACCTGGAGACCACCGAGGCCACCGGCGACGACAAGACCTTCACCGGTGGCCCCTACCCCGGCAGTTACACCAGCCCCAACGGCAGCGCGGGCAAGCTGCACCTCACCTGGAAGGTGCCGTACGCGCCCGGTGAGCTGAAGGCGGTGGCCCGGCGGGACGGCAAGGCGGTCGCCACCGACGTGCTGCGCACGGCCGGCGCGCCGCACGCGGTCCGGCTGACGGCCGACCGCGGGTCACTCGCCGCCGACGGGCGTTCGCTGGTCTTCGTGACCGCCGACATCGTCGACGCGCACGGGGTGGTCGTGCCCGATGCCGAGCACCTCATCGCCTTCCGGGTGAGGGGCGGTTCGCTCGCCGGACTCGACAACGGCCGTGAGGAGAGCGCCGAGCGCTATCAGTCGAGCACCCGCACCGCCTTCCACGGCAAGGCCCTGGCCATCGTGCGGTCCGGCACCGACGCCGGCACCCTCGAGGTCACCGCACGGGCGGACGGCCTGCGCAAGGGCACGGTGCGAGTGCGCACCACACCCGCCCGCTCGGCGGCAGGCACGCCCGCGCCCGGTTTCCGGCCCGACCACCCGACGCCCCCCGGCTACCCGCTCGCCGACGCCAGTTACTCCGGCCGCCCCGACACCCTCCCCGCCGCGATGCTCGACGGCGACCCGGCCACCGGCTGGTCCAACGCCTTCGCCAAGTCGGCGACCGCCCTGCTGCCCGCGTTCAACGGGGCCCGGGCCGAGGACTGGGTGTCCGTCGACTTCGGCCGCACCCGGACCGTCGACCGGGTCGAGGCCTCCTTCACCGTCGACGCGACGCACACCCTGCCCGCTTCCGTGGACGTCGCCGTGTGGAACGGGACGGCCTACACGCCGGTGACGGGCGCGAGCGTCGACTGGGCGACCGCCTCGGACAGTGCGACGGTGATCACCTTCGACGCGGCCCGTGGCTCGCGCATCCGGCTCAACCTGACCAGCGCCCACCCCGGCGAGACGAAGGGGGCGGTGCGGATCACCCGGCTCGACGTCTAGCCCGTCAAAAGGGTCCGGGCGGGAATTCGTCCCGTCCGGACCGTTGACGGGGTGTCATGTCTCGCACAGCATGGCGGGCGTACTGTATTTGGGAGCGCTCCCATGTCCTGGTGGGGAACCGACATGACACGACGCGGAACCGCCCTGCTCGCCGTGACCGCACTGCTCGCCGCGGCCTTCGCCGCGCTGCCCGCCGCCGAGGCCGGCGCCGACGAGGTCGAACAGGTCAGGAACGGCACCTTCGACACCGGCACCGAGCCGTGGTGGACGACCAGCAACGTCACCGCGGGCCTGTCCGGCGGACAGCTCTGCGCCGACGTGCCCGGCGGCACGGCGAACCGCTGGGACGCCGCCGTCGGGCAGAACGACATCACCCTGGTCAAGGGGGAGTCGTACCGGTTCTCCTTCAAGGCGTCCGGCTCCCCCGAGGGACACGTGGTGCGGGCGATCGTGGGGCTCCAGGTGTCCCCGTACGACACCTGGTACGAGGTGAGCCCGCAACCGACCCCCTCCGGCGACGGCTACTCCTACACCTTCACCTCACCGGTCGACACCGCCCAGGCCCAGGTCGCCTTCCAGGTCGGCGGCGGCGCGGACCCCTGGCGGTTCTGCCTGGACGACGTATCGCTGCTGGGCGGGGTGCCACCGGAGGTGTACGAGCCCGACACCGGGCCGCGCGTCCGCGTCAACCAGGTCGCCTACCTGCCGGACGGGCCGAAGAACGCCACCCTGGTCACCGCCGCCACCACGAAGCTTCCCTGGCGGCTGAGGAACGCCGGCGGCAGGACGGTCGCCCACGGCTGGACCGTGCCGCGCGGCACCGACGTGTCCTCCGCGCAGAACGTCCAGTCGATCGACTTCGGCGCCTACCGGGGCCACGGCAAGGACTTCACACTGGTCGCCGACGGGGAGACCAGCCGCCCCTTCGACATCGGCGCCGGCGCCTATGAGCGACTGCGGCTGGATTCGCTGAAGTACTACTACACCCAGCGCAGCGGCATCGCGATCAGCGACGCGCTCCGCCCCGGTTACGGCAGGCCCGCCGGACACCTGGGCACCGCCCCCAACCAGGGCGACACGAACGTCCCCTGCCGGCCCGGGCTGTGCGACTACACCCTCGACGTCACCGGCGGCTGGTACGACGCGGGCGACCACGGCAAGTACGTCGTCAACGGAGGCATCGCCACCTGGGAGCTCCTGAGCACCTACGAACGCTCCCTGCACGCCCGCACCGGCCGGTCCGGGAAGCTCGGCGACGGCACCCTCGCCCTCCCCGAGAGCGGCAACAAGGTGCCCGACGTCCTGGACGAGGGCCGCTGGGAACTGGAGTTCCTGCTGAAGATGCAGGTGCCGGACGGGCAACCGCTGGCCGGCATGGCGCACAGCAAGGTCCACGACGCGCAGTGGACCGGCCTGCCGCTGCTGCCCAGCGACGACCCCCAGAAGCGCGAGCTGCACGCCCCCACCACCCAGGCGACCCTCAACCTGGCGGCGACGGCCGCCCAGGCCGCCCGCCTGTACCGCCCCTACGACCGCGCCTTCGCCTCCCGTGCCCTGACGGCCGCCCGCAAGGCCTGGGCGGCGGCCCTCGCACACCCCGAGGTCTACCCCGACCCGGACGACGGCACCGGCGGCGGCGCCTACCCCGACACCGACGCCACCGACGAGTTCTACTGGGCGGCGGCGGAGCTGTACCTCACCACGGGCGAGAAGCAGTTCGCGGACCACGTCCTCGGCTCCCCGCTGCACACCGCCGACATCTTCGCCAGCCTCGGCTTCGACTGGGGCCGCACGGCCGCGGCCGGCCGTCTGGACCTGGCGACCGTGCCGAGCGGGCTCCCCGGCCGCGACAAGGTGCTCCGGTCGGTCACCAAGGCCGCCGACACCTACCTGGCGACCCTGAAGTCAGAGCCGTACGGCATGCCGTACGCCCCCGACGGCAACCGCTACGACTGGGGCTCCAACGCCCAGATCCTCAACAACGCGCACGTCGTCGCGACCGCCTACGACCTCACCGGCGCCGCGAAGTACCGCGACGGCGCGGTCCAGAGCATGGACTACCTCCTCGGCCGCAACGCGCTCAACGTCTCCTACGTCACCGGCTACGGCGAGGTCAGCGCCCACAACGAGCACAGCCGCTGGTACGCCCACGAACTCGACCCCGCCCTCCCGAACCCGCCCAGCGGCACCCTCGCCGGAGGCGCCAACTCGGGCATCCAGGACCCGTACGCACAGAGTAAACTCCGCGGCTGCGTCGGCCAGTTCTGCTACATCGACGACATCCAGTCGTGGTCGACCAACGAGACCGCCATCAACTGGAACGCGGCCCTGGCGTGGATGGCGTCGTTCGTCGCGGACCAGGGGTGAGCCCGGGATCAGGCCGCGTCGTGGAAGACCAGCCCCAGCGTGCGGCGGTGGCCGGAGCGGACGGTGCTCACGCCGTGCCGCATCGCTCCGGCCGACCAGCCGCGCCGGGTGCGGACCGGATGGTCGCGGGTGGTGAACACCAGGCCGTGGCCCTGGCGCAGGACGGTCGCGGAGCCCCGGGACTGGGCACGGGGCCGCTGTTCGACCATCAGGAACTCGCCGCCGGTGTAGTCGCTGCCGTACTCGTCGAGGGCGACGACGACCTGGAGCGGGAAGACCAGTTCGCCGAACACGTCGCGGTGCAGGGCGTTCCAGTCGCCGGGGCCGTAGCGCAGCAGGATCTGCGCCGAGCGGTCCTGTCCGGCGGCATGGCAGCGGGCCAGCCATGCGTCCAGGTCGTCGGGCCAGGGCGCCGGCCGGTCCAGCCGGGCCGCCCAGTCACGGGCGACCGGCAGCAGCCGCGGGTAGAGGGCGGCGCGCAGAGCGGCCACCGGGGCGGGCAGGTCGTGGGTGAAGTAGCGGTACTCGCCGGAGCCGAACCGGTGCCGGGCCAGGTCGACGGTGGTGCGGAACAGCTCCGGTTCGTCGTACAGGGCGGCCAGGTCACGGCACTCGGCGGGCGTCAGCAGCGGGGCCGTGGGCGCGCTGCCGTGCGCGTCCAGTTCATCGGCGAGTGCCGCCCAGTCGGTGGCGGCCACGCGACGGCGGGCCCCGTCGGGGGTGAGGGTCATGGTGGCTCCCTTCATGGCGGCTCCTGCCGCGGCGGACTCGTATGCGCCGGGAGTACCGAGTCTGCCGCCGCGGCGGACGCCGGACCGGCGGGATCCGGACCTGGAGTCCTGATTCCGGAGGTACCGTTGGGCATACCATCTGACCTGCGTCTATTTACGCGCAAGTACCCTCGCGCTACCGTTGGGGCATGCCAGCTCTCAACGTGGAGTTCAGTGAGCGCGAGCTAGAGGACCTGCGGCGGATCGCCAAGGAGCGGGGTACGTCGATGAAGGCCCTGGTGCGCGAGGCGGCCGCGGCCGACATCGCCCGGCACCGCGCGCTTCAGGAGGGCGCGGAGACGTTCCGCCGCTTCTTCGCCACGCACGCCGACGAGTTCGCGGCCGCGTTCCCGGACGATGAGCCCCCCGGCAGGGGCGAGGCCGCCTGACCCATGGCACCCGTCCTCCATATCGACGTCCCGTGGCTGCTCCAGCGTCATGAGGAAGTGCTGCCGGAACAGCCGGCCATCGACGACTTCTCGGCCCTGGTCGCCGCCGTCGCCCGGCACCGGGTCGACCCGCCGCGCCTCGGCGTGGACTCCGACCCGGCCTGGCGGGCCGCTGCCCTGCTGCACACCCTCGCCCTGCTCAAGCCGCTGCCGTCGGCCAACGCGCGGTTCGCCTGTGCGACGGCGGTGGCGTACATGTTCGTCAGCGGGGCCGGCATCGACCCGCCCTACGGCGCGCTCGTCGATCTCGCCCGGGACCTGATGACCGGCAAGGCCGATGTCTACGGCGCGGCCGACCGGCTGCGTTCCTGGCAGATCTGACCGCGGGACCCGGCCAGGGGACCGGACCTCGGCATCCACCACGGCACCCGCCCCCGTCGGCGGGGGAAGCCGTCCCGGGCCGGTGCGGGCCGGCCCGGGGCCGCCGGCCGAGGGCGGGAGGAGCGGGGCCGGCGGCCGGTGCCGCGCAGCAGAGCCGCCGTCCTGCGCGGGGCCTTGCGAGAAGGGCCGATACCCAGTGCACTACCCGGCGGCGGACGCCGGGAGCGTGCGCGGCGGGCCGGCGCGTGCGCGTATTTCACACGGGGCGCATGGAAAGGTGAAAGCACGCCTATAGCCTGACTTTCTGTCAAAACTATCGATGCCGCCGAACTCCTTGTTGGCCTTTGGGGACTTGTGCAAGGGTGAACCACTCGAGCGCACACGCACCAAAGGAATCACTCCGTGCCCACCCCCCACCCCCCACGTCCTCCCTATCCGCCGCCCGGAGGGGCCTTCGGAGAGTCCGACGAGTCACTCGCGGGCCGGCTGCGCGGGCGGTCGGAGGGAGAGACCGCCTCGTCCGTCGCCCTGCTGATGGCACGGCACTGGCAACCGGCCCACGACTACGCGGCCATCTGCCTCGACGCCGAGGACACCGTCGTCCACATGGCCACCGCCACCGCCTTCCACCGGGTCCTGGACCGGCTGGCGGCGGGCGAGCCGGCCGCCGCCCTCAGGCCCCGGCTGCTGGTGGCGGTGCGCGACACGCTCGCCCACTGGTCGGCCGACGACGGCCTGCCCGAGGTGCTGCCGGACCTGGCGAGACCGGCCGGGGGCCGCGGCATGCGCGCGGCGAAGTCCATGATCTCCGACAACCGTGTCCTCGCCGAGCGGTCCTTCCAGGGCCTCGCGCCGCTCGCCCGGTGCGTGCTGTGGCACACCGAGGTCGAGGCGGAACCGCTCACCGTCCCGGCCGGTCTGCTCGGCGTGGACGCCGACACCGCGGCCGCCGCCCTCGAACAGGCCCGGGAAGCCTTCCGCCAGGGCTGCGTCCGCGCCCACCGGGAACTGGCGCCCACCAAGGACTGCCGCTTCTACAACCGTCTCCTCGACGTGCCGATCCGGCGCGGCGGCGCCCTGCTGCCCGATGTGCAGCAGCACCTGGCCGAATGCCGCTACTGCCGGCACGCCGCCGAGCAGCTCAGCCACATCGAGGCCGGCACCGGCCTGCTGCTCGCCGAAGCGGTGCTCGGCTGGGGCGCCCGGCGCTACCTCGACTCCCGCCCGGGCCGGGCCGGTTCGGCCGCACCGCGCGGCCGGGGCACCTCCCGGCGCACCGGCGGACGGCCCGGCGGGGAAGGACGGCACCGGGTGCTGGGGCGGATGTCCCTCCCGGCGCGCCGCGCCTCCTCGGCGGCCCGGTCACCGAAGGCACTGCTCACCGGCGTCGGCCTGGCCTCGGCCGGACTGCTCGCGACGGTCCTCGCGATCAGCCTGCTGCCGGGCGGCGGGGACGGCACCGACCCGGTCGCCTCGACGGGCGCCTCCGGTGCCCGGGACACCGTGCCCGGCACCGGCTCCCGGGCCACGCCCGGCACTTCCGCCTCCCCGCCCGGTACGGCGGAACTGCCGGGCGCGGCCCGGCGGACGCGGCTGCGCAACGCCGCCGCCGGGCTCTGCCTGGACACCGACGGCAGGCCCGAAGCGGGCGGGAGCGTGCTGCTGGCGGCGTGTTCGTCGGCGGCCACCCAGCAGTGGACGTTCGAGTCCGACGGCCTGCTGCGCAGCGCCGCCGACCCCGACCTGTGCCTCGACTCGCACGCGGACGCGGGTGTGGCCGTCCTCGGCACCTGCGCGGACGAGAAGGCGGGCCGGGGCGACGACGTGCGCTACGACCTCACCGTGCGGGGCGAGTTGCTGCCCCGCTGGGACGAGACCCTCGCCCTCGCCGGCGCGGGCGAGGACGCCGGCGCCGACATCGTCGTCAAGGTCCGCGACAGCTCCGGCGGACAGCGCTGGCTGACCGACCCGCCGTCGGCGAGCCCCGGCTCCCTGTCGGTCACCGGGACCCAGGGGTCGTCGGCCCAGCCGGCGAACCTGCCGGACGGCGGTGCGCAGGGCTGACGGCAGGGTTCACGCCGGTTCCTCGAGGTCGTCGGCGCCGACGCCGGCCGGGCCGGCGTGCCCGGACAGGGCGAGGGTGAGGTCGAACTCGGCGAGCAGGCAGCGGATCACGTGCTCCACGCCCGCCTGCCCGTCGAGGCCGAGCCCGTACACGTACGGCCGCCCCAGCAGGACCGCCCGCGCGCCCAGGGCGAGGGCCTTGAAGACGTCGTCGCCGGTGCGCACGCCGCTGTCGAACAGCACCGTCAGCCGGTCGCCGACCGCCGCCGCGACCCGGGGCAGCGCGTCGGCCGCCGCGACGGCACCGGCCACCTGCCGCCCGCCGTGGTTGGACACCACGACCCCGTCCACCCCGGCATCGGCGGCCAGCCGGGCGTCGTCCGGATGCAGGACGCCCTTGAGGACGATCGGCCCGTCCCAGTGCTCCCGCAGGAACGCCAGGTCCGGCCAGGTGTGGCCGGCGTCCCCGAACAGGCCCAGGAAGTGCAGGACCGCCGCTTTCGGGTCCTCGTGCACCGGCTTGGCGAGCCCCGCCCGAAAGGCCGGGTCGGAGAAGTAGTTGGCGGTGCCCACCCCGTGCACGAAGGGCAGGTACGCCTGGTCCAGGTCCCGTGGCCGCCAGCCCACCAGCGGTGTGTCCAGGGTGACGACCAGTACCGTGAACCCAGCGGCCCGGGCCCGGCCGAGGAAGCTCCTCGTCACTTCCGGGTCCTTGCCCCAGTACAGCTGGAACCAGCGCTCGCCGTTCCCCATCGCCTCGGCCACCTGCTCCATGGGCGTACTGGACGCCGAGGACAGGATGTACGGCACGCCCTGCGCGGCGGCGGCCCGGGCGGCGGCCGTCTCCGCGTCCGGATGCATGATCGACAGCACGCCGACGGGGGCCAGCGCCAGCGGGGCGGGCAGGGCGCGGCCGAGCACCTCGACCGACAGGTCCCGCTCCCGCACGTCCCGCAGGACACGCGGGACGATCCGCCGCCGCTCCAGGGCGGCCCGGTTGGCCCGCGCCGTGCTGCCGTCTCCCGCGCTGCCCGCCACGTAGCCGACCGGACCGGGGCCCAGCCGGTGCTCCGCGAGCTCCTCCAGCCGGGTCAGATCGGTGGGCAGGCGCGGCACGGCACCCGTCATCCCGTTCAGGTAGATCTCGGACTGGAAGTCCGCCCAGTGCTTCGCCATCCGTACGTCCCGCCTCTCGTCGCCGGTCGTGCGCCGAGACGACGATACCGGCGGGTAGGCACGGCGGCCGGTATCAGGCGTCGCCGGCCGAATCCCGCAGGATCCCGGCCAGTTCGCGCGGCCGGGAGAACATCGGCCAGTGGCCGGTGCGGAGCTCGGCCAGGTCCCAGTGCCCGCTCCTGACCAGCTCGGCCACCGCGGGCAGCGGCGCGCGCCCGTCGAGGGTGCACTTGACGTACGTCGCCGGCAGTTCGCCCAACGGGCGCTTGAGGACGGCCGCTTCGGTCAGCGTGGCGCCCGGGTGCGGGGTGCCCTCGGTGATCAGGCGATGGATCTGCTCGTCTGTCAGGTCCTGGCCCGCGTAGGCGGCCGGGGGGAGGGGCGGCCAGACGCCGTCGTGCGCATCGAGGGCCTGCCATATGTGGTCACTGGGGAAGCCGTCGAGGAACGAGACCCCGTCGGCCGGCACGTTGGAGTCCACGAACACCACGCGCCGCAGCCGCTCGCCGATCCGCTCGGCGGCCTGCCCGACGGGTACGCCCGAGTAGCTGTGCCCGACCAGGACGACGTCCCGCAGGTCCAGCCGCTCGATCTCGTCGACGATGTCCTGGACGTGGATCTGCTGCCCGGTGGGCAGGTCCTTCTTCTCGGCCAGTCCTGACAGGGTGAGGGCGTGCACCTCGTGGCCGGCGGCGCGCAGGTCGGCCGCCACCTCGTCCCACGCCCACGCCCCGAGCCAGGCCCCCGCCACCAGTACGAAGTTGGTCATGGGGGGCACCGTACCGGAGGAAATCGTCAACTTCGCTTCAAATGAGCGGAGTTGACGATTCCGTTCGATCCGGCCGGGTCCGCCCGGGTCCTGCCGTCAGCCGGTTCGGGCGACCGCCCGTACCGGAGCGCCGTCGGCCCCGGGCAGCCGCAGGGGGAAGAGGAACACCTCGACCGCCTCCGCGCCCACCAGCCGGTCCAGCCCGGTGAGGTTCTCGGCGACCACCCCGCCCGCCCCGCACAGCACCCGGTGGGCCGGCAGGCCGGAGCCGGCGTGCGGATCGCCCGGCCAGGGAGTGGGATCCACGCTGAGCGCGTCCACGGCCACGGTGCGGGCCCCGCCCGCCACGACGGCTTCGGCGGCCTCGAGGGTCAGGTAGGGGTGGGCGAGGTACGCGTCCGTGCCCCAGTACGCCGACCAGCCCGTGACGAGCAGCAGCAGCGCTCCGGGTGCCGACGCGAGGGCGTCGAGCGCGGGTGCGAGCAGGGCCGGCGTGACCGGCGACCGGGCGGGCAGCCCACGGACGTCGGCCACGACCGCGGGCCCGGCGAACCGGTCCAGCGGCAGCTCGTCCAGGCGGGGCCAGGCGTCGTCCACGTGGTAGGGCGCGTCGACGTGGGTGCCGGACTGCGAACCCAGGTGCAGGCCCAGTACGTTGACGCCGTCGGCCGGGGCCCGCAGGGCGGGGGAGACCGTGACCTCGGGGTCACCGGGATACACGGGCATCCCGGTGACCACGGGCACCGACAGATCGAGCCAGCCGGTCATCGGCCGCCCTCGGCCGCGACCGCCGCCGGCACGTCGTCCGCCGGAGCGCCGGGACCGGTGATCGGCGGCACCGGTGCCTCGACGGTACGGGCCAGGCGCGCGCCCTGCGGCCCGTACGCCGCCCTGGGCTCGGGGAACAGCCGCAGCAGCGCGAGGAACAGCACGGCGGCCACCGCGAGCGAGAGCGGCAGGCTGATGTCGACGCCGTTCGCCAGGTCACCGAACGGACCGACGAACTGGCCCGGGATGTCGGTGAACAGCACGCCGACCACCGCCGCCACCCACCAGGCGGTCATGCCCCGCCAGTTCCAGCCGTGCGCGAACCAGTAACGGCCGCCGCGCTGACGGCGGTTGAAGACCTGGAGGGCGTCGGGGTCGTACCAGCCGCGGCGGGTGTGGAAGCCCAGCATCATCACGACCATCCACGGCGTGGTGCACGTGATGATCATCGTGGCGAAGGTCGAGATGGACTGCACGAGGTCCAGGCCGAACCGGCCGACGAAGATGAACGCGATGGACAGCACGCCGACCAGCAGGGTGGCCCGCACCCGCGACAGTCTGGGGAACACGGAGGAGAAGTCCAGTCCGGTGCCGTACAGCGAGGTGGTGCCCGTCGACATGCCGCCGATCAGGGCGAGCAGACACACCGGCAGGAAGAACCAGCTCGGCGAGATCGCCAGCAGCCCGCCCACGTAGTCGGGCGCGGCCGGGTCGACGTACTTCGGTGCCTTCGTCGCGATGATGCTCGCGGTCCCCAGACCGAAGACGAACGGCAGCAGGGTCGCGATCTGCGAGAGGAACGCCGCGCCCACGACCCTGCGGCGCGGGGTGTCCGCCGGGATGTAGCGCGACCAGTCACCGAGGAACGCGCCGAAGGACACCGGGTTGGACAGCACGATCAGCGCCGCGCCGATGAACGACGGCCAGAACAGCGCCTGCGTCGAGGCGTCCGCCGAGGCCGTGAAGACACCGGCGTACGACGGGTCGAAGTCACCGGCGAAGGCGACCGCGCCGAGCAGGAACAGGACCGTCGCCGAGGTGACCGCGATCTTGTTGACGAACAGCATGAACCGGAAACCGTATACGCACACGGCGAGAACCAGCCCCGCGAACAGCGCGTAGGCGACGACGTACGACAGCGTGCCGCGCTCCAGGCCGAACAGCCGGTGCGCGCCGCCGACCAGGGCGTCGCCGGAGCTCCACACCGAGATGGAGAAGAACGCGACGGCGGTCAGCAGCGACAGGAACGAGCCGACCACCCGGCCGTGCACGCCCAGGTGCGCGGATGACGACACCGCGTTGTTGGTGCCGTTGGCCGGGCCGAACACGGCCATCGGGCACAGGATCAGCGCGCCCGCGACGACCCCGAGCAGGGTGGCCGCGAGCCCCTGCCAGAAGGAGAGGCCGAACAGGATCGGGAACGCGCCGAGAACGCAGGTGGAGAAGGTGTTGGCGCCGCCGAAGGCGACCCGGAACAGGTCGAGCGGGGTGGCGCTGCGGTCCGCGTCGGGGATGCGTTCGACGCCGTAGGGCTCGACCTCCGTGAGGGACGGGGGCTCGGCGGTGGGGGAGGGCTCGGGCAGGGAGGACAAGGAGGCTCCAGCGGGGGACGGCGGTGGAGCGCGCAGTGGCGCGGCGGCGGTCCGGACGGGCCGTTCGCTGTCGCCGGGGTGTGCGGGGAACGGATGCCGTCCGCTAGGGGTGTGCCGACGGTAAGGCGGGCGGCGGTATCCGTTCCAGAGGATGTTTCATCCCTCTTCTCCGTCTTCGGTGGATGAATCGGCCACCTCCTCGGCGTCCGGCCCCTGGGCGCGTACCCGCTGGACGTGTTCGAGCGACTCCCGCAGTTCGGTGAGCCAGTCGTCGGTGTGCCGCTGGACCAGCCGTACGCACCAGGCGAGGGCGTCGCTGCGGCTGCGTGCGACGCCGGCCGCGATCAGGGTGTCGAGGACCTGGCGCTCGGGCTGGCGCAGCCGGGTCATGACGGGCGCGGCCACGTGCGTGAACAGGGCGCGCTCGCCGTCGCACTCCACTCCCCAGGACACCTTCCTGCGGAACCGGTGCTCGGCCTCGCGGGCCACGGCGATCCGGGCCTCCCGGGTGCGTTCCCGGAACTCCTGGACGCGGCCCTGGACGGCCGCCTCCCGCTCCGCCTCCGAGGCGCCCTCGGCGAGCCGGGGCGCGGGGATGCGGCCGATCACGGTGATCTCCTCGCGGTCGGCGGTGACCTCGACCAGTTCCTGGAAGAGGTCGTCGGGCAGTCGGCCGGTGAACCAGCCGCGCAGCTTCTCTCGCTGTTCTGAAGTAATCATGTAATGACGATTACTCGACTTCCGCATGAACACAAGGGGCCACGAGGAAGTGCGCCGACAGCTGATCCGGAATGTTTCAGGCCTATTAACGAACTGGTGAAATTCGGCCACTTGGCTGCTTGAGGCGATCAAGAACCGCTCAGTTCCGGCGTCGAGACGTTCGAACTCTGTGACTTCACGCCACTGCTTCAACACGCAAGGTTACTGAAACCCATGGGTTCGATGTGAGATTCGGCGGCGGACTCGGCAGAGTGGCGCACGCCGCCCCGGCGCCCACCGGTCCGGGCCGGCGACCCGTCTATTCGAGCGGAAGGATGCACACAATGCGGACCACCGCGCGCTGGGCAGCGACCATCGGTCTCACGGCCGTGACCGTCTGCGGACCCCTGACCGGGGCCGCCGTCGCCGCACCGGGCAGCGCCCCGTCGTCGCTCTACGCCCCCTCGGCCCTGGTGCTCACCATCGGCCACGGCGAGAGCGCCCTGACCGCGACGCCCGAGCGCGCCGTCACCCTCTCCTGTGCCCCGACGGCCTCCGGCACGCACCCGGCCGCCCCCCAGGCCTGCGCGGACCTGCGTGGTGCCGGCGGTGACCTGAACAGTCTCAAAAGCAGCGACGACGTGTTCTGCACCAAGCTCTGGGACCCCGTCGTCGTCACGGTCGAGGGCGTCTGGCAGGGCAAGCGCGTCTCCTACGAGCGTACCTTCGGCAACACGTGCGTGAAGGACACCTACGGGTCCGTCTTCGCGTTCTGAGGACCGGGATCGCCGGTCCCCGCGACCACCGGTACAGGCCCGCAGCTGGGGAGTGCGGACCCTTGTCCCGGGGACCTCGCGATCTCGCACCGGGGGACGGCGGGCGGAGTGGGGCCGCCCGCCGCCCCCCGGTTTTTCTGTTCGTGCGGCCGACTCAGGTCCTGCTCCGGTGACTGGTGTCGCACCAGGGATAGCGGCGGCTGCGCCGGCAGGTGCACAGCGCCACGCGGAACCGGTCCGAGGACACCGTGGTGCCGTCCTCCAGCTCGATCTCCACCGGGCCGTCGACGAGGATCGGACCCCGCCGCTGCATGCGGACGCGCCGGGGCGGGGCGGGGCGCCGCGCCTCGGGGCCGTCGGCGTCAGGGGAGTCAGGGGAGTCAGGAGACACGTTCGGCACGGACGACCACCAGCTCTTCCTTCTCGTCGGCCGCCGACAGCAGCCCCCGCTCCCGCAGCCAGCCGTGCCGGGCCCGCAGCACCGGCCCGAAGTCGATCCAGCGGCGGCGGGTCACCGTGGCCTTGAGTCCGGCCCCGCGCAGCAGCTCCAGGGTGTGCTCGGGGCCGCTCAGCGCGGAGTGGACGATCAGCAGCACCCCGCCGGGGCGCAGCAGCGCGGGGGCGTCCCGGCAGATGCGGTCGAGGATCAGGCGGCCGTCGCGGCCCGCGTCCCAGGCCCGGGACCGGCCGCGGGGCTCGGGCCGGGCGTCGGGCGACGGTACGTACGGCGGGTTGGCCAGGATCATGTCGAACGACCGTCCGTGCACGGGCCCGAACAGGTTCCCGCGCCGGATGCGCACCGGAAGCCCGGCCAGCCGCGCGTTGAGCCGGGCCGTCCACACCGCCCGCCGGGACACGTCCACCGCGGTCACCTCGGCGCCCCGCCGGGCGGCGACCAGGGCCAGGGCGCCACTGCCGGTGCCCACGTCCAGTACGCGGGCACCTGGTTCCAGCGGCTCCTCGGACAGGGCTTCGGCCAGCAGCTCGGTGTCGTCCTGGGGCGCGTACACGCCCGGGAATACCAGTGCGTTCACGCGACGCGGGTACCCGCATATTTAGGAGATATGGTGCATTTCCCGTGACTGCGACTGCGGCAGCGGTACGCGCAGGGAGGACCGTCCCGCCCGCCAGGCTTCCAGCAGCCGCCGGGCGAGGCGCTCCTCCACGTACCCGGTCGCGTCGATGCCGAAGGTGATGTCCGCCGCGAGCTCAGGCTCCTGATCGAGCAGTCCGCCGATGACGTCGTGGCGCACGACCTGCTCGTGCACCGCGTCCGCCTCCACGTGCTCGTCGTAGAAGAACTCCGCGGCCGGCCCGGCGCCCGTGCGGCGCATCGCCTCGGCCAGCCGCCGGGAGCCGGGGGAGGAGGTGATCTCCACCGCGGCGAAGTGGCCCACCAGGGCGCCGCGCAGCTCCCGGTGCAGGCCGAAGAGGGACATCAGGTTCACGGTCGCCAGCATTTCGGCCGTCGCCGCGTCCAGATAGCGGCCGTACGTGGTGTCCAGGCCCAGGTCCGTCATCAGGTCGGCGAACAGGCGGGCGTGCACCCGGTCGGCACGGCCGCCGCCGTACTCGTCGAACTCCACGGCGGCCATCGCCGCCTTGGCCCGGCCCCACAGGCGCGGCAGCACCCAGGCGTGCGGGTCGGCCTCCTTCAGGTGGTACAGGGAGCGCTGGGCCGCGTACTCCCGCAGCTGCCACAGTTCGCCCTCGTCGCGCAGGTAGTGGCTGACGCCCGTACCGTCGACGGGTTCCACGAGGATGTCCGCGAGAGCGTCGTCGAGGCTGTCGTGGACCGGGGTGCCGGCCCGCAGCGCGGAGAGGAAACGCCGCTCCATCACGGCCCGGGCGCGCAGCAGATCGGGGTCCCACTCGCGGTCCGGGGCCACGCCCGCGAAGCCGCGGTAGTGCAGCTCGTAGCAGAGGTAGAGGGCGAGCTGGAGGTCGTCGCCGTACACGTCCGCCGCCGCGATCGTCTCCTCGGACGGCGGCGGGCCGGAGCCGAGCAGGTACTCGCCGACGGCCGCGGAGACCGGGCCGCGGGCGGGGGGCAGCGCGGGTCCCTGGAGGTACTGTGCCATGCCGCCCGGGTACCCGGCCGCGCCCGTTCATCCCCGCCGGGTCATTCGCCCTGCGACTCCTCCTGGGCCCGGGTGTTGGGAGTGATCGCCTCCCCTGCCTCGCCCCGGCGCTCGTCGGCGTGGTCCGAGTCGGTGGTGCGCTTCTCGGCCCGGGCGGCCTCGTCGACGACCTCCCCCAGGGCCGTCTGCGGGTGCTCCTCGTGGTTCTTCGACTTGGACAAGACTGTCTCCTTCCGTACGTGGCTCGGTACGCCGGCTCAGTGCGCCGGCTCAGGGCGTGGTGCTCGCGACGCGCAGGGGCACCGGTTCGGGGGGCGGGGGCTCCTCGGAGCGCCGGGTGGTCTCCGCCCACCAGGCCGGGCCGTCCTCGATGCGCCGCAGCAGGACGCCCTCGCGGATCGCCCACGGGCACAGAGCGACCTCGCCGAGACCGGTCAGCTTCATCACGGTGTGCCCGACCACCGCCCCGGCCAGGCTCTGCGCGGCGCGCGGCGCGGAGATGCCGGGCAGACGGGCGCGCTCGGCGGTGGGCAGGGCGGCCAGCCGGCCGACCGCGTCGCGCAGGTCGGCACGGTGCAGCATCCGCTGCACGAACGGCCCGTGCCGTCCCGGCGGGGCACCGCACAGCCGTCCCAGCTGCTGGAAGGTGCGTGAGGTGGCCACCGCGGAGCGCGGGCCCTCCCAGCGGATCCGGGCGGCCACGTCCCGCAGCTGGTGGCGGACCTTGCGCCGCAGCGCGCGCAGCCGCTCGGCCGAGGGAGGGTCCTCGTCCTCGAAGAACTCACGGGTCAGCCGCCCCGCCCCGAGCGGCAGCGAGGCCACGAAGTCCGGCAGCCGGCCGCGGCCGAAGGCGACCTCGAGCGAGCCGCCGCCGATGTCCAGCACCGCCAGCGGCCCGGCCTGCCAGCCCAGCCAGCGCCGGGCGGCGAGGAAGGTCAGCTCGGCCTCGACCTCGCCGGGCAGGGTGCACAGGTCGACCCCGGTGCCCGTGCGGACGGCCCGCAGGACCTCCGCCCGGTTCGGTGCCGCGCGCACCACGGCGGTGGCGAAGGCCAGCGGCCCCGCCGCCCCCCACTTGGCGGCGGTCCTGTTCGCCGCGGCCACCGCTTCCACCAGTCTCTCCACATCCTCGTCGGGGATCCGTCCCCCGGGCCCGACCTGCTCCGACAGCCGCAGCCGCCACTTGGCGGTGTGCACCGGCAGGGGTACCCCGCCCTCCGCGTCCGCCACCACGAGCCGCACCGTGTTCGAGCCCACGTCCACCACACTGATCCGCATGGTCTGGCAAGTACCCGCTGAAGCCGTCCCATGCCCTTCGCCGCGTGCGGGAGGGAACGCATACGGCCACCCCGGGCACGCGTGGGGGCCGCCGTCTCCCTGTGGACGGCGGCCCCTCTGGCGGATCTGACAGAAGATCGTCAGCTGGTAGCACTCACATGTGGACGACCGGTGCGGCGTCCGCGTCCTGCTCCGGCACTCCCCGCCGGAAGACGAGGAAGCAGATCAGCGCACCCGCGGCGAAGAAGCCGGCCGACCACCAGAAGGCGGTGGTGTAGCTCTCGATGGTCGCCTGGGCCTGGACCAGCTTGCTGGCGGCGTTGCGGCCGGAGAGGTAGTCGGTCGCGGCGCTCGCCGCGAGGGTGTTCAGCAGCGCCGTACCGACCGAGCCGCCCACCTGCTGCATGGCGTTGACCGTCGCGGAGGCGACGCCCGCGTCCTCGGCGGCCACCCCGCCGGTGGCCAGCTGCATGGCGGGCGGCATGACCAGGCCGAGACCGATGCCGGTGACGACCAGCTGCGGCAACACCGCGCTCAGGTAGTGCGAGCCGACGCCGATGCCGGTCAGCCAGGCCATGCCGGCCGCGGCGACCGCGAAGCCCAGCGGGACGACCGCCTTCGGGCCGAGCCGCGGCACCAGGACGGTCGTACCGAGCTGGGCCGTCACCATCAGCGCACCGACCATCGGCAGGAAGGCCACGCCCGTCTTGGTGGGGCTGAAGCCCAGGTTCAGCTGGAGGTAGTACGTCAGGAACAGGAAGACCCCGAACATGCCCGCGCCGGAGATCAGTACGGCGAGGAAGGAGGCCGCCCGGTTGCGGTCGGTCAGGATGCGCAGCGGCAGCAGCGGGTGCGCGGCCCGGGTCTGCCACCAGGTGAAGGCGGCCAGGAGCACTCCGCCCGCGATCAGGAAGCCCCAGGTCAGCGGGGAGCCCCAGTCGTGGGTCTCGGCGTTGGAGAAGCCGTACACCACAAAGAAGAGGCCCGCGGCGACCAGGACCGTGCCGGGCACGTCGAGCTTGGAGTTCGCCGCGTCCCGGTGGTTGACCAGCAGGGCCTGGCCGCCGGCGAAGGCGAGGACCGCGATGGCCACGTTGACGTACAGCGTCCAGCGCCAGTCGAGCGCGTCGGTCAGCACCCCGCCGAGCAGCAGGCCCACCGCGCCGCCGGCGCCGGCGATCGCGCCGTACACGCTGAACGCCCGCGCCCGCTCCCGCGCGTCGGTGAACGTGGTGTTGAGCAGTGACAGCGCGGCCGGGGCGAGGAGCGCGCCGAAGGCGCCCTGAAGGGCGCGCGCCGTGACCAGCATGGCGAAGCCGTTCGCCGCGCCGCCGAGCGCGGAGACGGCCGCGAAGCCGACGACGCCTATGAGGAAGGCCGTCTTGCGGCCGAACAGGTCCGCGATCCGGCCGCCGAGCAGCAGCAGCGAGGCGAACGCCAGCGCGTACGCGGTCACGATCCACTGCCGGTTGCCGTCGGAGAAGCCGAGGTCGGCCTGGGCCGAGGGCAGGGCGATGTTCACGATGGTGGCGTCGAGGACCACCATCAGCTGCGCGAGGGCGACGACCGCGAGGATCCACCACCGCTTCGGCGAACCGCCGGGCGACGCCTCGACGGCACCCGGCCGGGCCTCGTCGTTAAGGGTCTTCTGTGACATCGGGAAGCCACTCCAGGGAAGTCGTTCGGAGCTTCGGGCAAAGAGGCCATAAACGAAACGGTTTCGTACACCTACTTGCCAGAGGCTAGACCACTTTCTGCGAAACGGCAAAGTTTCGCTGAGCCTCGAAGGAGTGCCCCGCCATGGCCGCCGAACTCACCGGAACCCGGCTCACCCTGGACGACGGCCGCCCGGCCGTCCGCTTCCGGCGCACCTACGACCACTCCGCCGACCAGGTCTGGCGTTTCGTGACCGACCCCGGCGAACTCGCGCGGTGGTTCCCCTCCCGCGCCGAGATGGAGCTGCGCCCCGGCGGCACCATCCGGTTCAGCGGAGATCCGAACATGCCCGCGTCGACGGGAAGGGTGATCGCCGTGGACCCGCCCCGGCATCTGTCCTTCGAGTGGGGCGGTGACGAGCTGCGTCTCGACGTCGAGGACGTGGGCGACGGCCGCACCGGCCTCACCCTCACCGACGTCCTGGCCGCCGAGGACACCGCCGCCCGCAACGCCGCCGGCTGGGAGGTCTGCCTGACCGCGCTGGACGCGAGGGCGAGCGGGGCCGGCGGGGAGGGGCCCGGGGGACCACACGCCGGGCCGGGTGTGCTCTGGAAGGACTTCTACGACGGCTACGTCGAGGCCGGCTTCCCCTCCGGCGCGCCCGTGCCCGGTCTGGACTGACCGCTCAGGCCAGCTGCCGCCGCACCAGCTCGTGCAGCCGGCCGCCGGTGTCCGCGAGGAGTTCGGCGGGCGGTCCCTGCTGGATGACCTTGCCGTCCTCCATCACGATCACCCGGTCCGCGTCCAGCACCGTGGACAGGCGGTGGGCGATGACGATCCGGGTGGCGTTGAGCCCCCGCGTGCTGTCGATGACCGTGCGCTGGGTGTCGTTGTCCAGGGCGCTGGTCGCCTCGTCGAAGAACAGGATGCGCGGCCGGCGGATCAGCGCCTGGGCGATCATCAGGCGCTGCCGCTGCCCGCCGGAGATCGCGCCGCTGCCCGAGACGATCGTGTGCAGGCCCATCGGCATGCGCTGGATGTCCTCCGCGAGCCCCGCCAGCTCCGCCGCGGCCATCGCCTCCTCCGGCGTGTACGGCTCGGTGCCGCAGATGACGTCCAGGATCGAGCCGGTGAACGGCTGGGCGTGCTGGAGCACCACCCCGCACTGCCGCCGTACCGCCGACTGGTCCAGGGCGGCCAGGTCCTGGCCGTCGTACAGCACGCTCCCGGACACCGGCCTGTCGAAGCCGATGAGCAGCCTCAGCAGCGTGGACTTGCCGCAGCCGCTGGGGCCGACGACCGCCACGAACTCGCCCGGCCGGACCTCGAACGACACGTCGTCCAGAACCAGCGGACCGTCGTCGGCGTACCGGAAGGACAGCCGCCGGGCCTCGACGGCCCCCGACAGCGGCCCGGGCCGGGTGCTCGCGGCCCGCACCTCCGGGGTCGCCTCCAGCACCGGCCTGATCTCCTCGAACAGCGGCAGCGCGGCCACCGCCGAGACGAAGGCGCCGGTCAGCTGGGTGACCGAGGTGAGCAGCATGGTCACCGAGGTGTTGAAGGTGAGGAACGCCGCCGCCGACATCGCGCCCCTGGCCGGGCCCGCCAGCAGCATGAACATCAGCAGGGTGCACACCGGGAGGTACACCGCGCCCAGCACCGTGGTGAGGTTCTTGATCCGGCCGACCCTCTGCTGCAACTCGCGGCTGCGCGCGAACTCGCCCGCCCAGGCCGCGTACGCGTAGTTCTCCGCCGCCGCGACCCGCAGCTTCGGCAGCCCGCGCAGGGTCTGGAACGCCTGGTTGTTCAGCTTGTTGCCGAGCACCACCAGACGCCGCTGCCAGCGCACCTGCCACAGGCCGAGACCGAGGAACACGGCGCCGATGACCACGAGCATGCCGATCGCCGCCATCGCCATCGGCACGCTGTACCAGAACAGCAGGCCGAGGTTCATCACGCCGACGGTCACCGACTGGGCGACCACCGGGCCGACGCCCGCCAGCAGCCGGCGGATCGCGCTGATGCCCATGGCCGCGCTGGCCAGTTCGCCGGTCGAACGCTGGGTGAAGAACTTCGTCGGCAGCCTCAGCAGCCGGTCCCAGACGGCCGGCTGGAGCGTGGCCTCGATACGGCCTTCGAGCCGGAGGATGGTCAGGTTCTCCAGGAGCATGAACGCGGCCGCCACCACACTGCTGACCATCACCGCCAGGCAGACCTGGACGATCAGCCCCTGCTGCGCCTTGGGCACGTACTCGCCGAGCACCTTGCCGGTGGCGATCGGCACCAGCGCGCCGATGGCCACCGTCACCAGCCCGGCGAGCAGCAGGTTCACCAGGTCGCCGCGGGTGCCGCGCATGCTGAACCGGAGCAGTCCGAGCGGGCCGAGGCGCCGTTCGGGCAGCGGGCGGTAGAACATCACCGCCCGCGGCTCGAACTCCTCGGCGTTGGCCTTCTCGATCGGCGTCTCCCGGCCGGTCGCCGGATGCACCGCGACATAGCCGCCGCGCCGCCACAGCAGCGCCACCGGCGCCCCCGACAGGGCCCGGTGCCCCACCAGCGGCCCGACGTTCTCCCGCCACCAGCGGCCGTCCAGCCGTACGGCCCTGGTACGCACCCGGGACGCCAGGGCCACCTGGTCCACCGGGTCGAGACGGTCCCCGCCGGTGCCGCTCTGCGCGGGCTCGGAGAGGGTGAACCCGGCCGCCTGGGCGACCAGCTTGCAGGCCGCGTAGCCGGCGTCGGCGTCGGCGGCCGTGGTGCGCTTGGCCGAGGGCCGGCCGATGGACGCGAGCAAGGTCCGGTCGGCCTGCGCGCGGACCGCCTCACCGGCCTTGATCCCGGCGGCGGTACGCGTCTCGTGGGTGCGCTCCAGCTGCTCGATCCACCGGTCCAGGGTGGTCAGCAGCCGGTACTGCTGGTCGACCATGCTCTGCCACACGGCGGGGTCCATCAGCAGGTCGGTGGCGGCCTCGGCGCCGTACAGCGACCCGTACTGCACGCTGCCCGGCGGGACCTGCATCCAGAACACGTCCTCATCCTCCCCCACGCTCGAATCCACTCGGGCGGGGGCACCCCCATCCCCGGAGGCCGGATCGCCCGCCATCGGCGCCTGGAAGAGGACCGACAGGCTGCGGCCGACACCGAGCGCGAGGGCGTACTCCAGCGGGCTGGTCGTCGGCGGCACGTACTGCGGGTTGCCGTACTCGTCGTACGACCAGGTCTGGGTGGACGCCGGCTGGTACAGCTCGCGCAGCCCGATGCGGTGCACCACGCAGTCGCGCAACGGGCGGGCGACCAGGGTGTGCTGCGGTCCGGGGACCGGGCCGAGCAGCAGCGAGCCCGCCTCCAGCCGGCCGAGGTGGTGCCAGTGGCCCTGCTGCCCGGCGTCCACCGCGAACAGGTCCACGGCGCCCGCCGCGACCAGCCACAGCACCTGCGGGCCCTGAAGGTCCAGCCGGTTCAGGCCGGCGCAGTCGACGGGGGTGCCCAGCGCGCCGAGCGCTCCGAGGACCAGGTCGCCTTCGGGTACGGACGTCATCTCACCGCTCCCTGACCAGCGCGGCGTACGCACCGCCGCGCGTCACCAGTTCGGCGTGCCGCCCGCGTTCGACGACCGTGCCGTGCTGGAGCACGACGATCTCGTCGCTGTCGCGCACGGTGCTCAGCCGGTGGGCGATCACCACACAGGCGCAGCCGCGCCGGCGCAGGTTGTCCATCACGGTCTGCTCGGTCTCCGCGTCCAGTGCGCTGGTCACCTCGTCGAGCACGAGGATGCTGGGCCGCCGCACCAACGCCCTCGCGATCTCGAGGCGTTGACGCTGTCCGCCGGAGAAGTTCCGGCCGTCCTGCTCGACCTTGCTGTGGATGCCGCCGGGACGGCGCATCACCACGTCGTACAGGTCGGCGTCCCGCAGGGCCTCCACCACGGCGTCGTCCGGGATCGACGGGTCCCACAGGGCCACGTTGTCGCGGACCGAGCCCTCGAAGAGGAACACGTCCTGGTCGACGAAGGAGACGGAGGCCGCGAGCGCGCCGCGCGGGATGTCCTCCAGCCGCTGTCCGTCGATGCGGATCACGCCCTCCCAGGGCGTGTACAGCCCCGAGATCAGCCGCGAGACGGTCGACTTTCCGCTGCCCGAGCCGCCCACGAGCGCGACCTGCTGACCAGGGCCGACGGTGAGGTCGAAGCCGGTCAGGAGCGGCTTGTCGAGGGGGCTGTAGCCGAACGCGATGTTCTCCAGCTCGACGTGCCCGTGCAGGCGCCGGGTGGAGTCGCCGCCGCCCGGGCGGGCGTAGAGCGGGTCGGCCTGGAAGTTCTCGACGTCCTTGAGGCGGGCCACGTCGGCCGCGAAGTCCTGGATGCGGCCCGCGACGCCGTTGAGCCTGGTCAGCGGGGCGGTGAAGCGGGTGACCAGCGCCTGGAAGGCGACCAGCAGACCGACCGAGACATGCCCCTCGACGGCCCGCATCCCGCCGATCCAGAGAATCAGCGCGCTGTTGAGGGTGGCGAGCGTCGGGGCGACCACGCCCAGCCAGGCGCTGGGCACACCGAGTCGCTGCTGCTCCTCCAGCGTGGTGGCGTGCTGGCCGGCCCACTTGCGGAAGTAGCCGTCCTCGCCGCCGGTCGCCTTCATCGTCTCGATCAGCTGGAGCCCGGTGTAGGAGGTGTTGGTCAGCCGCGCGGTGTCCGCGCGCAGCTTGGCGGTGCGGGTGGCGCGCAGCCGGACGACGAACCGCATCGCCACCACGTTGAGCAGGGCCACGCCGATGCCGACGAACGTCAGCTGCGGGTCGTAGGTGTACAGCAGCACCGCGTACAGCACGACCACGATCGCGTCCACGCCGGCCGCGGCGAGGTCGCGGGCCAGTGTCTCGGCGACCTGGTCGTTGGACTGGAGGCGCTGCACCAGGTCGGCGGGGCTGCGCTGGGCGAAGAAGGTCACCGGCAGCCGCAGCAGATGGCGCAGGAAGCGGGCGCTGGAGAGGGTGGAGGAGACGATCCGGCCGTGCAGCAGATTGGCCTGCTGCAACCAGGTCAGCACCACCGTCAGCAGCACGCAGGCGCCCATCGACGTGAACAGCACGCCCAGCAGCGAGGTCTGGCCGCCGATCAGGAACATGTCGATGTAGGTGCGGCTCAGCGCGGGCACCGCCGCGCCGACCGCCACCAGCAGCAGGCTCGCCAGGACGGCCGCGGGCAGCGTGCCCGCGGTGCCGCGCAGCCGGGCCGGCATCGCGCCGAGGACACCGGGCCTGCGTCCGCCCCGCACGAAGTCCTCGCCCGGTTCCAGCACCAGGACGACCCCGGTGAAGCTCCCGTCGAACTCCTCCATGGGCACGAACCGGCGGCCCTTGGCGGGATCGTTGACGTACACCCCGCGGCGGCCGAAGCGGCGGCCCATGCCGTCGTAGACGACGTAGTGGTTGAACTCCCAGAACAGGATGGCCGGCGCCTGCACCTCGGCGAGGGCGGCCAGGTCCATCTGCATGCCCTTGGCCGTCAGGCCGTAACCACGGGCCGCCTTCAGCAGGTTGCTGGCGCGCGAGCCGTCGCGGGAGACGCCGCAGGCGATGCGCAGCTCCTCCAGCGGGACGTGGCGGCCGTAGTGTCCGAGGACCATGGCGAGGGAGGCGGCGCCGCACTCGACGGCCTCCATCTGGAGCACGGTCGGGGTGCGCACGGCCCGGCCCCGGCTCTTGGGGACGGTGCGCCGGGGCGGGGCGGCCCGGCGCCGGCCGCGGGTTTCCTGGGCGGTGGTCACGGGAGCAGCCAATCGACGGGACGCTGGTCGGCCAGCCGGATCGAACCCGTGGCCAGGGTCATGGAGCCGAGCGCGTACGGCGGCCCCCCGGCAGAGCTCCACTTGTAACCGCTCTTGGTGCCAGGGGACTTGTCGAGCTCGACGAGCACGGCGACCGGGCGTCCCTTCTTGGTGAACTGCTCGCCCAGCTGACTGTCCCCGAGGAACGCGGCGATCGACTGGGCGGACTGGGCGGTGCGGTCCACCGACTTCACATGGCCGCGCAGCACCCCGTACTCCTGCGTGGACACCGACGACACGGTCAGGTCGACCGGGGCGTGCCGGGGGATCGAGGCGGCGTTCTCGGCGGGGACGTACACCGTCGCGTACAGCGGGTCGGAGGCATGGGCGATCTTCTCGACGGCGGCGACGTTCTCGCCGGTCCGGATGATCTGCCCGATGGTGGCGGCCAGCGCGGTGACGCGTCCGGCGGCGACCGTGCGCACGACCGATTCGCCCTGGGCCGTGCGGACCTTCAGGACGGGCGCGTCGGCCGGCAGCCGTTCGCCCTGCTTGGCGAGGACGGCGGTGACCTGCCCGGCGAACGGGCTCTGGAGGACGTAACTGCCCTCGGCGTGCGTGAGGATGGCGGGCGCGCCGACGGTGGAGGCGACCGAGCCGGTCACCGCCCAGACGGAGGCGGCCGCCATGGCGAGGACCGAGACGGACAGCGCGAGCCAGCCCTGGGGCCGGGCCAGCCGCACCGGAAGGTCCAGCTCTTCCGGCGACTGGAGCTTGGCGAGGGCCTGTTGGCGGAACTGCACGGGACTATCCCTCACCTGTGGGGCGGGACTGCTTACGGCATCGCTGAGTCCCGGAGCCGGGAGGCGGCTCCGGGACTCAGCGGCAACGAGGTGCGATCAGAGACCGGCGACCAGGCCGGTGACCGGCTGGGTGTTCAGGCCGGTGACACCCTCGACCGTGCCGATGGCGGTGTCGACCACGCCGGAAACCGGGGCGATGCCGTTCAGGGCGCCGGTGGCGGTGTTCAGGGCGTTCACGGAAAGGCCGCCGGAGACGTTGTCGAGCTCGGCGTCGGAGATCTCAACGGTCTCGACCTGGGGGGTGGAGTTCATGGTGGAACTTCCCTTCATATGGATATTTCACAAGGGGGGAGCGGCCCCCTCTGGGGGACAGATGGACGGCCGCGACCGCAGGGGCCCGAACGCCCGTTCCGGAAGCCCTGAGCGGCCCCCGCGGTGCGATGGATCAAAGCACGCACGCGGCTCGCGATTCCAATCAACCACCGCTCTCACCTGCGCACTTGACCTCGCGTCGGTCCCATCCGTGCAGGTGTGCGCACGGCTTGTCGGCCACTCCTTCACATGCCGCACGGCATCGTCGCGTACGAGCCCTTGCCCCGGCCGCGGCGAAACCGGGCACTCCGCGCTATTGGCATGACCGGGGGCGCGCACTTGTGCAGATCTCCCGTACGCCGTGACCCGCTTGGGTAATCGATGTGCAGATTCCCTGAAGCAGGGATTCCGCTCAGTGTTCTGAACGGACCGTTTCCGGGCCGTCGCTGAGCGTGTTCAGCCCAGAAGGGCGTACACCGTGCTCGCGCGGGCGGCGAGTCCGCCCGATTCGGCGTCGGTCATCGTGACGTCCGCGAACGCCGTCCGGCGGCCCAGTTTGGTCAGCACCGCTGTGATCAGGACGTCAGAACCGGTCACCGCCCGCTGGAAGGACGTCGACTGCTGGACCGTCGTCATGGGCACGAAGCCGCCGCGCGCGGCCGACACGGCGATGACCGTGGCGGTGTCGGCCGCCGCCATCAGCGCCTGCCCGGACAGGCCGCCGCCCTCCCGTGCCAGCCGGTCCGACCAGGGAAGACGCAGGACCGCGCGGTCCTCGCCCACCGCCTCGACGGTCAGCCCGAGTTCGAGGACCCAGGGCGCGAAGTTGGCGGAGAGGATCTTGTCGGCTTCGGCGGTGGTCATCGTCATATGGGGGATTGTTCCCGGGCCCGCCCCGCGACACGCGGTGGTCGACCGAGCCTGGCCGATTCACCGTCGCGCAAAGGTTTTTGGCAAAAGCAATTGAACGCATCGCGCACCCCCTGCGTACCAACTGCCAACCAGGCGCCCACGATCCACTGCCCCACAGCGGCACTGCCCCACGGTGGCAGACCCCCCGTTCCCAGGAGGTCGAGTAGTTTGAGTCACAAGCGAATGCCGAAGCGCAAGGCTGCGATAGCGGTGGGCGGCGTTGCGGCGCTCGGAGCGGCGGCCTTCCTGCTGCCGATGGCCAACGCGTCCCAGAACGGCGCCTCGGGTGACACCTCCGCCGCCGGCCCCAAGGTCCTGAAGGCGTCGGACGCCTCGGATCTCGCTTCGCAGTTGCAGAAGCTGCTCGGCGACGCCCTCGCCGGCTCCTACTACGACAGCAACAGCAAGCAGCTCGTCGTCAACTTGGTCAGCGGCGACAACAACGTGATCCTCCAGGCGAAGAAGGCGGGCGCGGCCGTCCGCCAGGTCCAGAACAGCACGGCCGAACTCCAGGCCGCCGCCAAGACCCTCAAGGCCAAGGCGACCGTCCCGGGCACCGCCTGGGCACTCGACCCCAGGACGAACAAGGTCGTCGTCACCGCCGACAGCACCGTCACCGGTGCCAAGTGGGACCGGGTGGAGTCCACGGTCAAGAGCCTCGGCTCCAACATGGCGACGCTCAAGAAGTCCGCGGGCAAGTTCACGACGAAGGTCTCCGGCGGCGACGCCATCTTCTCCCAGGTGCAGAACGGCACCGTCCGCTGCTCCCTCGGCTTCAACGTCACCGCCAAAGACGGCAGTCCCGCCTTCCTGACGGCAGGTCACTGCGGTGTCGCGGCCAAGGACTGGTCCGACTCCGAGACGGGGCAGCCCATCGCCACCGTCGACCAGGCCACCTTCCCGGGTAACGGCGACTTCTCGCTCGTGAAGTACAACGACGCCCAGACCCAGGCGCCCAGCGAGGTCAACGCGGGCAACGGCCAGACCGTCCAGATCACCCAGGCCCAGGACGCCACGGTCGGCGAGACGGTGTTCCGGATGGGGTCCACCACCGGTCTGCACAACGGCCAGGTGACCGGCCTCGACGCCACCGTCAACTTCCAGAGCGAGACCGACCCGGGCGGCGTCGACACCGTCAACGGCCTGATCCAGACCAACGTCTGCGCCGAGGCCGGCGACAGCGGCGGCTCCTTGTTCACCCAGGACGGCGGCGCGGTCGGCCTCACCTCCGGCGGCAGCGGCGACTGCACCGCCGGCGGCGAGACCTTCTTCCAGCCGGTCACCGCCGCCCTCCAGGCCACCGGCGCCACCCTCGGCGACGGCGGTGCGGGTGCGGGTGCCGGCGCGGGCGCGGGCGACCAGGCCGGCGGCGACGCGGTGGGCGGCAGCGCCGACCCGTCCGCTTCGGCAGGCGACCAGGCCGGTGCAGGCGACCAGTCGGGCGCGGGCGACGGGACCGGTGCGGGTGACCAGTCCGGCGCCACCGCCGACCCGTCGGCGACGGCGGGCGACCAGAGCGGCGCCGACCAGAGCGGCGCCGACCAGAGCGGCGCCGACCAGTCCGGCAACCAGTCCGGCAGCGGTGACCAGTCTGGCAACGGCGACCAGTCCGGTAGCAACAACCAGTCCGGCAACGGCTCGGCCGGCACCGAGTCCCACTGACCGGCCCTCACACAGGCCCACTGATCGGCCACACCCAGCGGTTCCGGCCGACGGTGGACGGCCCGGCCCTCCGGCGGGAGGGCCGGGCCGTGTCGTCTTTTCGTCCTTCCCCCCGGCCTACTCGCCCAGCGCCCGCAGCAGCAGCACGGCCACGTCGTCGACCCGTTCCCGGGCGGCCCGGCTGTGCCGGACCAGTTCGTCGGCCAGCCGGTCCAGGGGCAGGTCCCCGGTCTCGGTGAGCAGATCTCCCAGGTCGGCGAGGGAGTCCTCGATGTCCGTGCCGGGTGACTCGACGAGGCCGTCGGTGTAGAGGACGAGGACGGAGCCGCGGGCGATGGAGACCTGTGTGGTCGGGTACGTCGCCGACGCGTCGATGCCCAGCAGCGGACCCCCGGCCAGATCCAGCACCCGCACCTTCCCGTCCGGGCGCCTCAGCAGCGGCGGCGGATGCCCCGCACGGGACATCACGGCCCGCCCGTGCGGGGCGTCGAGCCGCAGGTACAGACAGCTCGCGAACAGGTCGGCGCCCAGGTCGATGAGCAGCCGGTTGGTGCCGCGCATGACCTCCTGCGGCGGCCGGCCGACCGTCGTGTACGCGCGCACCCCGGTGCGGATCTGTCCCATCAGCGCCGCCGCGGTCACGTTGTGCCCCTGGACGTCCCCGATCACCGCCGCGGGCAGGGGACGCGCGGGCACCAGGTCGTAGAAGTCGCCGCCGATCTCCATGCCGTGGGTCGCGGGCACATAGCGCGCGGCCGCCTCCAGGCCCGGCAGCCGGGCCAGCGAGCGCGGCAGCAGGGCCTCCTGGAGACCGTGCGCCAGCCGGTGCTTGGCGTCGTACAGCTGCGCCCGCTCCAGAGCCTGCGCGATCAGGCCGCCCAGGCTCGTCAGGACGGCCCGTTCCTCCGCGGGGAAGACGTGCGGTTCGTCGTAGGCGAGGACACAGGTGCCCACCGGCCGCCCGGACGCGATCAGCGGCAGGTACGCCCAGGCCGCGAAGCCGTCCGGGGTCTCCTGACGGTGCGGGTACACGCGCTCCAACTGCTCCCTGGAGTCGTAGAAGCCGGGGACGCCGCTGGAGAGGGCCTGGGTGCCGGGCGTCCGCTCGCCCAGCGGCACCCCGTGGAACCGCTGGACGACGTGCGGGTCCGCGTACCCGCGGTGTCCCAGCACGTGCAGCCGGCCGCCCCGCGAGCCGAGCATCACCAGGGCCGTGCTGCCCACGGCCGGGGCGATCTCGTCCGCGACCAGCTGGACGACGTCCTCCACGCCCGCCGCCTCGGTCAGCGCGCCGGCCAGGCTCAGCACCGTGGAGATGGTCACCAGCCGGGACGGTCCCGCGTCGGCGGACCTCGCCGTCTCCCGCGCCAGCTCCGCCACCGACCGGGCCCGGCTGATGCGCACGCTCAGCCCGGTCGTGCTCGGGTACAGCCGGAACGACAGCCAGGTACCCGGCGGGCGCAGCGCCACGAACGACGTGATGTGCTGGCTGATCAGCGCGCCCCGGTAGCGGTCCTCGTACACGGGGTCGTTCAGCCAGGTCACCGACGCCCACGGCTGGGTGCCGAGCAGGTCGCCGACCGGTTTGCCGAGCAGTTCGCCGGCCGCCTCGTTGGCGAAGGCGATCCGCCCGTGCAGGTCGAGCGAGACCAGGCCGTACGGCAGCCGCGCCACCATTCGGGCGGCCTCCACCGTGCCCACCGTGCCGGCCACGCCGGTCAGCGGGGGCGCCGCCAGCAGATCGGGTTCGCGGCGCGGCGGGCGGTCCGCCCGCGCGGCCCGCTCCAGTCGCCTCGCCAGCCGGTCGCAGGCCGCCGTCAGATGCTCCCGCTCCCAGTCGGACAGGGTCGGCGGGTGCGAGCCGGGCCAGGTCACGAAGACCGAGCCGTACACGGTGTCCGCGGTCGCCACGGGCAGGGCGGCCAGGGCGAAGGGGTACGGCAGCACCACCGCGATGCGCGGATAGCGGCGCGCCATGTCGTCCTCGCCGCCCACCCAGACCAGCCGCCGCTCGCGCACCGCCTCGGCGACCGGGATCGGCGCGCTCAGCCCCACCCGTTCCCAGGGCGCCGCGAACGCCCGGGGCAGTCCCGCCATCACGGCCATCTCCAGCACCGGCTGGTCGGGCGCCAGCAGGTACACCGCTCCGGAGTGCGCGTTGACCTCGTCCATCATCGCGGCCAGCGCCACCGACAGCACCGGCCGGCCGACCTGCGCCCCGGCGGCGGCCGGTGCCTGCCCGGACGTCTGCCCGTCGGACACGCCGACCACCTCCTCGCACGGCCGCGCGTCGCATTCCCAGAGGTCAAGGCTCCCTCGTGACCGCGCCCGGCGCACGGTGAGCCGCCCCGGCCGGCCCGGGTGCCTTCTTGTACCCCGTCCGTCCCGGACCATGCCCCCACAGTCGATGCGCGGGGCGGCGTACGAGCGCCGGGTATGCGCCCCCGCGCACCCTGATGGCCGGTTCTTCGCGCCCGGAAGCGGTCATGCCTGCCAACAATGGGGCACGCGCTAAGAGCCCGTCGGGGCTCTCACACCTGGACGAAGTACGGCGGCTGAAGGGGTGGCAGTGATCGGAGTGCTTCTGGTGCACGACGCGTGTCTGGTGCGATCGGTCCTGGCGGAGTGGCTGCGCCGGGATCCCGAGATACGGGTGGACGACACGTCGTGGCGCGGCGCCTCCGCACGGGTGCGGTCCTTACGGCCGGACGTGTGCGCGGCGGACCTGGAATACGCGGACGGCTTCGGCGTGCCGCCGCTGGGCGAACTGTGCCCGCGGGGCGCCGGCTCGGCGCCGCCACGGCTGCTCGTGCTGGCCGGCAAGAACCGGCCCGGGCTGCTGAGACGGGCGGTCGAGGCGGGGGCGCTCGGCTACGTGGACAAGGAAGGGGCGCCGGAGAGACTCGTGCGCGCGATCCGGCGTGTCGCCCAGGGGGAACGTTTCGTCGACGATTCGCTGGGCTTCGGCTTCCTCAAGGCCGCGCAGATGCCGCTGACGCGGCGCGAGCTGAGCGTGCTGTCGCTGGCGGCCGGGGGAGCGTCCATCGCGGAGATCGCAGGGAGCCTTCACCTGTCCCACGGGACGGTGCGCAACTACATGGCGGCGATAACCCGCAAGACCGGGGCGCGCAACCGGATCGACGCGATCCGGATCTCACAGGGGGAGGGCTGGCTGTGACGGCCCGGCGGCCGACGCGGGGGTCCAGCCGCCGACCAGGTCCCGGTACAGCGGGGAGGCCGCGAGCAGTTCGTCATGGGTGCCGTACGCCGTGCGGCGGCCGTCCATCACCAGGATCCGGTCCGCCCGGCGCGCGGAGCTGATGCGGTGCGCGACGACCACCAGGGTGCCGCCGGGGCGCTCGGCGAAGGCCCGCTCCGCGCGCGCCTCCGCCTCCGGGTCGAGATGACAGGTCGCCTCGTCCAGCAGCGCCAGCGGCGCGCGGGACAGGTACGCCCGGGTCAGCGCGATCAGCTGCCGCTCGCCGGCGGACAGCGACGCCGGCTCGACCGGCGCGCGGGGCCCGCCGAGGCTCTCCAGCACCGGCGTGAGCCCGACCGCGTCGGCGGCCGCCAGCAGTTCCTCCTCCGGCACCGGCCCGGCGCGGAAGTGCCCCAGGTTCTCGGCGAGTGTGCCGGTGTGGACGTACGCCTCCTGCGGGATCAGCACCCGCCGCGCGGTGGCCTCCTCGCTCGGTACGGGGCGCCCGTACACCCGGATCGCCCCGCCCCCGGGCGCCAGCAGCCCCGCGGCCAGAGCGGTCAGCGTCGACTTCCCGATCCCGCTCGGCCCCACGACGGCGAGGTGCCCACCGTCCGGCACGCGTAGGTCCAGTCCGTCGATCACGGGTTCACTGGCGGGCCCGTAGGCGAAGGTGACGGAGGCCAGCGCGAGGGCGTCCGGGGACGCGATCGGCCCGGCCGGGGGAGCCGGCTGCCCGTACGTGCCCACGGGGCGGGCGTGGCCCCCGCCGCGCCCAACGGTTGCGCCTGCGGCTCCCGCGCCTCCGCCCGGGGGCCGGGCGGGCGTCCCGGCGGGGCGGGCGTGGGGGCCCGAGAGGCGGGAGTCCGCCGCTCCTGAGCAATGGTGTGCCGCTCCGGTGCCGGCGTCCGCCGCTCGGGCGTCCAGCCCCTGGGGTTCGGTCTTCGGTGTTCCGGGCGGGAGTTCTCCCGCTTCGGACCCGCCCGCGAAGGTCCCGGCGGGCCCGGCCCCGGCAGCCGGGCCTGTGGTCCACGGGCCCCCGGGCGTCGGCGGGCGCGCTGCCGGCCGGTCCTGCGCCTCCCCCGGAGGGACCAGGCGGCGCAGGACCACCGTCAGGCGGGAACCGCTGGTGCCGAGGCCGTGGACGAGGTTCTGGAGGGCGGGCAGGAGGGACTGGGTGACGTAGGCGAGGGCGCCGACGAGGGCGCCGGGGGTGACGTCGTGGGCGAGCAGCCAGGGGGCGGTGGCGAGGAGGAGGACGACGGGCAGCTGTCCGCCGAGGGCCAGGGACGCCACCCGCAGGACGCCGAAGCGGGCCAGCGAGCGGGCGGCCAGCAGTTCGGCGTCGACGCCGGCCCGCAGGTCGGCGCCGGTCTGCGTCTCCGCGCCGGCCGCCGTCACGTCGCGCAGCCCGGGGCAGACCGTGCCCCACTGTTCGGCGAGGGCCTCGTCGGCGACGAGGAAGGCCTCCTGCCGCCGGGCCAGCGGACGCAGCGTCGCGGCGAACAGGCCGACCCCGGCGATCAGCGGCGGCGCGACCACCAGCAGCAGCCGTGGAGAGAGGGAGAAGAGACCGGCCAGCGCGCCCGCCGCGGTGAAGACGAACGACCGCGAGACCATGACCAGCCCCGCGAGGGTGTCCCGCGCGATCTCCACCTGCTGGGTGAGCCCGGACAGTGCCGCCCCGTCCGCCTCCCGCACCCCGCGCGCCACCACCCGCTCCACCAGCCGGTCCCGCACCGGCTCGACCAGCGCGGCGACGGCCCCGTACACCCGCCCGGTCCCGTACGCCCCCAGGGCCACGCCCAGCGCCGCCACTCCGAGCCACAGCAGGCCGGCCCGGGCCCGCCCGGCCAGGAACCCCTCGTCCAGGGCCCGCGCGAGCGCCCACCCGACCAGGAAGGTCTGCCCGGCCTCCAGCACCGACCAGCCGGCCAGCCGGGCCAGCACCCGCCACCGCAGCAGCCCCAGCGCCCGCACCGTCACCGTGGCAGCCCCTCCTCGACGCCGAACACCGCCCGGTACGCCGGGTCCCGCCACAGCCGCGTGTGCGGCCCGACCGCCCGTAACCGCCCCCCGTCCAGCCAGGCCACGGTGTCGGCGCGGGCTGCCGTCGCCGCGCGGTGGGCGACGAGCAGCCGGGTAGGGCGGGTGTCGCCGGTCAGCAGGGCCTCGGTGACGTGGTGCTCGGTGACCGTGTCGAGGCTGGAGAGCGCGTCGTCGAGGATCAGCAGCCGCCCGCCGTGGGCGAAGGCCCGGGCGAGGCCGAGGCGCTGGGACTCGCCGCCCGAGCGGGGCGCGTCCCGGCAGGCGGTGGCGTAACCGCGCGGCAGCCGGCGTACGAACGCGTCGGCGCGTGCCCGGCGGGCCGCGGCGCGGACCTCGTCGGGAGCGAGAGCGGGCCGGCCCAGGGCGATGGTGTCCTCGATGGTCGTGCCGAGCAGGGCGGGGCGTTCGAAGGCGTAGGAGACGGCCGCCCGCAGGTCGTCCGGCGCGATCTCGCGCAGCGGCACGCCGTCCAGCAGCACCTCACCGGCGTCCGGATCGGCCAGCCGTCCGGCGACGGCCGCGAGCAGGGATTTGCCCGCGCCGGAGCGGCCGACCACCGCGAGGGTCGTGCCGCCCGGGACGTCCAGGTCGACGCCGTCGAGCACGGTGCGCCCGGCGCGCCGGGCGGTGACGCCGCACAGCCGAAGGCCTCCCGGGCCGGGCGGCAGCCGGCGCGTGCCGGGCGCGGGCGCCGGTTCTGCCAGTACCTCGCCCAGCCGGCGCGCCGCCGCCCTCGCCCGGGACAGCGCGGCGACCCGGCCGACGAGTACGCCCACACCGCCCGCGAGGACGGCGTACCGGGAGGCGGCGAGCACCTCGCCCACGGACAGCCGGTGCCGGGTGAGCAGGAACCCGGCCACGGCGACGACGGCCAGTTGCAGCAGCGGCGCCACGGCCACGGCCCGCGCCGCGGCCCGGCCCTGCACGCGCCACATGCGGTGCCCCGCGCGGGACAGCTCGGGCAGTGGCCGCAGGATCCGCGCCGTCTCCCGCTCCTCGGTGCCCGCCGCGCGGATCGTGCGGGAGCCGCCGACCGCTTCCGCCAGGGCCGTCGCGATCCCGCCCTGCACCCGCTGGTAGTCGGCCGCACAACCAGAGGTGTCGCGGGCGAAGGCGCGCAGCAGCAGCGCGAGGAACGGCGCCCCGGCGAGCAGCACGGCCGCCAGCCGCCAGTCGATCAGGCCGAGCGCCACGACACCCCCCACGGGCCCGGCGAGCGCCGCGAGCAGCGCGGCGAGGGCGCCGGGCGCCGTCCCGGCCTGCGCGCCGCCGCCGACCAGGCGGGCGACGAGATCACCGGGGCCGAAACGGTCCGTGGCGCGCGGGCCCAGCGCCAGCACGTGCCCGGCGAACCGCCGCCGCAGCCACGCCGTGGCCCGCGCGTCGACCGTGCCGGCCAGCACGCTCTCGCACCCGTCGAGGACGGCCAGCGCCACCACCAGCCCCGCGCAGCACCACACCCAGCGGGCCGCCGCGCCGTGCGCCAGCAGCAGATCGAGGGTCCGGCCCAGTACGGCCGGAAGCAGCAGACCCGCGGCGGTGGTGGCGCAGCTCACCGCGCACAGGGCCGCACATCGGGCCGCGTCGTGCCGGGTCGCCCCGCGCAGCAGCGCGCGGGTCGGGGCGGCCACCGGGTCGTCGTCGGCGGGGGTCGTCATCGGGCTGCGGGCCTCGCATCATCGAGGAAGAGGTGAAGCCCCGGGCGGTCCCCCTCCCGTGGGAGAGGGCCGCCCGGAGCCGTGGGCGCGGTGTGCGTCAGAGACAGAGGCTGACGCTCGCCGCCGAGACGCACGAGAGCAGGCTCAGCGTGCTCGCGCCGCCGTGGGTGTGCTCGTCGGACTCCATGGTCTGCAGGTCGAGGAGTGCCATTTGGGTGTCCTTTCGTCGGTTGTGCGTCGGATCCCTTGAACCCCTTGGCGGGGACGGGGGTGGTGTCACGACTCCGTCAGATCGTGGAGCCGCGTGGTGGGGCCGCCGGTGGCGGCGGGAGGAACGGCAGGTGTGCGGTGTGCGCGCCGTCGAGGGCCGCCGCGAGCGCGAGCAGGCACCCGGCCGTTCCGGTGGCGAGGTCCATGGACAGCCGCATCATCTGGTGCCCGGGGAAGGCCAGTTGGCCCTGGTAGGCCATGGCGAACCAGCCGAGCCCGGCGATCTGTTCGTCGAGCCGGGCGGGCGTCGCGCCCGGTGCGGTGGTGCGGCTGAGGTGCAGGATCATTCCGGCGCGGCCCTGGAAGAGGCCGGGCTGCGCGTAGAAGCGGGAGGTGGCGCAGGTGAGGATGCCGGACCGGGCCCGTTCGAACTCCTCGGTGTCGCCGCCGGCGTGGGCGAGGAAGTCGTCGAGGACCAGGCCGATGCCGGCGCTGCCGTCGCCGAGGTAGGGCATGGTCCGCCAGCCCTCGTCCACCTCCAGGCCGCCGGTCCTGGCCTGTAACACACAGCGCGCCAGGTCGCGGCGCAGCGCCTCGGCGGCGGCCGTCAGCAGCCGGGGCTCGCCGGTCGCCTCGTACCGGCGCAGCAGGAACAGCGCCGGCCCGGTGGCGCCCCGCAGCAGACCCGCCCGCCGTTCGGGGCTGTCCGGGACCGGCTCGGCGAGGCGGCCGACGAGGAGGTCCGCGGCCTCGGCGGCCCGCTCGGCGAGTTCCCGCTCGCCGGTCGTGCGCGCCAGCCCGTCCAGGACCAGGCCGAGGCCGGCCAGTCCGCCGTGCAGGTCGGAGGAGAGGCGCTGCCATCTCTCGTGAAGGATGACGTCGACCAGGTCCAGGGCGCGCTGCCGGTGCCCGAGCCGGTCGAGGACGTGGGCGACGCCCGCGAGACCGTCGTACAGGCCGAGCGGGGTGCCGGGCGGCGGCGCCGCGGTGCGGGCCAGCAGCCAGCGCTCGCCCTCGTCGTGGCGGCCCGCGCCGGTCTCCGCGAGCGCGTACAGCACGCCCGCCGCGCCGTGCGCGAGACCGAGTCCGCCGCCGTCGTCGAACTGCGCGATGTCGCCGGGGAAGAGCCGGTCGTCGCGCTCCGGCGTGGCCGAGGCGAGGATCGCCTTGACCATGGAGTCCCGGCTGTACGGCCAGTCGCCGGGCTCCACCGGCTGGATCGGCCCCACCGCGCGGGCCGCGCCCGCCGCGTCCCGGGTGATCTCCGCGACCGCCTCGTCCAGGAAGGCGCGCGGCACGTCGGGGAACTGCTCGGCGACGACCTCGGCGAGATGGGCCGCCTTGCCCCGGTCGACCACGAACAGCGTGGTCACGGGCAGGAACAGGGCCAGCCGCAAGCAGGCCAGCGCATAGCGGTCGACGTCCTTGCCGCGCCGGTCGGGCGGTGCGAAGAAGCCGGGGTGGGCGACGACCTGGCGGCCCATCTCCTCGGCCGGGGCCGCGGCCTCGAAGTCGATGAGGAACACCGACTCCTCGTCGGGCGCGACCATGATGTTGAAGACGTGCAGGTCGTTGAAGACCAGCCCGCGCGCGTGCACCGCCTCCACGGCCCTCTCCACCGCCCGGTGGATGCGCAGCGCCCACGCCGTGTAGTCGGCGACGGCCTTCGGATCCGGGTCCGAGGTCAGCAGCGGGTGCCGCTGTGCGAAGAAGGAGTTGAGCGGCCGCCCCTCAAGGAAGTCCATGACCAGGAAGCTGTGCTCGCCGAGGGTGAACCAGTCCCGCACCTCGGGCACCACTCCGGTCCCGGCGACCCGTTCCAGTGCGGCCTTCTCGCGCTCCAGCCGCGCCACCGCGTCCGCGCCGTCCGCGGCGAGCCCCGCGTGCGGCCGCCCCTCCTTGAGCACCACCCGGCGTCCGTCGCGGGTGTCGGTACCCGCGTACACGCCGCCGCCGTTGGAGAAGTGCAGCGCCTTCTCGATGCGGTACGGCAGTTCGCCGACCGTCGTGGTGTTGCGGGCCGCGAGATGCGGCTCCAGGAAGGACGGCAGGGTCACCCACTGAGGGACCTGGAACGACGGCGCGCGCCGGTCCGGCACCAGCCGGCCCTCGCCGTCGCGCACCGCCAGGACCAGCGAGCCGCGCTCGTCGACGACATAGGCGCGGGCGAAAGCGCCGTAACGGACGTACAGCGGACCGTCGTGCCAGCGCAGATCGGTCAGGATGTACGGTCCCTCGAAACCCGCGAGCAGTTCCCCGAGCTCGTTCAGCACCCGGTGCAGCTGCTCCTCGTCGGCCGGGTAGACGGTGACGAACTTGCCGCTGGCGTCGCGGCCCGCGTACTTGGCGTTGCGCAGGTGCAACAGGTGCGGGGCCGGCACGAACTTGAACGGGATGCGGCGCGGCACGCAGTAGTCCCACACGATCTCAGCGATCCGCTCCGCGTCCGCCCGGGTCGCCGAGGCATGGATCTTCCAGCCCTGCGCCGGCGACGGCAGCGGCGCTCCGTCCGCGTCGAGCGGCGTCAGCGTCAGCCAGTCACCGGTGCGCCCCGTGCGCCAGCCCTCCGGGACCTCGCGGCGCGCCGTGGCGTACAGCGGCGCGGCGTCCGGATCGGCCGCGGACAGCCGGTCCGGCGTGTCGTAGAAGTGCCTGTCGGCGAGCGCGTACACCTCGTACCGCTTGTCCATGCCTTCCCCTCCTTGGCCCGGAGACGAACTTTCCAGGCCCGGGTGGTCGCGGACAGTCACCGCTGTCACGAGATCGCCGTGCGGAACGCATGCGTCAAGACATGTTCGGTGCGTTTCGAGCGCCGGCCGGCCCCGGGCTCCCTCGAACCGTCACAGGGGCTGCGCAGGGCCTCCATAAGCGCTGTAATGGCGAACGTGGTCAGTGAGGGTGCGGCGGTGCGCAGAACGAGAACGGAGCGTGCCGAACTTGCCCTTGAAACGGTCACCGCCGATCTTGGTTCTCCCGACCGGCTGCGCCGCGTACTCGAACAGGCCCTCGTCTTCGCCGGTGCGGCGTTCGCCGGCGTGTACACGCCCGGTGAGAACGGCGACTCCCTGTGCCTCCTGGAGTCGGCCGGGCTGCCGCGCACGCTGTACGGGCTGCGCGACAGCTATCCCACCGCCGGCCGGTCCCCGGCCGCCGCGGTCCACCGCGAGGGCCGGCCGGTGTGGCTCGGGCCCGAGGAACTCGCCGGCTCCCCCGAGGCGCGGCGCACCCCCTACCCGGACTTCTCGCTGGCCGTCCTGCCGGTTCCCATGGACGCGGGCGGCTGCCTGGTCGCCGTCACCGAGAGCCCCGGGGGCTTCGGCGCCGAGGACCGCGCCTGCCTGGTACTGGTCGCGGAGGCCGTCGCCTGGCGCGCCCCGGCCCGCGACGCCGACACCGGCGAGCTGCCCGGCGACGCCTTCGGCCTGGCCATGGACACCGGCCGCATCGAGGTCGGCGACGGGATCCTGGAACTGTTCGGGATCGACCGGGCGGAGTTCGACGGCAAGGTGGAGACCCTGCTCGGCCGGACCGTGCCGGAGGACCTGCCCGCACTGATGTCGGCCGTCGAGGCCGACCACATGTCCATCGGCGACCGTGAGCTGGAGTTCCGCATCCTCCAGCCGTCCGGCTCGCCCAGATGGCTGCGGCTGCGCGGCCGGCTGCTGCCCGGCGGCGAGGGGGCGCCGGCCCGCCTGGTCGGCACCGTCGCGGACGCCTCCACACTGCGCTCCGACGTCACCGACGTGGCCCGGGTGCAGCGCCTCGCCGCCGCGCTCGCCACCGCCGGCACCGTCAAGGACGTCAGCCAGGCCGTGGTCGCCGCGCTGCGCAGGCCGCTGCACGCCGACCGGATCGCCCTGGCCGAGCTGGAGAACGACCGCCTGGTGGTCACCGTCCTGGACCCGCCCGAACCGGAGGTCTGGCCCGAGCTGTGGCGCACGGAGTGGCGGACCGAGTGGCCCGACGCGCCGGTCCGGGCGATGCCCACACTGGCCGCCGCCCTGCGCGAGGGCCGCCTCCACATCTGGCCGGCGGGCACCTCACTGGAGCCCGCCCTGGCCGAGGTCGGCCCCGGCGGCCTCGCCGTCCTGCCGCTGCCCGCCGGGGGCCGGATGGCGGGCGCCTGCCTGATCGGCTGGGACCGCCCGCACGACTTCGGCCCCGACGAGCGCGCCCTGCTCACCGCCGCGGCCACGCTGGCCGGTCACGCCCTGATGCGCGCCCACGCCTTCGACGCCGAGCACGAACTGGTCGGCATGCTCCAGCGCACCCTGCTGCCGCGCCGCCTGCCCAAGCTGCCCGGCGGGGTCGCCGTCGCCCGCTACCTGCCCACCACCGCCGGGCTGGAGGTCGGCGGCGACTGGTACGACGTGATCCCGCTGCCCGACAACCACGTGGCCCTGGTGATCGGCGACGTACAGGGCCACAACGCGGGCGCCGCGACCCTCATGGGCCAGATGCGCACCGCGCTGCGCGCGTACGCGGCCGAGGGGCACCCGCCGGACGTGGTGGTGGCCCACGCCAACCGTCTCCTGATGGAGCTGGAGACGGACCTCTTCGCCACCTGCGCCTACATCGACGTCGACATGGAGGAGGGCTCCGCCTGGTGCGTGCGGGCGGGACACCTGCCACCGTTGCTGCGTCTCCCGGACGGCTCGACCACCATCGTGGAGACGGAGGGCGGCCCGCCGCTCGGCGTGCTCGCCCAGGCCGACTTCCCCATGACCCCGATCCGGCTCCAGCCCGGCACGGTGCTCGCGCTGACCACGGACGGCCTGGTGGAGTCCGCCGAGGAGGACATCGACGCCGGCCTGGACCGGCTCGCCCACGACCTGTCCGCCTCCGACCCCGCCCACCTCGGTGTCGTCGCCGACACACTGCTCGCCGGCGCCCACCGAGAGGACGACGTCGCCCTGCTGCTGATGCGCTACGACGGCATGGCCGTCCGCCCGCTCAGGGAGGGCTGGACGGTGTGGCGGGTCCCGGAGGCCGTCCGGCACGCCCGCCGTTTCACCCGGCGCACCCTGCGCGCCTGGGAGGTGCCCGCCGACGACATCGACGTCGTGCTGCTGGTCGTGTCCGAGCTCGTCACCAACGCCCTGGTGCACACCGACGGCCAGGTCCGCCTGGACCTCACCCTCGTCAACCACCGGATGCGCGTCACCGTCACCGACGCCTCGCCCCGCACCCCGGTGAAGCCCACCAGCGTCGGCTGGGAGGCCACCGGCGGCCGCGGCATCCTCCTCGTGGAGGCCATGTCGGCGGCCTGGGGCACGCTCCCGGTGAGCGGCGGCAAGCAGGTCTGGTCCGAACTCGTGCTCGACAGCTGACCCGTGCGGGCCCCCGCCACACGGGTGCGCGTGCGCGGTGCCTACGGCAGGTCGCCGGGGTCCGTACCGCCGCCTTGCCTAGGGTCCTGCCGTGGCACACACCTTCGAAGAGCTCGTGGAGAAGCAGCGCGCGGCCGAAGCGGCGCACGCGAGGGCCATGGCCCTGCGCGAGGCGTACGGCCCTCCGGCCCAGGCACAGTGGACCGGCGCCCAGTCGTCGACCTACGAGACAGCCCTGCGGGCCTGGCGCGACCTGGCCCGCGAGGTGCAGACGGCGCTGGGCGAGTACGCGAAGGAGACGGGCAGGTCCCGGACCGAGACCGAGGCGGAGGTGCAGCGGGCGGCCGCGGAACCGGAGGAGACGTGACATCGCCCGGGCCGCCCGGACGTGGCCGCGCATCCCGTGGTGAACGGCTCGCCGACGCCGTGGACGCCCGGCTGCCGGTCGTCGAGGGCGGGTCGCTGCTGCGCAAGGTGTTCCCCGAGCACTGGTCCTTCCTCCTCGGCGAACTCGCGCTGTACAGCCTCCTCGTACTGGTGCTCACCGGCATCTGGCTGACCTTCTTCTTCGATCCCGAGATGCGCGAGGTCGTCTACACCGGCTCGTACGCGCCCCTGCAAGGGGTACTGATGTCGGCGGCCTTCGACTCCACCCTGCACATCAGCTTCGAGGTGCGCGGCGGCCTGCTCGTGCGGCAGACGCACCACTGGGCCGCGCTGGTCTTCGTCGCCGCGATCGGCCTGCACATGCTGCGGATCTTCTTCACCGGCGCCTTCCGCAGACCCCGCGAGGTGAACTGGGCCATCGGGATCACCCTGTTCGTGCTCTCCCTCGCCGAGGGCTTCGCCGGCTACTCGCTCCCCGACGACCTGCTCTCCGGCACCGGGCTGCGCATCGCGCAGGGCATCATGACCTCCCTGCCGGTGGTGGGGACGTACGTCGGCTTCTTCGTCTTCGGCGGTGAGTTCCCCGGCCACGACATCATCACCCGGCTGTACCCGGCGCACATCCTGCTGCTGCCCGGCGCGCTGATCGCGCTGGTCACCGTGCACCTGATCCTGGTCTTCCACCTCAAGCACACCCAGTGGCGCGGGCCGGGCCGGAGCAACGCGAACGTCCTCGGCAAACCGCTCTACCCGCAGTTCACCGCGTCCTCCGTCGGGCTGTCCCTCACCGTCTTCGGCGTGCTGGTGCTGCTCGCCGGCGTCGCCCAGATCAACCCGGTCTGGGTGTACGGCCCCTACCGGCCGGACCTGGTCTCCACCGGCTCCCAGCCCGACTGGTACGTCGGCTTCCTGGAGGGCGCGCTGAGGCTGGTACCGCCGTGGGAGACGAACGTCGCCGGGCACACCCTCATGTGGAACGTGCTGCTCCCCGCGGTGGTGCTGCCCGCCCTGCTGTTCCTCGTGCTGTACGCGTACCCCTTCGTGGAGCAGCGCCTGACGGGGGAGTGGCACCTGGAACGGCACCTGTGCGACCGGCCGCGCGAGCGTCCCGTACGGACCGGCCTGGGCGTCGCCGGGACCGTCTTCTACGGCGTGCTGCTGCTGGCCGGCGCCAACGACATCGTGGCCCAGTCCTTCCGGGTCTCGGTGAACACCCTGACCTGGGTGCTGCGCGTCGCGCTGGTGCTGGCACCGGTGGCCGCGTTCCTCCTGACCCGGTGGGTGTGCCTGGCCCTGGTGGAGGCGGAGCGGCACCGGCTGGCGGAAGGGGTGCCGACCGGCGAGATCCGCCAGACGGTGGCGGGCGGTTACGAGACCGACCACCAGCCCGTCGACACCTTCCCCCCTGGCGCCCCGAGGCGCCCCCTCACCGGCCCCCGCGCCGTGACCCGCCGCCCGCCGACCCGCCGGGACCGATGACGGACGGCCGCGGCCCGGACGCGGCGCCTTCGCCGCCGCCGCGAGGCCCTGGTGTGGGCGGTGGGTCGTCGGTCCGGGTGGCGGAGACCGTCGGGCACACGTGGTCCGTCGGCATGCCGGTGCCGGTGAGGGGCGGCGGCAGCTCGGGTGCGGTGCCGGGCGCGGGCGGTGGCCGGACGGGGAGGTGGTCGTGGGCGGGGCGAAGGCCGTGACGTGGGTCATCTGTCCGCGTACTGGAACACCATCCCGAGCACCCCGGCCACCAGCACGCCGAAGCCGATGAGGAACAGCCACAGCCCGAACACGACCCCGGTGGCCGCGAGCGCGAAGCCCAGGGCCGCGAGGACCGGCCAGTGGCTCTCGTCCGGGAAGAACTCCACCGGCCCGGCGCCGTCGGCGATCTCGGCGTCCTTGCGGTCCTGGGGCCGTGTCCCGCGGCGCCGGTACTGCACCGCGCAGAAGAACCCGACCACGGCCGCCATCCCGGAGGCGACGATCAACGCCGCGGTGCCCGCCGGTTCGCGCGACCACACACCGTAGAGCGCGGCGGTGCCGGCGAAGAACAGCGCGACACCGCCGAACAGCAACGCCTCGGCCTTCACCGCAGTCCCTCCTCCTCGGCCTGCCGGACGATCGCGGGATGGCGCATGTCGAAGGCGGGCGACTCGGACCGCACCCGGGGCAGTGCGACGAAGTTGTGCCGCGGCGGCGGGCAGGACGTCGCCCACTCCAGACCGCGCCCGTATCCCCAGGGGTCGTCCTCCGTGACGGCGGGCGCCCGGGTCGCGGTGCGCCAGACGTTGTAGAGGAACGGCAGCGTGGAGACGCCGAGCACGAGGGCCCCGGCCGTCGAGATGGTGTTGAGCAGTGTGAACCCGTCGTCGGCAAGGTAGTTCCCGTACCTGCGGGGCATCCCGGACTCACCCAGCCAGTGCTGCACCAGGAAGGTCAGCTGGAACCCCGGGAACAGCAGCCAGAAGTGCACCTTGCCGAGCCGTTCGTCGAGCATCTTCCCGGTGAACTTGGGCCACCAGAAGTAGAAGCCCGCGAACATCGCGAAGACGACGGTGCCGAACAGCACGTAGTGCAGGTGCGCCACGATGAAGTACGAGTCGGTGAGGTGGAAGTCCAGCGGCGGCGAGGCGATCAGCACCCCGCTCAGTCCGCCCAGCAGGAACGACACGAGGAAGCCCATCGCCCACAGCATCGGCGTCTCGAACGACAGGGAACCGTTGCGCATGGTCCCGATCCACGCGAAGAACTTGATCCCCGTGGGCACCGCGATCAGGAACGACATGATCGAGAAGAAAGGCAGCAGCACCGCGCCCGTGGCGAACATGTGGTGCGCCCACACCACCGCGGACAGCATGGTGATCGCGATGGTCGCCCCGATCATCGGCAGATAACCGAAGAGCGGTTTGCGCGAGAAGACCGGGATGATCTCGGAGACGATGCCGAAGAACGGCAGCGCGACGATGTAGACCTCCGGGTGCCCGAAGAACCAGAACAGGTGCTGCCACAGCAGCGCGCCCCCGTTCGCCGCGTCGAACACGTGCGCCCCGAACTTCCGGTCCGCCTCCAGCGCCAGCAGCGTCGCCGTCAGCACCGGGAACGCGGGCAGCACCAGGATCGAGGTGAACAGCACGTTCCAGGTGAAGATCGGCATCCGGAACATGGTCATGCCGGGGGCGCGCAGACACGTGATCGTGGCGATGAAGTTCACCGCGGTCAGGGTCGTCGACACACCCGACACCACCAGCCCCATCGCCCACAGGTCACCGCCCGCGCCGGGGGAGAAGTAGGCGCTGTTCAGCGGCGCGTACGCGAACCAGCCGAACGCCGCCGCCCCGCCGGGCACCAGGAAGCCCGACACCACGATCAGGCCGCCGAAGAGGTACATCCAGTACGACAGCGCGTTCAGCCGGGGAAAGGCCAGGTCCGGGGCGCCGATCTGGAGCGGCATGACGGCGTTGGCGAACCCGGCGAACATGGGCGTCGCGAACAGCAGCATCATGATCGTGCCGTGGACCGTGACGAACTGGTCGTAGCCCTGGAGGCTCAGGAACTGAAGGCCCGGCCGGGCCAGCTCGGCGCGCATGGCGAGCGCCAGCAGCCCGGCGAGGAGGAAGAAACAGAACGACGTGACCATGTAGAGCCGGCCGATGACCTTGTGGTCGGTGGTCGTGGCCCAGCGCACCAGGGCCCGGCCGGGGCGGGGCGCTGTACGGGTGTACCGCTCGAGGACGTCGCCGTCGTCCGGAATTTCCGATAGTTCCGACATCGTCCGTGACGTTACTCCGGCGGTGGAGCGGCCCGCCCGTCGCCACGCCGGATCGCCCGGCCAGGCATCCGCCGCGCCCGCCCGGGTACCCGCCGTCCATGGACACTGCCATCAGCGAGGCCGCCGGAGGCGTCTCCGGCCTCGGGTACATCGTCATTCTCGTCGTGGGCATCGTCGTCGCCGCGGGCCTGCTCTGGGCCTTCCGCCTGGGCTTCAAGGTGCGTCGGCGCGAACCGACGCCGCCCCGGCCGGAGGAGCAGCCCACACGCCCGGTCTCCGGGCCGGTGCAGGAGGAGCGGCAGGTGCGCGCCTGGGACGACGTGCCCCGGGCGGCGGACGAGAGCGAGCGCCTCACACCGCACGAGCTCAACCCCACCGGCACCAAGCGGGCCGCCGACCAGCGCCGCCCGCGCTGGGAGCCGGGTTCGAGCGGATCGTTCGGCGGTGGCGGCGGAGGCCGTACGTGAAAAGGCGGCAAGAACCCGCAAAGAACGCAGCAAGAAGGCAGCAGGAAAGAAGTGAGATGTCGTGACCGCGCAGAGCAGTGAGAAACCCGTCGCCGGCATAGCCGAGACGGGCTGGTCGAAGGCCCGTCGGCGGCGGGGCAAGGGAGTGCGGACCTGCCTGCCCGCCATCCTGGACCGAGGCGCCGCACGGGAGGCGGCCCAGGGCCAGGACGGCACCATCGTCCGAGGCGAGGACTGAAGGGGACTGAACCTGAACCCAACCTGAACCGATTCATCACCGCGCGGACAGCCCGTAGTGCCAGAGCCATACTGTCGTAACGATCCGGCAAGGAACAAAGGTCCGTTACGGACGATCACCGATAAGGTGTGGCAGATGAAGGCTCTGGTGCTCTCCGGCGGTGCAGGAACCCGGCTGCGGCCGATCACGCATACGTCGGCCAAACAACTGGTCCCCGTGGCCAACAAGCCGGTGCTCTTCTACGGACTGGAGTCCATCGCCGCGGCCGGGATCACCGAGGTCGGCATGATCGTCGGCGACACGGCCGCCGAGATCGAGGAAGCGGTCGGTGACGGCTCCAAGTTCGGCCTGGCGGTCACCTACATACCCCAGGAGCGGCCCCTCGGCCTCGCCCACGCGGTGCTGATCGCGCGGGAGTTCCTCGCCGACGACGACTTCGTGATGTACCTCGGGGACAACTTCGTCGTCGGCGGCATCCGGGACCTGGTCGAGGGTTTCCGAGCGAGCCGGCCCGACGCGCAGATCCTGCTGACCCAGGTCCCCGACCCCCGCTCCTTCGGTGTCGCCGAACTCGACCCGGCCGGGCAGGTGATCGGCCTGGAGGAGAAGCCCGAGCACCCCAAGAGCGACCTCGCCCTGGTCGGCGTCTACCTGTTCACCCCCGTGATCCACGAGGCGGTGCGGGCCATCAAGCCGTCCTGGCGGGGCGAACTGGAGATCACCCACGCCATCCAGCACCTCATCGACATCCGTGCCGACGTCCGCTCGACGGTCATCAAGGGCTACTGGAAGGACACCGGCAACGTCGGTGACATGCTCGAGGTCAACCGCGCCGTGCTGGAGGGCGTGCAGCGGCGCATCGACGGCGAGGTGGACGAACTGTCCGAGATCGTCGGACACGTGGTCGTCGAGGAGGGGGCGCGGATCGTCGACTCGCGGATCGTCGGCCCCGCCGTCATCGGGTCGGGGACGGTCGTCGCCGACTCCTACGTCGGCCCGTTCACCTCGATCGCGGAGAACTGCCGGATAACGGACAGCGAGCTGGAGTTCTCCATCGTGCTGCGGGACTCCTCCATCGACGGGGTGGGCAGGATCGAGTCCTCGCTGATCGGCCGGCACACGGAGGTGACCCCGGCGGCCGGCCTGCCCAGTGCCCACCGACTCGTCCTCGGAGACCACAGCAAGGTGCAGATCCGTTCATGAATCTCCTCGTCACCGGCGCCGCCGGGTTCATCGGCTCCACGTACGTCCGCACGCTCCTCGCCGACGACGCGCCCGACGCGCCGCGCGTCACCGTGCTGGACAAGCTGACCTACGCGGGCACGCTCGCCAACCTCCCCGCCGGCCATCCCCGCCTCCAGTTCGTCCAGGGCGACATCTGCGACGCCGATCTGGTCGACAAGCTGATGGCGGAGGCCGACCAGGTGGTGCACTTCGCCGCCGAGTCCCATGTGGACCGCTCGATCGCGGGGGCGAGCGAGTTCGTGCTCACCAACGTGGCCGGCACCCAGACCCTGCTGGACGCGGCCCTGCACCACGGCGTCGGCCCGTTCGTGCACATCTCCACCGACGAGGTGTACGGCTCCATCGACTCCGGTTCCTGGCCCGAGACCCACCCGCTCGCGCCCAACTCCCCGTACTCCGCCTCCAAGGCGTCCTCCGACCTGCTCGCCCTGGCCTACCACCGCACCCACGGCCTCGACGTGCGGGTCACCCGCTGCTCCAACAACTACGGGCCGCACCAGTTCCCCGAGAAGGTCATCCCGTTGTTCGTCACCAACCTCCTCGACGGCCACAAGGTCCCGCTGTACGGCGACGGACGCAACGTACGCGACTGGCTGCACGTCGACGACCACTGCCAGGGCGTGGAACTGGTGCGCACCAAGGGCCGCCCCGGCGAGGTGTACAACATCGGCGGCGGCACGGAGCTGAGCAACAAGGAACTCACCGGGCTGCTCCTCGACGCCTGCGGGGCGGACTGGGACCGGGTGGAGTACGTCGCCGACCGCAAGGGCCACGACCTGCGCTACTCCGTGGACTGGAGCAAGGCCCGCGACGAACTCGGCTACCGGCCGCTCCGCGACTTCGCCACCGGCCTCGCCGGCACGGTCGCCTGGTACCGGGACAACCGCGCCTGGTGGGAACCGCTGAAGCGGCGCGCCCAGCAGGGGCTCTGATGCGGTGGCTGATCACCGGCGCGGGCGGGATGCTCGGCCGTGACACCGTCGGGGAACTGCTGCGGCGCGGCGCGGATGTGACGGGACTGGACCGCGCCGCCCTGGACATCACCGACGCGGGCGCCGTCCGCCGGGCGTTCGGGGAGCACCGGCCCGAGGTCGTCGTCAACTGCGCCGCGTACACGGCCGTCGACGACGCCGAGACCGACGAGGCACGGGCCCTCGCCATCAACGGCGACGGGCCGCGGCTGCTCGCCCGCGCCTGCGCCGAGCACGGCGCCCGGCTGGTCCACGTCTCCACCGACTACGTCTTCTCCGGCGAGACCCGCACCGCCCCCTACCCGGAGGACCATCCCCCCGCGCCGCGCACCGCGTACGGCCGCACCAAGCTGGCGGGGGAGCGGGCGGTCGCCGAGGAACTCTCGGGCGCGTCCGCCGTGGTGCGCACCGCCTGGCTGTACGGCGTCCACGGCCGCAGCTTCGTCCGTACGATGCTGGAGCTGGAAGCCCGCCGGGACACCCTCGACGTGGTCGACGACCAGCGCGGGCAGCCCACCTGGAGCGCGGACGTCGCCGCCCGGATCGCGGACCTCGGCGAGAGGCTCGCCCGGAACCCTGGCGCACACGGCGTCTTCCACGCCACCAGCTCCGGCGAGGCCAGCTGGTACGAACTGGCCCGGGAGGTGTTCCGGCTCGCCGGCGCCGACCCGGACCGGGTGCGGCCCACCGACAGCCGGACCTTCACCCGGCCCGCGCCCCGGCCCGCCTACAGCGCCCTCGGACACGACCGGTGGCGGGAGATCGGTCTGGCACCGCTCAGGGACTGGCGCTCCGCCCTGCACGAAGCACTGCCGCACATTTCGAAGGGAATATCCAGCGATGTCGATGCGTGAGACCGTGAAGTCCGTACTGGGCGAGAAGAACATGCGGGTGCTGCGCCGGCTCAAGCGCCGGGTCAGAAAGCTGACCCAGCCCGCCAAGCCCGTCAAGCCGACCGGACTCGACGCGATCTCCGACGATCTCAACAAGCTCGCCGTGCACTTCAAGACGGACAAGTGGGGGACGCACCGTTACACCCAGCACTACCAGCGCCATCTCCAGCACCTGAAGAAGGAGTCGTTCAACCTTCTGGAGATCGGCGTCGGAGGGTACAGCCGGGCCGGGCAGGGCGGCGCGTCGCTGCGCATGTGGAAGGCGTTCTTCCCCAAGGCGCAGATCTTCGGAATGGACATCCAGGACAAGTCGTTCGTCGACGAGGACCGCATCACCACGTTCATCGGCGACCAGTCCGACCCCTCGTCGCTGAACGCCGTCGCCGACAAGATCGGTGACCTCGACGTCATCATCGACGACGGCAGCCACCGCAGCCCGCACGTGCTCACGACGTTCGCCACGCTCTTCCCCCGGCTCAAGGACGGTGGCATCTACGCCGTCGAGGACACGCAGTCCTCGTACTGGCCCGAGTGGATGGGCAGCGAGGACCGCGACGCCCCGAACACCAGCATGGCGATGCTGAAGCGGCTGGCGGACGGGCTGAACTACGAGGAGTTCGTCGACGAGAACTACCAGCCGACCTACACGGACCTCAACGTCGTGGCGGTGCACTTCTACCACAATCTGGTGATCATCGAGAAGGGCCGGAACGCGGAGGGCACCAACAAGCGCAGTGCCCTCAAGCAGCGCTACGCCAAGTCCTGACCGCGCAGCCGCTCGTAGTGGGCGGAGCAGTCCGCGTAACGGGGAAGCAGCCCGGACCGCTCCGCCTCGGCCAGTGACGGGGCCGCCGCGTCCTTCTCGGACAGCAGCGGCTCGATCCTCTCCGGCCACGCGATGCCCAGGCCGGGGTCGAGCGGGTGCACCCCGTGCTCGCGCCCCGGCGCGTATCCGGCCGAGCACAGGTACACCACCGTGGCGTCGTCGGTGAGCGCCATGAAGCCGTGCCCCAGCCCCTCCGCGAGGAACACGGCGTGCCGGGTGTCGTCGTCCAGGCGTACGGCCTCCCAGCGGCCGAAGGTGGGCGAGCCGACGCGGATGTCCACCACCACGTCCAGGACGGCGCCCCGGACGCACGTGACGTACTTGGCCTGGCCGGGCGGTACGTCGGCGAAGTGGATCCCGCGCAGCACGCCCCGCCGCGACACCGAGCAGTTGGCCTGGGCGAGGTCGAGGTCGTACCCGGTGGCCTCGCGGAACTCCTCGCCCCGGTACCACTCGTGGAAGCTGCCCCGGGCGTCCGGGAACACCTTGGGTTCCAGCACCCAGGCGCCCGCTATCTCCAGTGCCCGCACGTCGTCACGTCCTCCGCGTCTCGTCCGTGGGTGTCATCCTCCGCCGGGCCGCGCCCGCGATCCGCCGCACCGTGCGCAGCAGCCGTCGCACCGGGCCGGGCACCGGCGGCCCGGACACCTCGACGTCCCCGGACCGGCTCACCCGCAGGGCCAGCGGCAGCGCGAGGAAACGAGGCGTCTTCGCCTGCGGCGCCAGGCACAGCTCCGGCCGCCACACCGCCCCCTGCATGGCGGACAGCGGCAGCCCGGTCCGCAGCAGCGAGCCGTTCCCGTCGGCGGGGGTGAGCGTCGCGGCCTCCTGGAGGGGGGTGCGGGCGGAGCCGCCCGACGCGGTGCCGGTCCAGCGCAGCCGGACGTCGGTGCGGTCGGCGACGTACAGCGGCAGGGCGAGGCTCAGCAGCCCGTCGCCGGAGACCGCCGCGTCCTCGGGGGTGAGCGCGGTCAGGCCCAGGGACTTGCTCGCCCGGTCCACGTCCAGGGAGAAGTTCTCGTGCTGCTTGGTCCAGTACGGCAGCACGACCCGGCCGGCGATCACGCCCGCGGGCGGTGCGGGACGGTCGTGGCGCGGGGCCGGGCCGAGCCGGCAGTCCTTGGACCAGCCGCCCAGGCCGACCCGGACGTACATGTCCCACAGGCCGGTGTGCAGCGGGGCGCCGCCGGCCGCAGCGGCGGGGTCGACGGTGGCCGTGGCGCGCAGCACCAGCCGGATCCGCCCGTCCTCGGCCGGGACGCGGCTGCGGGTGAGCTCGGCCCGATGGAGGAAGGAGGCGGAAGTGGCGCGGTCGCGCAGGATCAGGTCGGCGGTGGCCTTCTCGAAGCCGTTCACGGCGGCCGCGCCGAGCCAGGCGATCGCCTCGTCGAGATCGCGGGGCACACCGTCGGCGGGCGCGCCGGTGCCCTCCGCGGCGAAGGTCAGCGGGCGGCCGGCGGAGTGGTACTCGGCGGTGAACTCGACCCGCAGTCCGCCGTCGCGCCACTCGGCCGCGGTCGGTGCGGCCTTGGGGGCGATGCCGCTCTCCCACTCGGCGTGTGCGACCAGCTCGTCGTAGCGGTCCTCGCGGAGCAGCGCGGCGACGATGCGCTGTCCGGGGCGCAGTCCGGCGGCCACGCCGGGCCCGAAGCGCTCCAGGATCACCCCGCGGATCTCCTGGAAGAGGTCCCGGCGGTAGTCGTCCGGCAGCGCCAGCAGGCGGCGCCCGCTCATCCGGTCGACCATCTCGACGCGCAGCCAGCGGCGCAGCAGCCGGTCGCGCAGCGGGCCCGGTTCGGTGTACCGCTCTACGACGTCCAGGGCCTCGCGGAGGTTCTTGAAGTAGCCGACCGGGTCGAAGCGCTGGAAGCCCGCGTTCGAGGCGTCGTCCCGTTTGACGTGGTAGTAGCAGACGTAGTCGCTGAGCACCGAGACGTTGTCGGCCCGCAGGTACGCCTCGGTGACGAAGACGTGGTCCTCCAGGCGGCGCCGGCCCTCCGGGAAGCGCAGACCGGTGCGGTCCAGGAAGGCGCGGCGGAGCATCTTGTGCGGGGTGAGGCTGTCGATCAGGGGGGCGTTCTCGACGGTGGCGTGCGGATGGTTGCGGCGGAACAGCTCCACCGGTACCGGGCGGCCCTTCCCGGCCATCTTTCCGACGACCACATCGGCCTTGTTCGCCACCCCGTATTCATACATACGTTCGAGGGCTGAATCGCCGAGGTAGTCGTCGTTGTCGACGAACATCACGAACTCGCCCCGGGAGGCCTCGATGCCGACGTTGCGGGGCTTGCCCGACCAGCCGGAGTTCTCCTGGTGGATGACCTGGATGTGCGGGTGCTCGGCGGCGAGGGCGTCCAGGCGGGCCGGGGTGCCGTCCGTGGAGCCGTCGTCGACGAAGATCACCTCGAACTCGTCGGGGGGCAGCGACTGCCGCAGCATCGAGGCGATGCAGTCCTCGATGTACGGCCCGGGGTTGTACACGGGGACGATGACGCTGACCTTGACCGGCATCCGGTTTCCAAGCCCCCTTAGTTCGCCACCCGTTGCCTGGGTGGCACCTGCGCGTGGCCGAATGCTAACCCGGCCCCTTGCCTGGACGTTTGTTCGCCCTCCGCGAGGGGCCCGGCCGGCGGTCAGCCGTGCGTCTTGGTAAGAATCTCCAGCACCTCGGCCGTCGTGCCCGACTCGCCGAGCCTCGGGAAGATCCGCTCGACGCTTCCCCGGTGCGCCTCGGGGTCGCTGTCGGCCATCGCGTCCGTGGCGAGGGTGACGTGGTAGCCGTGGGCGTAGGCGTCACGGGCGGTGGACTCGACGCCGATGCTGGTGGCGATGCCGGTCAGCACGATCTGGGTGACGCCGCGACGGCGCAGCTGGACGTCGAGGTCGGTGCCGTGGAAGGCGCTCCAGTTGTGCTTGGTGACGCGGATGTCGCCGGGGTGGCCGCTCAGCTCGTCGACCACGGTGTCCCAGCCCTCCGGGAAGGCGAGACCGCGCGCCTGGCGCTCGGTGCGGCCGGGGACGGCGTCGGCCCAGTCGGGGGCGAAGGACACCCGGACCAGGACCACGGGCAGGCCGTGCGCCCGGAAGGCGTCGGCGAGCTCGGCCGTGCGGGCCACCACGTCCGGGCCGGTGTGCGGCTGGGTCGGCATGCCCACGATGCCGTTCTGGAGGTCGATCGCGACGAGGGCGGTACGGGGGTCCAGGGCGGTCAGTGCCACGGTCGGGCCTTTCGGGAGATGAGGGGCCGCGGGAACGGCCCGGGAGGACCGCCGCCGGCGGCGGTGCCGGGCGGGCGGGTGTGAATCGGGTGTGAACAGGGCAAGGCCGTGCGGTTGCGTGGTGAGGGGTGGCAAGGGGTACCGGCCGGCCGGTCACCGGCCGGCGGACGTCGCCCGGCCCGCGGTGGCGGCCGGGCGGAGTGCCGGGCTCGGCCGGACGCCCCGCGCGCCGCACCGGGCGAGAGTCGGTGTCAGGGCTGCGAGAGCCGCTCCAGGAGTGCCAGCGCCGCCAGCACCGTCTGCCGCTCCTCCTCGGTGTACCGGTCCTGGAAGGCGCGGGCCAGCCACTCCTCGCGGACCTGCCGGTTGCCCTCGACGCGGGCCTGGCCGGCCTCGGTGAGGGTGACCAGTTGACGCCGGCCGTCGTCCGGGTCGGGGGCCCGGCGGATCAGGCCGTGCTGGTCCAGCGCGGCCAGTGTGGTGGCCATCGACTGCGGCCGCACACCCTCGGCGGCGGCCAGGGCGCTGGCCGTGGCCGCGCCGTGTTTGCCGACCAGGGTGAGCGCCGACTCCTGCGACGGGGTCAGGACCCTGTTGTCCTCGTCCCGCGCGATCTCACGGATGCGACGCCGCAGCCGGCTGAAGACCACCCGCAGGTCGCGCGCGGTGCGGGCCGCGGAGTCGGAGATGTGCTCCATGCCGTCCACCCTAGAGCCGTCAGGTAAGGCTGTCCAGTTGAAACTGTTCAGTCATGCCTGACTATATGTCCGGACGGTCGGCGCGACGCTCCGTTCCACCCGGCGATCCCTGGGTACTCGCCCGCCCGTGACCGGGCAGGACCGTCGGGCGATATCGAGGATGTGAGCAGATGACCCCTCCGGACGTGACCGGCCTGGAGACGGCCCTGCGCGCCGAGGTGGACGGCGAGATCCGCTTCGACGCGGGCAGCCGCGGCGCCTACGCCACGGACGGCTCGAACTACCGGCAGGTCCCCATCGGTGTCGTCGTCCCCCGCACCGTCGAGGCGGGGGCGCGCGCCGTGGCGGTCTGTGCCCGGTTCGACGCCCCCGTCCTCTCCCGCGGCGGCGGCACCAGCCTGGCCGGACAGTCCACCAACACCGCCGTCGTGATCGACTGGACCAAGTACTGCGACGCGCTGGTCTCGGTGGACCCCGAGGCACGTACCTGCGTGGTCGAGCCCGGCATCGTGCTGGACGAACTCAACCGCCAACTGGCCGGGCACAAGCTCCAGTTCGGACCGAAACCGTCCACGCACAGCCACTGCGCGCTCGGCGGCATGATCGGCAACAACTCCTGCGGCGCCTCCGCGCAGGCCTACGGCAAGACCGTGGACAACGTACGCCGCCTGGAGATCCTCACCTACGACGGCGTCCGCGCCTGGGTGGGACCGACGTCCGCCGCCGAACGGGAGCGGATCACCGCCCAGGGCGGCCGGCTCGCCGACCTCTACGACGGCCTGGACCGCATCGCCACCGAGTACCTGGCCGACATCCGCCGCGGCTACCCCAAGATCCCCCGCCGGGTCTCCGGCTACAACCTCGACTCCCTGCTGCCCGAGAACGGCTTCGACGTCGCCCGGGCCCTGGTCGGCAGCGAGGGCACCCTGGTGACCGTCCTGCGCGCCGAACTCGACCTGGTCCCGGTGCCGCCGTACAAGTCGCTGCTGGTGCTCGGCTACGACGACATCTGCGCCGCCGCCGATGACGTGTCGCACCTGCTGGAGCACTGCTCGCCCAGCCAACTGGAGGCCCTCGACGGGCGGATGGCGCAGCTGATGCGCGAGGAGGGCGCCTACCTGGACTCCCTCGACGTCCTTCCCGAAGGCGACAGCTGGCTGATGGTGCAGTACGCCGGCGACAGCCAGGACGACGTCGACGAACAGGCGCACGCCCTGCTGCGCGCCATCGGACGCGACGAGAAGGACGCGAACGTCGCCTTCTCCGACAACCCGGACCGCGAGGAGAAGATGCTCAAGGCCCGCGAGGCCGGGCTCGGCGTCACCGCGCGGCCGCCCGACGACCGCGAGACCTGGGAGGGCTGGGAGGACTCGGCCGTCCCGCCGGAACGGCTCGGCGACTACCTGCGCGACCTGAAGACCCTGTTCGAGGAGTTCGACTACGACCACCCCTCCCTGTACGGGCACTTCGGGCAGGGCTGTGTGCACACCCGCATCCCCTTCGGGCTGAAGACCGCCGACGGCGTACGGGACTTCCGCCGGTTCCTGGAGCGCGCCGCCGACCTCGTGGCGTCCTACGGCGGCTCACTGTCCGGCGAGCACGGCGACGGCCAGTCCCGGGGCGAACTGCTCACCCGGATGTTCGGCGAGCGGCTCGTCACCGCCTTCGGCGAGCTGAAGACCCTGTTCGACCCCCGCGACCGGATGAACCCGGGCAAGGTCGTCCGCCCCAACCCCGTCGACGGACAGCTGCGCCTCGGCCCCGGCTGGCGCCCCGCCACGCCCGACACCCACTTCGGCTATCCGGAGGACGAGAACTCCTTCACGCGCGCGGTCATGCGCTGCGTCGGCATCGGCAACTGCCGCGGCCACTCCGGCGGCGTGATGTGCCCCTCGTACCGGGCCACCAAGGAGGAGGAGCACTCCACGCGCGGCCGGGCCCGGCTGCTGTTCGAAATGCTCGACGGGCACGCGGACTCCGCCGTCAAGGACGGCTGGCGCTCCACCGAGGTCCACGACGCCCTCGACCTCTGCCTGGCCTGCAAGGGCTGCAAGTCGGACTGCCCGACCGGGGTCGACATGGCGACACTCAAGGCGGAGTTCCTCGCCCACCACTACGAGGGCCGTACACGCCCCGCCGCCCACTACTCGATGGGCTGGCTGCCGCTGTGGGCGAGGCTGTCGCGGATCGCCCCCTCGCTCGTCAACAGCGCGCTGCACGCGCCCGGCCTCGCCCGGCTGGGCAAGCGGCTGGCGGGCGTGGACGGGGCCCGGCCGGCGCCCGTCTTCGCCGAACAGTCCTTCGTCGAGTGGTGGCGGCAGCGCGGCACCGAGGAACCCGACCCGGCCGACCCGCGCACCGTGGTGCTGTGGCCCGACACCTTCAGCACCTACTTCCACCCCTCCATCGCGATGTCGGCCGTACGCGTCCTCGAAGACGCGGGCTTCCGGGTCGCCGTCCCCGACAAACCGGTGTGCTGCGGCCTCACCTGGATCTCCACCGGGCAGCTCACCGTCGCCAAGAAGGTGCTCGGCCGCACCCTGGACGTGCTGCACCCCTACCTGGAGGCGGGCACCCCGGTCATCGGCCTCGAACCCTCGTGCACCGCCGTGTTCCGGTCCGACGCGCCCGAACTGATGCCTGCCGACCAGGACGTGTGCCGGCTGGCCGGGCAGGTCCGCACCTTCGCCGAGCAACTCGTCCACCACGCGCCCGACGACTGGCGGCCACCGCGGCTCGCCCGGCAGGCGACCGTGCAGACCCACTGCCACCAGCACGCCATCATGAAGTTCGACGCCGACCGCGAACTGATGCGCCGCGCCCACCTCGAAGCCGACGTCCTCGACGAGGGCTGCTGCGGCCTGGCCGGCAACTTCGGCTTCGAACGCGGCCACCACGAGGTCTCCATGGCCGTCGCCGAACAGGGCGTCCTGCCCGCCGTCCGCGCGGCGGCCCCCGGCAGCCTGCTCCTCGCCGACGGCTTCAGCTGCCGCACCCAGATCGAGCAGGGCGACACCGGCCGCCGCGCCCTGCACCTCGCCGAGGTGCTGGCCCTCGCGATGGACGGCAACCTGCCGAGCGACCGGCCCGAGCGCCTCGCCGACCGTCCGCCGGAGCCCTCCCGCGCCGCACGCTGGGCGACCACCGCCTCCCTCGCCGCCCTCACCGGCGCGGTGGCCGGCGGGGCCGCACTGCGGCTGCGGCGCCGCGCCTGACCCGGGAGCAGCACCACCGCACCACCGAACACGCCCGCACACGGGCCCACTTCAGGGAGGAGACATGACGGACCAGCCGGTCGTCGAACAGGTCGACAGCTCCGTCTACACCGTGCCCACCGACGCGCCCGAGGCCGACGGCACCCTGGCCTGGGACAAGACCACCCTCGTCCTGGTCACCGTCCGCAGCGGCGACGTGAGCGGGCTCGGCTACACCTACGCCCCCGCGGCCACCGCGGAACTCGTGGACGACCTGCTGGCCGGTGTCGTCACCGGCTCCCCGGCGTTCGACGTGCCCCGGCTGAACGAGGACATGTGCCGCGCGGTGCGCAACGCGGGCCAGCCCGGCATCGGCGCGCAGGCCGTCGCCGCCGTCGACATCGCCCTGTGGGACCTCAAGGCCCGCCTGCTCGGCCTGCCCCTGGTCAGCCTGCTCGGCGCGGCCCGCGACGACGTGCCGGTGTACGGCAGCGGCGGCTTCACCACCTACGACGACCAGCGGCAGGACCGGCAGCTGCGTACCTGGGCCGAGGACCAGGGCATCCCCCGCGTCAAGATCAAGATCGGGGAGTCGTGGGGCACCCGCGAGGACCGCGACCTCGAACGCGTCCGACAGGCCCGCGCGAGCGTCGGCGACACCACCGCCCTGTACGTCGACGCCAACGGCGGCTACGGCGCCAAGCAGGCCCTCCGCGTCGCCGACGCCCTCGCCGGCCACGGCGTGACCTGGTTCGAGGAACCGGTCTCCTCCGACCACCTCACCACCCTCGCGGGGATCCGCGCCCACGCCCCCATGGACGTCACCGCGGGGGAGTACGGCTACACCCTTCCGTACTTCGAGCACATGCTCGCCGCCGAGGCGGTGGACTGCCTCCAGATCGACGTCACCCGCTGCGGCGGCATCACGGTCTGGCTACGCGCCGCCGCCCTCGCCCACGCCCGCGGCCTTGACGTCTCCGGGCACTGCGCGCCGCACGCCCACGCGCAAGTCGCCGCCGCGGTGCCCAACCTGCGCCATCTGGAATGGTTCCACGACCACGTCCGCATCGAGCGCATCCTCTTCGACGGCGTCCTCGACCCGGCCGGCGGCAGCATCGCCCCGGGCACCGGCGGCCCGCCCGGACTGGGGCTCACCCTCGACGCCGAGCGCGCCCGGCCCTACCGCGTGCGCTGACCGAGGAGAACCCCCATGAGCAGCCACTTCGCACCCCACGCACTGCACGACTACGCCCTGCTCGCCGACGGCGAACGCGGCGCCCTGATCGGGCCCGACGGAGCCGTCGTCTGGCTGTGCGCGCCCACCTGGCACGACGACGCCCTGTTCGCCTCCCTCATCGGCGGCCGGGGCGGCTACGCCGTCACCCCGCGCGCCCCGTTCGTCCCCGGCGGCTACTACGAGAACGGCAGCCTGATCCGGCGCAGCCGCTGGGTCACCACCGAGGGCGTCGTGGAATGCCGGGAGGCGCTCGCCTTCCCCGGCGAGCCCGGCCGCGTGGTCCTGCTGCGCCGGCTGCACGCCGTCGGCGGGCCCGCGCACCTCACCGTCGTACTCGACCCGCACGCCGACTACGGCCGCGCCCCCCTCGACTCCGCCCACCGCGACGACGGCGGCGTGTGGCACCTGTACACCGGCCACCACCGGCTGCGCTGGCAGGGCGCCCCCGCCGCGACGCTGCGCGAGCAGGGACTGACCGCCGAGCTCGTGCTGAAGCCCGGGGAGACCCACGACCTGGTCCTGGAGTGCTCCCCCTCCCCGCTCCCGCGCGCCCTGCCGCACGCCGAGCAGGCCTGGGCCGCGACCGAACAGGCCTGGCGGCACGCGGTTCCCGCACTGGACCACACCATCGCCCCCGGCGACGCCCGCCTCGCCTGCGCCGTGCTGCGCGGCCTGACCACACAGGGCGGCGGCATGGTCGCGGCGGCGACCACCAGCCTCCCGGAACGCGCCGAGGAGGGCCGCAACTACGACTACCGGTACGTCTGGATCCGCGACCAGAGCTACGCCGGACAGGCCGCGGCCGCCGCGGGCGTCCCAGAACTCCTCGACGCCGCCGTCAGGTTCACCGCCGAGCGGCTGCGCGCCGACGGCCCCCGCCTCGTCCCCGCCTACACCGTGCACGGCACGCCCGTCCCGGACCAGCGGGAGCTCGACCTGCCCGGCTACCCCGGGGGCTTCGACCGGATCGGCAACCGGGTGGAGAAGCAGTTCCAGCTCGACTGCTTCGGCGAGGCCCTGCTGCTGTTCGCCGCGGCGGCCCGGCACGACCGGCTCGACGCCGGCGCGGCCGAGGCCGCCGAAGCCGCCGTACGCGCCATCGCCGACCGGTGGCGCGAACCGGACGCCGGGATCTGGGAGCTGTCCCCACGGCAGTGGACCCACAGCCGCCTGATCTGCGTCGCCGGACTGCGCGCCCTCGCCGCCGCCGAACCGCGCCACCCCCGCGCCGAGACCTGCGCCCGGCTCGCCGACACCGTCCTCGCCGCCACCACGGCCACCTCCCTGCACGCCGACGGACACTGGCAGCGCAGCCCCGACGATCCCACCGTGGACGCCGCCCTGCTGCTGCCCGCCGTACGCGGCGCCCTGCCCCCGGACGACCCCCGCACCCGCGCCACCCTCGACGCCTGCCGCCGCTCGCTCGCCGAGGACCACTTCCTGTACCGCTTCCGCCACGACGACCGGCCCCTCGCGGACGCCGAGGGCGCCTTCCTGCTCTGCGGATTCGTCATGGCGCTGGCCGAACACCAGCAGGGACGGACCGTCTCGGCACACCGCTGGTTCGAGCGCAACCGCAGTGCCTGCGGCGCCTCCGGCCTGTACGCCGAGGAGTACGACATCGCCCAGCGCCAGCTGCGCGGCAACCTCCCGCAGGCCTTCGTGCACGCGCTGCTGCTCCAGACCGCGGCCCGGCTGGGCCAGGACCACCCCCACCCCGAGAGGAGCTGACCATGCCCGCCACCGTCGTCATCACCGGTGCCAGCGCCGGCATCGGCCGCGCCACCGCCCGCCTCTACGCCCGGCGCGGCGCCGACGTCGTGCTCGTCGCCCGTGGCCGGGGCGGACTGGAGGCCGCCGCCGACGAGGTCGCCGCGCTCGGCGGCCGGCCCCTGGTGCAGGTCGCCGACACCGCCGACGCCGATCAGGTCGAGGCCGTCGCCGAGGCCGCCGAGAAGGAGTTCGGCCCCATCGACGTCTGGATCAACTGCGCCTTCACCAGCGTCTTCGCGCCCTTCGACGAGATCGGTCCCGAGGAGTACCGGCGGGTGACCGAGGTGACCTACCTCGGCTTCGTCAACGGCACCCACACCGCGCTGAAGCGCATGCTGCCCCGCGACCGGGGCACCATCGTGCAGGTCGGCTCCGCGCTCGGCGAGCGGGCGATCCCGCTCCAGTCCGCGTACTGCGGCGCCAAGCACGCCATCAACGGCTTCACCTCGTCACTCCGCGTCGAACTGCTGCACCGCGGCAGCAACGTGCACGTCACCCTCGCCCAGATGCCCGCCGTCAACACCCCCCAGTTCGACTGGGTGCGCTCCCGCCTGCGGGGGCACCCCAGCCCCGTCCCCCCGATCTACCAGCCCGAGGTCGCCGCCCGGGGCGTGCTCTACGCCGCCGACCACCCGCGCCGCAAGCAGTACTACGTCGGCGCCACCACCGTGGCCACGATCTGGGCCAACCGGCTCGCCCCCGCCCTGCTCGACCGCTACCTGGCGCGTACGGGCTTCGACGCCCAGCAGACCGACAAGGAGGCCCCGACCGGCCGCAGCAACCTCTTCGAGCCCGTCGACCGGCTGCCCGGCGAAGACCACGGCGCCCACGGCGTCTTCGACGACACCGCCCACGGCCGCTCCTGGCAGGCCGCCCTCGCCCACCACCCCGCCGCCACGGCCCTCGGCACCGGCCTGGCCGCGGTGACCGCGGTGCGCGGCATCCGGCACCTCGCCAGGTCCGGCGTGCTCCCGAAGGCTCGATAGGCTGACCTGCGTGCGCCTGCTCCTGATGTCGGACACGCATCTCCCCAAGCGCGCCAAGCGCCTGCCGGACCAGCTCTTGGCCGAGCTCCCGGACGCCGACGTCGTGATCCACGCCGGGGACTGGGTCGACGCCGCCACCCTCGACCTGCTGGAGAGCCGCAGCCGCCGGCTGGTCGGCGTGTACGGCAACAACGACGGACCGGACCTGCGCGCCCGCCTGCCCGAGGTGGCCTACGCGGACCTGGGCGGCCTGCGCTTCGGCGTCGTCCACGAGACCGGCCCCGCCCAGGGCCGCGAGGCCCGCTGCGCCGCCCGCTTCCCCGGCCTCGACGTCCTGGTCTTCGGCCACAGCCACATCCCGTGGGACACCACCGCCCCCGGCGGCCTGCGGCTGCTCAACCCCGGCTCGCCCACCGACCGCCGCCGCCAGCCGCACTGCACGTACCTGACGGCGGCCGTCACCGACGGCGCGCTCACGGACGTGACGCTGCACCGGCTGCCGCGGCGGTGAGTGCCGTCGGCGACGTCCGAGGGCCGGGAGTTGCGCCGGTGCCGCGTGGTACCCGGGAGGCATGGCTCAAGCACCGGCAGCCCTCCTCCGACGCGCGGTGAGTCCCGGCCGGCACGCCGGCTCGCCACGCACCGTCCTCGTCGTCATGTGCGCCGGGTACTTCCTGGTGCTGCTCGACGTGACGATCGTCAACGTGGCTCTGCCCGCCATCGGCTCCGGCCTGGGCGCGGATGTCGGGGGGCTTCAGTGGGTGGTCGACGGCTACGCCCTGGCGCTCGCCTCGCTGATGCTCACCAGCGGCACCGCGGGAGACGGCTACGGGCACCGGCGCGTCGTGCTGACCGGCCTCGCCGTCTTCGGCGCCGGGTCCCTGGCCTCTCGGCTCCGCCGGCGTCTACGCGGTCGGGGCCGTTCTCGCGATCGGCCTGCTGCCGGGGTCGCTCGTACCCGTCGGGCGGCCCGAGAGGTGACGGGACAGAGATCCGGGCCGCCCCGCGATTGGGGACGACCCGGGCACTGTGGATGATGCGCTGTCACGGACCTCCTTCCGGGAAGTGCCGTAGACGGACATGCATGCCATCCGTTGCTGTTGCGCCGCCTACCCGCCCGTGCGTCGCCTCACACACCGATTACGTCAATGTCCGGAAAAAAAATCCCCGGGCACCGGTTTCTACGCCCGCCCCCGCGGATGAATGGCACCGTCCGTCACCGTCAGCGGCGCCCCGCTCCCGCCCCAGCGCAGCGCGATGATCTCGGCGGCCACCGACACGGCGACCTCCTCGGGTGTGCGGGCCCCGAGGTCCAGGCCCAGGGGAGAGCGCAGCCGGTGCAGGGCGGCCGGGGCGAGTCCCGCCTCCGCCAGGTGCCGCATCCGGTCGGCATGGGTGCGGCGGCTGCCCATCGCCCCCACGTACGCGGCCGGCCGGCGCAGCGCCTCACGCAGCAGCGGCACGTCGAACTTGGGATCGTGGGTGAGCACGCAGATCACCGTGCGCTCGTCGGTGTCCGTGCCGCGCAGATAGCGGTGCGGCCAGTCCACGACCACCTCGACGCCCTCCGGGAATCGGGCCGGGGTGGCGAACACCGGCCGGGCGTCGCACACGGTGACCCGGTAGCCGAGGAAGGCGCCGATGCGGGCCACCGCGGCGGCGTAGTCGATGGCGCCGAACACCAGCATCCGCGGCGGCGGCGCGAAGGAGTGCAGGAAGACGGTGACGGAGTCCTCGCGGCGCTCCCCGCCCGGCCCGTAGTGCCTCAGGGCCGTCGCGCCCAGGGCCAGCTCGCCCCGGGCGTCGGCGGCCACGGCCACGTCCAGCCCCCGCGAGCCCAGCGCCCCGGCGGCCCGCTCGGGCCACACCGCAAGGGTCGCCCCGCGCGGCGCGGGCCCGTCGGCCACACTCGCCACGGTCACCGGCTCCCCGGCCGCGACCGACGCGGCGACCGCCCCGAAGGACGGGTCCAGCTCGGGTGTGACGGGCCGGATCAGCAGGGTGATCTCGCCACCGCAGGTGAGCCCGACCGCGAACGCGTCCTCGTCGCTGTAGCCGAAGGTCTCCAGCCGGGCCTCGCCGCCGGCGGCGGCCTCCCGGGCGAGTTCGAAGACCGCGCCCTCCACGCACCCCCCGGACACACTGCCCACGACCTCGTCGTCCGGGCCGACGGCCATCGCCGACCCCGGCCCACGCGGCGCGCTGCGGCTGACCGCGACGACCGTGGCGAGCCCGAACGGCAGGTGAGCGGCGTACCAGCCGCTGAGCACCGGGAGAATGTCCCGCATCGTCGGCTCCTCCGCTCACCCCCCGCGGGGTTTGTTGAACGTTAATCCGTTGGCGGGCCGGCCGCCGTTCTGCTGCACTGCACCGGTCGAGTTCCCCGCACCCCAGGAGCAGTGATGCGCGCACCGTTCATGTCCACCCAGGAAGGAATGACCCACACTCTCAAGGACATGACACTTGGTGCACTTGCTCAATCTGGGGATCCTCGCGCACGTCGACGCGGGTAAGACCAGCCTGACCGAACGGCTGCTGCACACGGCCGGCGTGACCGAGGAGATCGGCAGCGTCGACGCGGGCACCACCCGGACCGACACCCTCGCGCTGGAGCGGCAGCGCGGCATCACCATCAAGTCGGCCGTCGTCTCCTTCCCGCTCGACGGCGTGACCGTCAACCTCATCGACACCCCCGGCCACCCGGACTTCATCGCCGAGGTCGAGCGGGTGCTCGGCGTGCTGGACGGCGCGGTGCTGGTCGTCTCGGCCGTCGAGGGCGTGCAGGCGCAGACCCGCGTCCTGATGCGCACGCTGCACCGGCTGCGCATCCCCACCCTGGTCTTCGTCAACAAGATCGACCGGCGCGGCGCACGGGACGAGGACGTGCTGCGGACGATGGCCCGCCGGCTCACCCCGGCCCTGGTGCCGATGGGCACGGCCACCGGACTCGGCACCCGCACGGCCCGGTTCGTCCCGGGCCCCGGCCCGGCCGCCGCGCTGGACGTCCTCGCCGAGCACGACGACCGGCTGCTCGCCGCGTACGTGGAGGGCGCCACCGTCCCGCCCGGCCGCCTGCGCGCAGCCCTCGCCGACCGCACCCGGCAGGCGCTCGCGCATCCCGTCTACTTCGGCTCGGCCGTCACCGGCGCGGGCGTGCCCGAACTGGTAACTGGTATCCGGGAGTTCCTGCCCGGCGCCGCAGGCGACCCCGAAGGGCCGCTGTCGGGCACGGTGTTCAAGGTGGAGCGGGGGCCGGCGGGGGAGAAGGTGGCGTACGCCCGGATCTTCTCCGGCACCCTGCGCACCCGTGACCGGATCCCGTTCGGCGAAGGAACCGAGGACGGCAAGGTCACCGCGATCGGCGTCTTCGAGCACGGCACCGAGGTCCGCCGGGACAGCGTCGGGGCGGGCCGGATCGCCCGGCTGTGGGGCCTCGGCGGGATCCGGATCGGCGACACGCTCGGGGCGGTGCGCAAGGCGGCGTCCGAACGCCACTTCGCGCCGCCGACCCTGGAGACGGTCGTCGTCCCCGGGCCGGGCACCGACCGGCGGTCGCTGCACCTCGCGCTCACCCGGCTCGCCGAACAGGACCCGCTGATCGACGTCCGGCACGACGAGGTGCGGGGCGAGACCTCCGTCTCCCTCTACGGCGAGGTGCAGAAGGAGGTCGTCCAGGCCACCCTCGCCGACGAGTTCGGCCTCGACGTCACCTTCCGGGAGACGACGACGATCTGCGTCGAGCGTCCCGTGGGCACGGGCGCGGCCGTCGAGTTCAACAAGAAGGACGGCAACCCGTTCCTCGCGACAGTCGGCCTGCGCGTGGAGGCGGCCCCGGCCGGCTCGGGCATCGGCTTCCGGCTGGAGGTGGAGCTGGGGTCGATGCCGTACGCCTTCTTCAAGGCCGTCGAGGACACCGTCCGCGAGACGCTCGCCCAGGGGCTGCACGGCTGGCAGGTGACCGACTGCACGGTCACCATGACCCACTCCGGCTACTCGCCCCGGCAGAGCCACGCCCACCAGGGCTTCGACAAGAGCATGTCGAGCACGGGGGCCGACTTCCGCGGTCTCACCCCGCTCGTGCTGATCGAGGCGCTGCGGCGCGCGGGCAGCCGGGTGTACGAGCCCATGCACCGCTTCCGCATCGAGGCCCCGGCGGACACGCCCGGTGCCCTGCTCCCGGTGCTCGCCCGGCTGGGCGCGGTACCGGGGACCACCACCACGCGGGGCGCCGTCTGTGTCCTCGAGGGCGCGGTCCCGGCCGCCCGGGTGCACGAGCTCGGGCAGCGGCTGCCGGGGCTCACCCGGGGCGAGGGCGAGCTGGAGAGCGCGTTCGACCACTACGCGCCGGTCACCCGCGGCACGGTCCCCGAGCGGCCCCGCACCGACCACAACCCGCTGAACCGCAAGGAGTACCTGTTGAACGTGACGCACCGGGTGAGCGGCTGATGAGCTGAGGACCAAGGGGGGCCGAGGGGCGGCCGAGCCCGAACTTACTCCAGAGTCAGAGGTGTTGACTGTGTCTTGACATCGCCGGACTGTAGTGGACATGTCGAAAATCCGGGCACGTCTGATCGTTGTCCTGGTTGTCCTCTGCGGATTCCTGACGGTGGCGGGTGCCCAGCCCGCCACCGCCGCCACCCCTGCCACCCCTTCCACTCCCTCCGATTCCCTCTGGTTCGACGGCACCCCCCTCACCGTGCAGAACGGCCGCTTCACCGACGGCCAGGGCCGCGAGGTCGTCCTGCGCGGCTACAACGTCTCCGGCGAGACCAAGCTGGAGGAGAACGGCGGTCTGCCCTTCGCCTCGGTCGCCGACGCACAGAAGTCCGCCACCGCCCTGCGTGCCCTCGGCGGCGGCAACGCGGTGCGCTTCCTGCTCTCCTGGGCGCACGCCGAACCCGTGCGCGGCCAGGTCGACACCGCCTATCTGGCCGCCGTCACCGGCCAGATGCGCGCCTTCCTCGACGCCGGCATCCGCGTCTACCCCGACTTCCACCAGGACCTCTACTCCCGCTACCTCTTCAACTCCGGAAGCTGGTACACGGGCGACGGCGCCCCCGAGTGGGCGGTGGACGCCGGTAGCTACTCCGCGGAGTCGTGCGGCATCTGCCTCTTCTGGGGACAGAACATCACCCAGAACTCGGCGGTGACCAAGGCGAGTTACGACTTCTGGCACAACGACTACGGCCTCCAGGACGCCTTCCTGACCACGGCCCGGTCGACGATGGCGTACCTCGTCCAGCACCTGAGCGACGCCGAGTTCGCGGGCGTCGTCGGCTTCGACCCGTACAACGAGCCGTACGCGGGCACGTACGAGTCCGGTCAGAGCAGCCGCACCTGGGAGCGGGACCTGCTGTGGCCCTTCTACCAGAAGTTCCGGGCCCGCATGGACGCGGCGGGCTGGCAGGCCAAGCCCGCCCTGGTCGAACCCAACCTCTTCTGGAACTCCAACATCGGCTCCCAGAAGCAGGAGGGCGGCCTGCTGGACGCGGGCACCCTCGGCTCACGCTACGTCTTCAACACCCACTTCTACGACCAGAAGGCCATCTCCGGCATCCTGATGTGGGGCAAGGCGGGCGACGGCCAGTACGCGACCGACTTCGGCACCGTCCGTGACCGCGCGTCGGCAGCGCAGAGCGCCGCACTCGTCAGCGAGTTCGGGCACCCCTTGTCGGGCACGGTGTCGGACAAGGCGCCGACCGTGCTCAAGGCGATGTACCAGGCCCTGGACTCCCGCCAGCCCGGGGCGAGTTGGTGGTCGAACCCGGCCTCCTCCGGCCCCGTCCTGTCCGGCACCCAGTGGCAGTGGGACATCTACAACGGCCGTCACCACGAGCTGATGAACGGCAACGCCGGCAAGGTGCTCACCTCCGGCGACGCCTGGAACGACGAGGACCTCTCCGCCGTACGCCTCGACGACTCCCGCACGGTGACACTGCGTCAGGACGCCCGCCTCCTCGACCGGCTCTACCCGGCCGCGACGGCGGGGACCACGCTCGCCTTCACCTACGAGGACCGCTCCCGGGACGGCTCGACGACCCTGACCTGGAACCCGGTGCCCAGCTCGCTGCCGAACGTCTCGCGGCTGGTCGGCTCCGGCCAGTACGGGCTGCTGGTGTGGCGCTCGGGCAGCGGCACGGCACCCACCGAACTGCACCTCCCGGCGTCCTTCCCGACCTCGGCGACCACGGTGGTCTCCGACCTCGGCACCGCGTACGCGCCCCCGTCGTACACCGCCTCGACCCCGGTCGGCACGGCCCCCGAGCCGGGCGGCACCGGCAGCCGCCGCCTGCTGCTCACCGACACCGACTCCGGGGTGCAGCACTACGCGCTGGTGACCAACGGCACGACGAGCACACCCTCCGCGGACCTGCTGAGTGCGGCGAGGTCCGAGCTCGCGGCGTGGGCGGCGGCGCACTTCTGACCCGTGCCGGCCTCCGGGGCGCCGCCGCACCCCGGAGGCGGCTCAGGGACGTCAGCTGCCCGACAGCCCCGTCCAGTCGGCCTGCACGTGCCCCAGCCGGACGCGCTGCGGGTGGTCGCCCACCGCCACGGACGTCACCTTCTGGCCGGTGGCGAAGTCGATGGCCGTGACCTGGTCGGCGCCGCTCTCGGAGATGATGCAGTCCTTGCCGTCGCCGCTGACCGTGGCCCAGTACGGCTTGGAGGCGGTGACCAGCGGCCCCTCCTGGAGGGTCGAGCGGTCGACGACGGTCGCGTAGTCGTCCATGGTGCCCGCCACGCACAGCTTGGTGCCCGAAGGGTTCATCGAAATGCCGTGGTGGCGCGAGTCGTTGACCCAGGTGGTGCGGTCCTCGCTGGTCGCCGGGTTCTTCGGCAGCGTCTTCATACGGGTGATCTTGTCGGAGGCGACGTCGTACTCCAGGAAGCCGTTGAAGAAGGACACCTGGAAGTACAGCTTCGACTCGTCGGGGGAGAAGACCGCCGGGCGGACGGCGTCGGAGAAGTCCTTCAGCCCGAAGGCGTCCAGCCGGCTCCGCATGTCGATGATCTTGACCTGCTTGAACGTCGTCGCGTCCACCACGGTGATGTGGCGGTCGCCCTTGGTCCAGTCCCAGCCGGGGTCGTCGAGGGAGGTGTTGACGTCCCCGATGGCCATGTTCCAGATGTACTTGCCGTCCTTGCTGAAGATGTTCTCGTGCGGCTTGTCGCCGGTGGCGAACGAGCCGAGCTGCTTGCCGGTGTTGATGTCGAGCACGTGCACGGTGTTCGCGGTCGACGCGGAGACCGCGACCCGGGTGCCGTCGGGGGAGACGGCCATGTGGTCGGCGCGGTAACCGGACACCGGGAAACGCCAGTTGACCTTCCCGGTGGCCAGGTCGATGGAGACCACATCGGCGAAGCTCGGGCGGGAGACCACCACCGACTTGCCGTCGGGCGTGGAGTACATGTCGTCCACGAACTGGTCGTGGCCCTCGCCGACGCTGTTGCGGATCGCCTGGAAGTAGATCCACTTGATCGGATCGGCGTTGATCGCCGCCATCCGGGCGTCCTTGTCCGGTACCACGTTGATCCGTCCGACCTTCGCGAAGTCCCCGGAGGACTTGATGACATCCGCGGTGCCGTCCCAGTTGTTGCCCACGAACATCACCTCGCGCAGGGCGGAGGCGTCCGAGGCCGCGGCCGCCGCGGACGCCGCAGTGGCGGGGCCGGCGGCGGTCAGGACGAGGGCGGCGGCTACGGAGCAAAGGTGCCTGGATCGGAAGGCGGGCATGACGGCTCTCTCCTCTGAGAAATCTGAACACAGGCGCTTTCAAAGTTACTTACTGGAAGGTAAGGAGGGGGCGGCCTACTCGACAAGATGCGTGCACGACAAGATTGGCCATCGGCGGGATGAAGGAGGGGGGAAGCGTGGCGGGCAGACTCAGGGCACCGAAGGGCCGCTACGGCGGCAGGTCGGCCGAGGAACGGCAGGCCGAGCGGCGCCGTCGTTTCCTGGAGGCGGCGCTGCGACTGTTCGGCGACAGCCCCGGTTTCCGCGCGACGACCGTCGCCGCGCTGAGCCAGGCCGCCGGCCTGTCGACCCGTCAGTTCTACGAGGAGTTCCGCACCCTGGAGGACGTGCTCGCCGCGCTGCACCTGGAGGTCAACGACTGGGCCGAGCAGGCCGTGCTGGCGGCGCTCGCCGAGGCGGAGACGCTGCCGCTGGCCGAGCGCGTCACCGTGCTGTTCCGGGCCTACGCCCGCGACGTCACCTCCGACCCGCGCCGCATCCGCATCACCTTCGTCGAGATCATCGGCGTCAGCCCGCGCCTGGAGGAACAGCGGCTCGCCCGCCGCGCCCGCTGGGTCGACCTGATCTGCGCCGAGGCCACCGCGGCCGCCGCACACGGGGACGCCGCCCGCCGCGACTACCGCCTCGCCGCGACCGCGTTCATCGGCAGCGTCAACGGCCTCCTCCACGACTGGAGCGCGGGCTGGGTGGACGCCACCCTGGACGAGGTGGTCGACGAACTGGCCCGGCAACTCCTCGGGATCCTGCGGCCGGAGGGCTGGGCCCGGAAGCGCTGAGCCCGCCTCGACCGCCGGCGCGGCGGTCCCTTCGGCCAGGCGGTCAGGCGGTCAGGCGGTTCACCGCCTCCATCACCGGGGCCACCCCGTCCTCCGCCCGGATGCGGGTGCCGAGGGCGCGGGCGCGTTCGCTGTAGCCGGGGTCGCGGGTCACCTGGACGAGGGCGGTGGTCAGTGCGTCGGTGGTCAGGCCGCGCAGGGGTACGGCGGTGGGGGCCACGCCGAGGGAGGCCAGACGGGCGGACCAGAAGGCCTCGTCGAACTGGACGGGGACGGGCACGGCCGGCACCCCGGCCCGCAGACCCGCGGCGGTCGTCCCCGCGCCCGCGTGGTGGACCACGGCGGCCATGCGCGGGAACAGCGCGGAGTGCGGGACCTCGCCGATGGTCAGCATGTCGTCCCCGTCGGCCGCGAGCCCGCCCCAGCCCCGCTGGACGACCCCGCGCAGCCCGGCCCGCCGCAGCGCCGTCACGACCTGCTCGCTCACCCGCTCGGCGTCCGGCACCGTGGCGCTGCCCAGGCCGACGAAGACCGGCGGCGGGCCCGCGTCGAGGAAGTCCCGGAGTTCGGCGGGGAGCCGGGTGTCACCGTCGTACGGCCACCAGTAGCCGCAGACCCCGAGTCCCGTCCGCCAGTCCCGGGGCCGGGCCACCACCAGCGGGCTGAAGCCGTGGTGCACCGGCCACCGCTGCCGCTCCCGTGCCCGCCGCCCCTCGGCGGCCCGCGCCCGGGGCAGCCCCAGCCGTTCCCGTACGGCAGGGACGGCGGCGGCGAAGATCCGCCCCTCGGCCAGCAGCACCCCGTGCCCGGCGATCCGGTTCCCGGTCCCGCCCCAGGAGCCGCCCCCGAGCACCGGCGGCGCGAACTCCCGTGTCGGAGCAAGCGGTTGCAGGTACACGCCCATGCTCGGCAGTCGCAGCCCCTCGGCGATGGCGTGCCCGAGCGGCCCCAGCGAACCGGACAGCAACAGCACGTCGCTGGCTCGGGCCGCGGCCACCAGGTCGTCGGTCAGCCGGCCGACCAGCCGCCGCGCCATCTCCACCACCCGCAACAGCTTCCCGGCACCACTGGCACTGCGGTGCAGCCCACGCCCTCGCGGGGACTCCAGCTCCGCCCGCGGGTCCACCGGCAGCGGACGGAACCCCACGCCCGACCCCGCCACCAGCGGTGCGAAGCAGGCGTGAGTGACCAGGGTGACCTCGTGCCCGGCACGGCTCAGGCCGTGACCCAGTCCGGTGTACGGAGCCACGTCACCCCGGGATCCCGCCGTCATGATCGCTACGCGCACGACGGCAAGTATGGCGGCGCGGTACCCGAGGCGGCACGAACGACCCGGCGCGTGCGTCGACTTCACGCCTTCGGCCCTCGCCCGTTCACTCCTGCCGCATCCGTTGACTTACCCCTCCGGCGGCTCTACGGTCGGCGCGCGATGCGTTCGGACTTCCGATCCATGTTCGAAATATCGTGCGCGCTGAAGAGTGTGAACCCCCTGAGGAGCCGCATGTACCCCCCACTCCGTTCCCCGCGCCAAAGCCTCGTACGGCGCTTCCGGCGCTTCAGAGCCGGGGCCGTACGCGCCCTCGCCCTGGCCCTGACCGCGACCGCCGCGCTGCTCTTCGCCCAGCCGGGCACGGCGCAGGCCGCGACGACCCGTCAGGTATCCGTGCCCACCGCTCCCATGGGCTGGGCCTCCTGGAACAGCTTCGCCGCCAAGATCGACTACAGCGTCATCAAGAAGCAGGTCGACGCGTTCGTCGCCGCGGGACTGCCGGCGGCCGGGTACAAGTACATCAACATCGACGAGGGCTGGTGGCAGGGCACCCGTGACAGCGACGGCAACATCACCGTCGACACGTCCGAGTGGCCCGGCGGGATGAGCGCCATCGCCGACTACATCCACAGCAAGGGCCTCAAGGCCGGCATCTACACCGACGCGGGCAAGAACGGCTGCGGCTACTACTACCCGACCGGCCGCCCCGCCGCCGCCAACACCGGCAGCGAGGGCCACTACGACCAGGACATGCTCCAGTTCTCGAAGTGGGGCTTCGACTTCGTCAAGGTCGACTGGTGCGGCGGTGACGCCGAGGGCCTCGACGCGAAGACCACGTACCGGTCCATCAGCGACTCGGTGGCCGAGGCGACGTCGGAGACCGGTCGTCCGCTCACCCTGTCGATCTGCAACTGGGGCAACCAGAACCCCTGGAACTGGGCACCGGGCCAGGCCCCGATGTGGCGGACCAGCACCGACATCATCTACTACGGCAACCAGCCGTCGATGACGAACCTGCTGTCCAACTTCGACCAGACCCTGCACCCCACGGCCCAGCACACCGGCTACTACAACGACCCGGACATGCTGATGGTCGGCATGGACGGCTTCACCGCCGCCCAGAACCGCACCCACATGAACCTGTGGGCGATCTCCGGCGCCCCGCTCCTGGCGGGCAACGACCTGACCACGATGACCTCGGAGACCGCGGGCATCCTGAAGAACCCCGAGGTCATCGCCGTCGACCAGGACGCCCGCGGGCTACAGGGCGTCAAGGTCGCCGAGGACACCAGCGGGCTCCAGGTGTACGGCAAGGTGCTGTCGGGCAGCGGTGACCGCGCGGTCGTGCTCCTCAACCGCACCTCCGCCGCCAAGAACATCACCGTGCGCTGGTCCGACCTCGGCCTGACCAACGCCTCCGCGACCGTCCGTGACCTGTGGGCCCGCTCCGACATCGGCAGCTACAGCACGAGCTACACGACCAGCGTCCCGGCGGGCGGCTCGGTGATGCTCACCGTCACCGGTGGCACAGAGGCGTCGAGCAGCACGTACTCGGGAACGTCGAGCTTCACCGGGGTGGTCGCGGGCAGCACCGGCGTGAAGACCGTCGACGTCTCCTACACCAACACCGCCTCCACCGCCCGCACGGCCACGCTCCAGGTCAACGGCCAGGGCAGCACGACGGTCTCCTTCCCGCCCACCGGTTCGAGCGCGGGCACGATCTCCGTCGCGGTCGCCCTGTCCAAGGGCTCGTCCAACAAGCTCACCTTCTCGAACGCCCCGACGCTCGACTCCATCACCGTCAGACCGCTGTCCGGCACGAACGGCACCCTGGTCGTCGGCAAGCAGTCGGGACGCTGCCTCGACATCTACAACAACACCCTCACCAACGGCACCCAGGCCGAGCTGTGGGACTGCAACGGCGGCCAGAACCAGTCCTGGACGTACACCTCCCGCAAGGAACTCGTGGTGTACGGCGACAAGTGCCTGGACGCCTACAACCTCGGCACCACCAACGGCACCAAGGTCGTCATCTGGGACTGCAACGGCCAGAGGAACCAGCAGTGGAACGTGGGCAGCGACGGCACGATCACCAACGTCAACGCGGGACTGTGCCTCGACGCGAACAACGCGGGGACCGCGAACGGCACTTCGATGGTGCTGTGGTCCTGCGGCAGTGGCGACAACCAGAAGTGGACGCTGAACTGAGGGTCGTCATCGGCACGGTGGGTCGTACGGCTCGCCTGGTACGTATGTCTTCCATTCCGGGCGCGTGATCTCATCCCCGATGCTCTTGCAGAGGATGTAGGTCAGGTCCGAGGGTTTGGTGGACCAGACGTCGACGGTGGAGCCGGCTGCGGCCAGCAGGGGCTTCGTTCCGGAACTGTACGACAGGCTCCCGAAACCCGTGAAGCTTCCGCTGCCGTAGGCGAACGCGCCCTGGTAGTCAGGAGCCTTTGGGGTGCTGACATCCCACAGCTCGATGTGACCGTTGGTCTGTCCGTCGATACTGTTGAGGTTGCCGGTGCTTCCCCAGGCGAGGGTCCGGCCGTCGGGGCTGAAGGCGATGCTTCCGTCCGAGCCGATGGTGCGGATCACGACGGGGTCGCCCGTGATCCGGCCGTCCTCGATCCGCCAGAGGCGAGTGGTGTCCTTGGTGTCGGTGGCCGCGAGGAGGCTTCCGTCAGGACTGAACGCGGTCCGCGACACCAGGGCACCCCGTGTGAGCCATTGGGTCGGCTGGGCCACGGGGTGCCGCGGGTTCGACACCGTCCAGGCGAGCAGCTTGTCGCTGGTGTTGGCGACCAGGAGGTGGTTCTTCGGGGCGAAGGCGACGAAGAAGACGTCACCTTTCATGGACGCGGTCTGGCGAGGGTGCGAGACGGTGGTGATGTCGAACACCCTGACGGACGGCGGCTCGGTCACGACGGTGGTGTGGTCGTTGTTGTCGGCGACGGCCAGCAGGTGTCCGTCGGCGCTGAAGGAGATGTCCTCGACTCCGTTGGCCACGTCGGTGATGGTGCCGATGACCGGGGCGCCGCGTCGGCTGGTGTCGCGCAGCCGGACGACATGCTTTCCACCGCTGAGCTCGCTCAGCGCGAGGATCCGTCCGTCGGGGCTGAAGGCGGCTGCCTCCGCGCCGATGTCACCGCTGCCGGGCAGGTGGGCCAGGCTCTTGTGGAGCAGCGCCGAACCGCTCAGGTCCCACAGCGCACCGCCGTTGGCGCCGTGAATGACCAGCAGCCGCCGGGCACCGCCGCTGAACCTCGCGGTCGTCTGGAAGCCGGAGGGGGTCTGTCCGAAGCTGGCCGCGGCGGTGGGGGTCGCCGAGTTCTCCACGTACCAGAGCAGGACTCCGTGGGTCGTGGCGCGCAGTACCCGGTGGCCGCGCGGCGCGAACAGGACCGGCCCCGTGTCGCCGTCGGCGCCTTTCAGCGGGCCGGACTTCTGAAGGCCATGACGGATGACGTCCCAGAGGGAGGTGTCACTCCCGCAGCCGGTGGCGAGGATCTTCCCGTCCGGACTGAAGGAGGCGGAAGCCAGACCGGTCGAGCAGGAGGAGGCCCACTCCTCCTTCGCCGTGCCCGCCGGTGTCGGCTGCGCCCGGCCCCGCGTCTTCCACAGGCGGACGCCGATCTTGTTCCCGTCCCCGGGGCCTGCCAGAAGCCGGCCGTCGGGGCTGAACGCCACCCGGTGCAGCGGCTTGTCGATCAGGTCGTACGTGTGGGAGTCCGTCTTGAGACCAGGAAGTGCGGCCAGTGCCGAGGCGCGCCGCCGGTCCGACGTGTCCCAGAGCCGTACCTTGCCGTCGCTTCCGGCGCTGGCCAGGAGGTGCCCGGTCGGCGCGAAGGCGAGTGAGTCGACGTTCCCGGTGTGGCCGCTGAGGGTGTGCAGCGCGCGTGGGGCGGACCGGTCGGTGATGTCCCAGAGTTGAATGCGTCCGTCGACGCGGCCCAGAGCGAGGGTGTGCCCGTCCCGGCTGATCGCCAGGGACAGGGTTTTGACCGTCTGCCGCTCGGGGAGTTGGACGCGGCGCGGGTGCTCCGGCGAGGTGACGTCCCACAACTCCGGCCGGCCGCCGACCTTGCCGCTCTCCCGCACGACGGCCATGAGACGCCCGTCGGGGCTGAGTGCCACAGCCCCGGTGCTCATCTGCCCGATCGGATCCACGTATTTCTTGCCGTGGACCGTGTCCCACAGGACGACGTCAGAACCGGTGGAGATGGCCAGTATGTCGCCGTCGGCGTTTAGCGAGATGTCCTTGGCGGGGGTGTCGGCGTTGAAGACGCCCGGCAGCTCCAAACTGGCGAGCATCGGCGCCGTGGCGGTGCGTGGATCCAGCCGGTTCGCCACCAGGCTGAGCTGCTTGGCCAGCTCCGGCCGGTTCGTCCGCAGATGCTCCGCCTCCACGGCGACCAGCCGGGCGACGGCGTGCCGCCGCTGGTCCGCCTCCCGCTGCCCCGAGACCCACGCCAGGACCCCGCCCGTCCCGGCCAACAGGGTCAGCACGCACAGGCAGGCGATGACAGCCGTTCGGATGCGCCCCGCACGGCGTTCCTGGAGCCACGACCGGTGCAGGAACTCCGTGAGCCGCGGTTCGAGTCGGGCGTCGGCGTACTCCGCCCCGCCCGCGCCGCCCCAACCGGCGTCCGGGTCGGTGACACCGAGGCGTTCACGGGCGGCCGTCAGCCGTGCGCCGCGGTAGAGCAACGAGGTGTCCTTGCCCGCCTGCCACCAGGCGTCGGCGTCGACGGCGACCTGCTGACGGGTGCGCAGCCAGTCGCGGTCCGTGTCGATCCACTCGCGCAGCGACGGCCAGGCGGTCAGCAGGGCGTTGTGGCTGATGCGGACGGTACGCTCGTCGAGGACCAGCAGCCGGGCCGCGGCCAGTGCGTGCAGTGCGCGCTCGGCCGCCTGTGGGTCCGGCAGGCCGTCCAGCAGTTCGCTCCGGTCGACCGGGCGGCTGGTGTCGGGTGCCTCGTCGTCGATGCGCACCAGGCGCGGCAGCATGCGGCGCACGGCGGCACGGCCGGCGTCGTCGAGGAGCGCGTAGGTCTCGTCGGCCGTCCGTCTGATGGCCTGGTCGATGCCGCCGCTGGCGCGGTAGCCCGCGACGGTCAGCCGGCTGCCGCGCCGCTGCCGCCAGGTCGCCCACAGCGCGTGGGAGAGCAACGGCAGGGTCCCGGTCTGCGACTGGGCCGGTCGGGCGGCCCCCAGTTCGTGGATCAGCAGGTCCGCCAGGCCCTCGTCGAGTTCGAGGCCGACGGCCGCGGCCGGGCGTTCGATCGCGGCCCTGAGTTCCTCCTGCCGCATCGGGCCGACGAGCACCTGGTGGTCGCGCAGCACCGAAGCCAGCTCGGGTAAGGCCTGGGCGTGCCCGTAGAAGTCGGCTCGGAGGGCGGCGACCACGAGCGTCCCGGCCTCGGCCATGGCCGCCAGTGCGCTGAGGAACGCCGTCTGCTCGGAGCGGCTGCGGCAGGCGGTGAACAACTCCTCCAGCTGGTCCACGACCAGGACCAGTCGCCGCTCGCCTTCCGGGACGAGGTCGCGGACCCACTCGGCGGCCGTCCGCGGGTCCTCGGGCGGAGGAGCCGCCTCAGCCGTTCCGTCGGGCCGGAGCGCGGCGGCCAGACTCCGGACGGGGTGCTCGCCGGGGGACATGACGACGCAGGGCCAGGCGGCCGACCCGGGCAGCAGCGGGCTTCCGCTCCGCAGGGCGGCGAGGAGGCCGGCGTGCAGCAGCGAGGTCTTGCCGGCGCCGGACGGCCCGACCACCGCGAGCGGCCGGCCTTCGTCGACGGCCCGGCTCGAGGCGCGGAGCAGCTCCTCGACCAGTTCCGCACGGCCGTGGAAGAACCCGGCGTCGTCCACGGTGAACGCTTCGAGGCCCGGGTACGGGCAGGGGCCGGGCGCCGGTTCCGGTGCGGGGGTGCCGTCCGGTTCGGCGGGCGCCGGAGCGGAGGCGTTGACGGCCATGACCAGCCCGCCGGAGCGGTCACCGGCCTGGCGGCGCGGCAGCGGTCCACCGCTCGCCCGCAGCGCCCGGAACAGGTGGTCGTAGACGTCGTCCAGGGTGAGCAGCCGGGGCGCGCGCGGGTCACCCTCCTTCAGCAGGCCGATCAGCTCTCCGCTCAGAGCGGTGTACTCGGCGTCCTCCGGGGCCAGGGCGAGCCGCTCGGCGGATCCCATCAGGTACATCCCGTGACCGGCGGGCAGGCTGAAGGCCGCGGGCTGCGGCACCCCGGCGCCGAGTCGGGCCCGTCCGGAGAAGCAGCAGTCCAGGACGACGATCACCGAGGCGGCGCGGCACAGCGTGAGGGCCTCCCGCAGCGCCGAGAACGGCAGCGCCTGGTGCGCGGCGAGGCCCGGGGTCAGCCGGTCGGTGGCGCAGGCGGCGAGGTACAGCTCGTCGCCGGGGCCGATCAGGCCGTGCCCGACGTAGTACACGAGCAGGGTGCTCTCCGCCTCCTGGGCGGCTTCGGCGATCGCCAGGGCCATGGTCCGGGCGTCCGCCGGGTCCAGGAGGGTGTGCAGCCGCTCGGGTGCCGTTCCGCAGTGTTCGACCAGTGCGTCCGCCAGGGCGGCGACGGTGCGGGGCACCGCCGGTACGGACGTCAGCGTCGGACCCTGGTGCGTACCGGTGCCGATGAGGAGCACCCGAGCGCCGGAGGAGGCCAGCGCGGTGGTGGGGGAGGACACGGCCGGGGGCTCGACGGGCTTTGTCATGACCCGCTGCCGTCCGGTTCCCTGCCGCCGTCGAGCATCCGGGACGTGTCGGCCACGAAGGCCCTCAGTTCCTGGGGCGTCATCGGCCTGACGAGTTTCGTGGAGATCTCCATCGTCGCGCCGTCCGGCCGGGTCGCCTTGACGGTGACGTCGCCGTGCCGGCCGCGGATCCACGCCACCAGGGCGGTGGTGAGTCCGGTGGCCGCCCCACCCGAGCCGAGCGCGACCACCAGGCCGTCCAGCACCGGCCCCAGCGTGCCGGGCACCGGTGGTCTCTCGTGCGGGGTGACCCTGCCCCGCAGCTCGTCCTCCTCGGTGAGCCACGCGAGCAGTGAGCGCGTCCCGTCGGCGTCAGCGCCGGCGTCGGCTCCGGCCCGGACTTCCACGCGTACGTCCACAGGTTCCCCCGATCCTGTATCCCGGCTGTCGGACACCAGGGTAGGGGAGCGGGCGGAGCCTGACGCTCGATCCACGATCCATGTGACTCGAACTAGTCACCGCCGGCACAGGGACAGCATCACCAGGTCCGCCGCCGCCAACAGGGCGCACCCCAGCACGAACCAGGCCGACAGCCGCTGCCGCAGGCGACGGTACGCCGTCTCGTAGGTCCTGCGCAGCTCCTCGCCGCGCTGGGCGGTGCGGCGCCACGAGGTGCCGGCCAGCGCGAGGTACTCGGTCTCCAACTGGTCGGTCAGGTCCTGGCGTTGAGCGGCCGTCAGCCAGCCGAGCCGGGCGGTCACCCGGTCCGCGGCCGTGCGGCCCTCCTCCCGGGCGGACGCGAGCAGCAGGTGGCCCTCGATCTCGTGGACGAGGGCGCGCGCGTCGGAGGAGTCGTCGTCCATGGTCGTCATGACGCGGTCGACTCCCGTGCCGGGGAAGGGGTTTCCAGCTCGGGGTGATGCAGGTCGAAGGCCGGGGACTCGCTGCGGATGCGGGGGAGGGTGACGAAGTTGTGGCGGGGCGGTGGGCAGGAGGTCGCCCACTCCAGGGAGCGGCCGTAGCCCCAGGGGTCGTCGGTCTCGATCCTCTCGCCGTACCTGGCGGTCTTCCAGACGTTGTAGAAGAAGGGCAGCAGGGACGAGCCCAGCAGGAAGGAGAAGACCGTCGAGACGGTGTTGAGCGTCGTCAGGCCCTCGACCGCGAGATAGTCGGGGATCCGGCGCTGCATGCCGTTCACGCCCAGCCAGTGCTGGACCAGGAAGGTGCCGTGGAAGCCGGTGAACAGCGTCCAGAAGGTGACCTTGCCGAGGCGTTCGTCCAGCATCCTGCCGGTGAACTTCGGCCACCAGAAGTGGAATCCGGCGAACATCGCGAAGACCACGGTGCCGAAGACGACGTAGTGGAAGTGGGCCACCACGAAGTACGAGTCGGAGATCGCGAAGTCGAGCGGCGGCGAGGCGAGCATGACGCCGGTGAGCCCGCCGAAGACGAACGTGACCAGGAAGCCCATGACCCACAGCATCGGCGTCTCGAAGGACAGGCTCCCGTGCCACATGGTGCCGATCCAGTTGAAGAATTTCACCCCGGTCGGGACCGCGATCAGGAAGGTCATGAAGGAGAAGAACGGAAGGAGCACGCCACCGGTGACGTACATGTGGTGCGCCCACACCGTCACGGACAGACCGGCGATCGAGATGGTCGCGGCGATCAGCCCCGTGTAGCCGAACATCGGCTTCCGTGAGAACACCGGGATGATCTCGCTGACGATGCCGAAGAACGGCAGGGCGATGATGTACACCTCCGGATGGCCGAAGAACCAGAAGAGGTGTTGCCACAGCAGCGCCCCGCCGCCCGCGGCGTCGAAGACGTGGGCACCGAACTTGCGGTCCGCCTCCAGGGCGAACAGGGCCGCGGCCAGGACCGGGAAGGCGAGCAGGACCAGGACACCGGTCAGCAGCACGTTCCAGGTGAAGATCGGCATGCGGAACATGGTCATGCCGGGCGCGCGCATGCAGATGATCGTGGTGATGAAGTTGACCGAGCCGAGGATCGTGCCGAAGCCGGAGAAGGCCAGACCCATGATCCACATGTCGGCGCCGACGCCGGGGCTGCGGATGGCGTCCGACAGCGGGGCGTAGGCGAACCAGCCGAAGTCGGCCGCGCCCTGCGGCGTGAGGAAGCCGCCCACGGCGATGAGCGAGCCGAACAGGTACAGCCAGTAGGCGAACATGTTCAGCCGCGGGAAGGCGACGTCCGGCGCGCCGATCTGCAACGGCATGATCCAGTTGGCGAAGCCGGCGAACAGCGGGGTCGCGAACATCAGCAGCATGATCGTGCCGTGCATCGTGAACGCCTGGTTGAACTGCTCGTTCGACATGATCTGAAGGCCCGGCCGGGCCAGCTCGGCGCGCATCAGCAGCGCCAGCACGCCACCGACGCAGAAGAACGCGAACGACGTCACGAGGTACAGCGTGCCGATCGTCTTGTGGTCCGTGGTCGTCAGCCACCGGACGGCCCTGATGTCTCTGATCCTCTTCACGCCACGCCTGTGTCCGCGACCCCCACCCGGCGTCACACCCCGGGGACGCGAGGAGAATCACGGACACAGGTGTGACGATCGAGCGGGTGCCGGACACGAACCGAACATGAGCAACGACGAGACCTTCGCCGCTGCCTATCGCGAGCACTACTGGGCGGTCAGCCGCTATGTCGCGCGGCGACTGGACGGGCGGACCAGCGAGGTGGAGGAAGTGGTGGCGGATGTGTTCACGGTCGCCTGGCGGCGCCGGGCGGACCTGCCGCCGTCACCGCTGCCCTGGCTGTACGGCGTGGCACGTAACTGCCTGGCGAACGCGGTACGCGGATACGGGCGCCGGCGCCGGCTGGTGGACCGGCTGGGCAACGACGAGACCGCGCACGGCAGGCACATCGTGGACAGCCCCGACGCCGAGGCTCCCGGCGCCTGGGTGCACGACGCGCTGGCCCGGCTGTCCCCGGCCGATCAGGAGGTGCTGCGGCTGACCGCGTGGGAGGAGCTCGGCGTCGACGAGGTCGCCGTCGCCCTCGGCTGCGGCAGACGCGCCGCGGCGATGCGCCTGCACCGGGCCCGCCGCCGGCTGAGAGCCGAGATCGACCGAACGCAACCCGCCGGCGCCGCCGCGGCGGCATCCACTGAGGAACACCGCCATGGCTGACGAACTCGACCTGCTGCGCGACGCCAACCCGGTGCCCGCCGACGGCCCCCACTTCGGCGACGGCCCGCTGGACCACCACGCCGAACGGCACCTGAACCGGCTGCTGCACGACGCCCACCCCGGCCGGCGCCACCCGCACCCCCGGCTGGCGTGGGGCCTCGCGGCCACCGCCGTCGTCGTGGCGACCGCCCTGACCGTGCTGCTCGGCGGCCCCGGTCCCACCCCCGCCGTGGCCGCGCCCCGCCCGCTCGTGGTCGAGGCCGGCTCCAGGCCCGTACCACTGAAGCAGCTGGCCGAACTGGCCGCGGCGGCCGCGTCGGACGGCTCCCCGGGCCTGCGCAAGGGCACCCATGTGCAGATGTGGGCCATGGGCATGAGCGACGACAAGCCGCCCGTCACGCTGCCCGAGGAACGCGTGGTCCGCTGGCGGGCGGACGACAGCCACACGGAGCTCGTCGTCGCCACCGACCCGCTGCACCCCGGCCGCCCGGTCCTCAGCGACGACGGCGACGAGCCGCACCTGGTCGAGGACGGCCACGTCATCAGCAGACAGACGTATCCGCCCAGCTGGAGCGACGCCCCGCCCGAGGCCCGGCCCCCGCACGATGCCGCACGACTGCGCGCCTACCTCACCGAGACCGTACGCTCCGACTCCCTGACCACGCCCGAACTGATGGACGCCGTCCAGGAGTTGCTCGACCACTGGACACTCGGCGCCCGCGAGTCCGCGGCGCTCGTCCGGCTCCTCGCGGACGCCGGGGACCTGCGTCCGGCCGGCCGGGTGACGGACCGGCTCGGGCGGCCCGGCCAGGCCTACGTCTACGAGGGCATGGGCAGCCGGCGCATGCTGATCCTGGACCCGGCCACCGGCGCCGTCCTCGGCCTGGAGTTCATGGCCACCGCGGCCGACCCCGAGTACGGCCTGAAGGCCGGGGACGTCATGGAGTACAGAGCCTGGATGCGCTGACCACACCCGCGGCAGGCGGTGCCGGCCCGCATCGCCGGGGGAGCGTGCCGGGGAACCGGTCGCGTTTCAGGGCGACTTGGGACGCCGCAGAAGCGCGAGGCCCGCGGTTCACCGCGTCAGAGCGCGCCGCCTTCGCAGCGCGTGCCGCCTCGGCGGAAGCGGACGCGGCCGCGGCCGGGGGCGCGCCGCTCGCAGCACCGACCGGAGGAGAGCGGCGGACACCGTCCGACCTGCCGCGGAAGCCGGCCGCAGCCGCCGAGGCCGAGCGCGGCGCGCGTGTCCCAGGGCCGCCCGGGCCGAGAAGGTCCAGGTCAGCCGGGAGCTGACCTGGACCCGCGCGGTTCTGCTGCCTATTCGTCCCATGCCTGGATCATGATCTGTTCGGCGATCTTCCCCTCGCGCAGGGTGATCATCGACTCGGCGAGGACCCGGACGCCGTCCGCGTACTCGCAGGACTCGCTGAAGGCGGCGCGTTCGCCCTGCACGACGCAGCCGTCCAGCTTGTGCGTCATGTCGCGGCTGTACACGTCGTCCAGCATCGCCGCGATCTCGCCGCGGCCGTGCAGCACCTTCGGGTGACTGGGCTGGGAGTCGCGGTCGACGATGCGGATCTCCGCGTCGTCGGCGTAGAGCGACAGCAAGGTGTTCTTGCCGCCCTCTATCCCGCGACGCAGGGTGTCGGTGTCGAAGGTGGAGCCTGTCGCGCTGCCCATGGTGACCTCCTTCGGAGCCCGCGGCCCGAGGCGGAACGGGCCGCGCCGGTCCCTCCTTCGAGACTCCTCCGCCCCCGCGGCCTCGGCAAGCGCAGGGGGCGCGCCCCGCGCCCGGCGTCAGCCGGCCGTCGCCAGGAACTGTGTCGCCGCCAGTTCCGCGTACAACGGATCGGATGTCACCAGTTCCCGGTGCGTGCCCAGCGCGCGCACCCGGCCCGCGTCCATGACCACGATCCGGTCGGCCATGGTGACCGTGGACAGCCGGTGCGCGACCACCAGGACGGTCGTGGACCGCGCCACGTCGGCGACCGTGTCCCTCAGCGCCGCCTCGTTCACCGCGTCCAGCTGCGAGGTCGCCTCGTCCAGGAGCAGCAGCCGCGGCCGGCGCAGCAGCGCCCGGGCGATCGCCACCCGCTGCCGCTCGCCGCCCGACAGCTTGGTCCCGCGGTGCCCGACCAGCGTGTCCAGACCCTGCGGCAGCCGGGCGACCAGTCCGTCCAGGCGGGTCGTCTTCACCACCCGCGCCACCGCGTCCTCGTCCGCCTCCGGATTGCCCAGCAGCAGGTTGTCCCGCAGCGAGCCCGACAGCACGGGCGCGTCCTGCTCCACGTACCCGATGGCGGACCGCAGCCGGGGCAGCTCCCAGGCCGCGAGGTCGAGACCGTCGAGGGTGATGACACCGGAGTCGGGGTCGTAGAACCGCTCGATCAGCGAGAACACGGTGGTCTTGCCCGCGCCGGACGGCCCGACGAAGGCCGTCATGCCGCGCGCCGGTATCTCGAAGCTGACCCCGTGGTGCACGTACGGCAGGTCGTCGGCGTACCGGAAGCGTACGTCCGCGAAGGCGAGCGAGGCCGGTTCGGCCCCGGCGGACGGCAACGGGACGGGCCCGGACTCCGGTTCGGCCGGCAGCCGCAGTGCCTCCTGGATACGGGCGAGCGCGCCCGCGCCCGTCTGGTACTGGGTGACGGCGCCCACGACCTGCTGGATCGGCGACATCAGATAGAAGACGTACAGCAGGAACGCCACCAGCGTGCCCACGTCGATCGAGCCGGTCGCCACCCGCGCCCCGCCGACCGCGAGGACCGTGATGAAGGCGATCTGCATGGCCAGCCCGGCCGTGTTGCCCGCCGCGGCCGACCACTTGGCGGCCCGCACGCTCTGCCGCCACGACTCCTCGGCCGCCGCGTGCAGCGTGGCCTCCTCGCGGTGCTCCGCGCCCGACGCCTTCACCGTGCGCAGCGCGCCGAGCACCCGCTCCAGTGAGGCCCCCATCACCCCGACCGCGTCCTGCGCCCGCCGGCTGGCCCGGTTGATGCGCGGCACGATCGCCCCCAGCACGGTGCCCGCGGCCACGACCACCCCCAGCGTCACGGCGAGCAGCACGGGGTCGACCAGGCCCATCATGACCACCGTGGCGACCAGCGTGAGCCCGCCGGTGCCGAGCGCGACCAGCGAGTCGGTGGTGACCTCGCGCAGCAGGGTGGTGTCGGAGGTGATCCGGGCCATCAGGTCGCCCGGCTCGCTGCGGTCCACCGCGACGATCCGCAGCCGCAGCAGATACGACGACAGGGTGCGCCGCGCGCCCAGCACCACCGACTCGGCGGTGCGCCGCAGCACGTACGAACCCAGCGCGCCCACCACCGCGTTGGCGACGACCAGACCCGCCATGCCCAGCAACGGACCGGTGATCGACCGGTCGTGCGCCAGGTCGCCGATGAGTCCCCGCGCCACCAGCGGCAGCAGCAGCCCGGTCGCCCCGGTCAGCAGGGAGAGCACCGCGCCCGCCAACAGGGCCCAGCGGTGGGGTCTTGCGTAGCCGAGGAGCAGCCGCCACGCGGGCGGCTGTGTCGTGTCCGTCGCCGGGTCGCTCACAGGGTTCCCTGTCCTCAGGAGGTGAGTGGAGGCTCCAGGCTAGGTCGGTCGTGAGCCCGGTGGAGAAAGATTTCTCCGGTGGGCGCCGCTCCCTGCCGTACTGATCAGTCACGCGTAGGGTCGGCAGTGCAGGAGCATCGACGGAAGGAGCCGGCACCATGGCGCAGGAAGTACGCGGCGTGATCGCACCGGGCAAGGACCAGCCCGTGCGGATCGAGACGATCGTCGTACCGGACCCGGGACCGGGGGAAGCCGTGGTACGGGTCCAGGCCTGCGGCGTCTGTCATACCGACCTGCACTACAAGCAGGGCGGCATCAGTGACGACTTCCCCTTCCTGCTCGGGCACGAGGCGGCGGGCGTGGTGGAGTCGGTGGGCGACGGTGTCACCGATGTGGCGCCCGGGGACTTCGTGGTCCTCAACTGGCGTGCGGTGTGCGGCCAGTGCCGGGCCTGTCTGCGCGGGCGGCCCTGGTACTGCTTCAACACGCACAACGCGAGGCAGAAGATGACCCTGACCGACGGCACCGAGCTGTCTCCGGCCCTGGGCATCGGCGCCTTCGCGGAGAAGACGCTGGTCGCGGCCGGGCAGTGCACCAAGGTCGACCCGTCGGTCTCCCCGCAGGTGGCCGGCCTGCTGGGCTGCGGCGTGATGGCCGGCATCGGGGCCGCGATCAACACCGGGAACGTCGGCCGCGGCGACTCGGTCGCCGTGATCGGCTGCGGCGGCGTCGGGGACGCGGCCATCGCCGGGTCCGAGCTGGCCGGCGCGGCGAAGATCATCGCGGTGGACATCGACGACCGCAAGCTGGACACGGCCCGGGAACTGGGCGCCACCCACACGGTCAACTCCCGGCAGACCGACCCGATCGAGGCGATCCGCGAGCTGACCGGCGGCTTCGGCGCCGACGTGGTCATCGAGGCGGTCGGCCGCCCGGAGACGTACAAGCAGGCCTTCTACGCCCGCGACCTGGCCGGCACGGTCGTCCTGGTCGGCGTGCCCACCCCGGAGATGAAGCTCGAACTTCCGCTGCTGGACGTGTTCGGCCGCGGCGGCGCCCTGAAGTCCTCCTGGTACGGCGACTGCCTGCCGAGCCGTGACTTCCCCATGCTGATCGATCTGCACCTCCAGGGGCGGCTGCCGCTGGAGAAGTTCGTCACGGAGACCATCCAGCTCGACGAGGTGGAGAAGGCGTTCGAGCGGATGCACCACGGCGACGTGCTGCGCTCGGTGGTGGTGCTGTGATGGCCGCGCGCATCGAACGCCTCGTCACCTCCGGGCAGTTCACCCTCGACGGCGGCACCTGGGACGTCGACAACAACGTGTGGCTCGTCGGCGACGACCACGAGGTCGTCGTCATCGACGCGGCCCACGACGCCGACGCCATCGCCGAGGCCGTCGGCGACCGCCGGCTGACGGCGATCGTGTGCACCCACGCCCACAACGACCACATCGACGCCGCGCCCGCCCTCGCGGACCGCACCGGCGCCACGATCTGGCTGCACCCCGACGACCTTCCCCTGTGGAAGCTCACCCACCCCGGCCGCGACCCCGACGCCCACCTGGCCGACGGGCAGGTCATCGAGGCGGCCGGCGCCGACCTCACCGTGCTGCACACGCCCGGCCACGCGCCCGGCGCGGTCTGCCTGTACGACCCCGGTCTGGGCGCCGTCTTCACCGGCGACACCCTCTTCCAGGGCGGCCCCGGCGCCACCGGCCGTTCCTACTCCCACTTCCCGACCATCATCGACTCCATCCGTGACCGTCTCCTCGCCCTGCCGCCGGAGACCAAGGTCCTCACCGGCCACGGCGACCCGACCACCATCGGGGACGAGGCACCCCACCTGGAGGAGTGGATCAAGCGCGGCCACTGAAAGGCGACAGAAGGTGTCCGGTTTCCCGGCGAACCTGGACGGTGACAGCAGTCGTACGCGTACGGGAGGCCGGACATGCCGGGTCCACTGGAAGGCAAGGTCGCGCTGGTCGCGGGGGCGACGCGCGGGGCGGGGCGGGGGATCGCCGTGGAGCTCGGCGCGGCCGGCGCCACCGTCTACGTCACCGGACGCAGCACGCGCGCGCGACGCTCGGAGTACGACCGCCCCGAGACCGTCGAGGACACCGCCGACCTGGTCACCGAGGCCGGCGGCCGGGGCATCCCCGTGGCCGCCGACCACCTGGACCCCGTGCAGGTCCGCGCCCTCGTCGACCGGATCGCCCGCGAGTCCGGGCGCCTCGACGTCCTGGTCAACGACATCTGGGGCGCCGAGCACCTCTTCGCCTGGGACACCCCGGTCTGGGAGCACGACCTCGACAAGGGCCTCAGACTGCTCCGCCTCGCCGTCGAGACCCACGCGATCACCAGCCACCACGCCCTGCCGCTGCTGCTGCGCCGCCCCGGCGGGCTGGTCGTCGAGGTGACCGACGGCACCGCCGACTACAACCGCGACACCTACCGGGTGAACCTCTTCTACGACCTGGCCAAGGCCTCCGTCCTGCGCATGGCCTTCGCCCTCGGTCACGAACTCGGCCCGCGCGGTGCCACCGCCGTGGCGCTGACCCCGGGCTGGATGCGTTCGGAGATCATGCTCGACACCTTCGGGGTACGGGAGGACAACTGGCGCGACGCCCTCGCCCGCGAGCCCCACTTCGCCATCTCCGAGACCCCCCGCTACATCGGCCGGGCCGTGGCCGCCCTCGCCACCGACCCGGACGTCGCCCGCTTCAACGGCACGTCCCTCTCCAGCGGCGGCCTCGCCCAGCAGTACGGCTTCACGGACCTCGACGGCAGCCGCCCGGACGCCTGGCGGTACCTGGTGGAGATCCAGGACGCGGGCAAGCCGGCGGACGCGGCGGGCTACCGCTGACCGCGGGGCCGTGTGGCAGCCGTCGCGTCCGGCGCGCTGGTGTTCCGGCGTTTCCGGCCGGGCCTGGGCGTGGTGCGTGCGTTTGCGCATGAGACGGCAGTCGGGTGGACGTCGGCGACGACGGGTGGAGGCAAGCCGGCCGGCACGGCGGGCTACCGCTGACCGTTCACCGGCGGCAGGGGCCAGCGGGCCGAGTGGCCCGGTGGGAGGGCCAGGTCCTCGCGGACGGCCGTGTAGTAGCCCTCGCGGCCGGCCCGCTGCCGTTCCAGGAGTTCCTGCCAGGCCTCGGGGTCGCGAGTCCGTTCCCGCAGGAACCGCTCCATCTCCATCAGTGTCACGACCCACACCCGGGCCTTCTCCACCACCGCCGTGCTGCCCAGCAGGAGCAGCGCCTCCCCGGCGGGGTCCCGGGCGAGGCCGGCCTCGGCCAGCAGGGGTGCCGCCTCCTGAGGGGACAGCGGATGCGGGTGCGGGTCGTTGCCGAGGTGGGCGGCGACCCGGTACGTCAGCGTGACCGCCTTCTTCAGCGTGCGCGCGTAGTCGGTGTACACGGCCAGCCGCCGCTCCTCCCAGCGGGCCGCCTGCTCGCGCCGGAACCGTGCCTGGTCTCCCCGTACCACCGCCAGGTACGATCCGAGCGCGCCGATCACGACGCCTATCAGGGCCGGGAGTTGCTGTATGAACGCGGACATGCGCGCACGCTACCTGCCCTGTTGATCGTCCCGCCCGTACCGTCTGTCCCATGACCGATCTCAAGCGCTTCGCAGGACAGGGAGTTCTCGTCACGGGCGCCGCCCGCGGCATCGGCGCGGCCGTCGCCCGGCGCCTCGCGGAGGAGGGCGGACGGGTAATGGCGACCGACCGGGACCTGCCCGAGGCGGAGCGGACCGCGGCCGGGCTGCGGCAGCGGGGGCTGGCGGTGGAGGCGTACGCGTGCGACGTCGCCGGCCGGGAGTCCGTGGAGGCGGCCGTCGCGCACGCCGTCGGCGCCCTCGGCTCGCTCGACGTGCTGGTCAACTGCGCCGCCCACTGCACCCCGGACGTGCCGCTCTTCGAGGACGACCCCGACGAGGCGTGGGCCCGCGACCTCGACATCACCCTCACCGGCGCCTACCGCTGCTGCCGCGCCGCGCTGCCCCATCTCGCCGCCTGTGGACGTGGTGCCATCGTCAGCGTGGGCTCCGTCAACGGCCTGCGGGACTTCGGCAACCACGCCTACAGCGCCGCCAAGGCCGGTCTCGGCTCCCTCACCCGGACCCTCGCCGGGCACGCGGCGGCCCGTGGTGTCCGGGTGAACCTCGTGGCGCCGGGCACGGTCCGCACCTCCGCCTGGGAAGGACGGGACGACGACCTCGACGCCGTCCGCGCCCTGTACCCGCTGGGCCGGGTCGGCGAACCGGACGACATCGCCGCCGCGGTCGCCTTCCTCGCCTCCGGCGACGCCGCCTGGATCACCGGCACCACCCTGGTGGTCGACGGCGGACTCACCGCCGTGCACACCGGGTTCCATGCCGCTGTCCACCAACGCTGACCGCTCAGAGGGCTGTTGCCGCCAGCACGTCCACCACCCGCCGCGTATCGGCATCCGTGGTACGCCAGTTGGAGAACGCCGCCCGCAGCCCCGGCACCCCGCCGTACACGGTCGGCGTGAGGAACGCCTCGCCGGAGTCCGCGACGGCCCGCGCCAGCGCGTCCACCCGCTCCGGCGTGGGATCGTCGGCGAGGGTGAAGCACACGACGTTGAGCCGGACCGGAGCCAGCAGCCGCAGCCCCGGCAGGGCGTCGACGGCCGCGCCGAGCCGCCGGGCGAGGGCGATGTTCCGCTCGACGATCTCGCGATGGCCCTCGCGGCCGTAGGCGACCAGGGAGAACCAGGCGGGCAGGGCACGCAGCCGCCGGGAGTTCTCCGGTGTCAGATGCAGGAAGTCGGGCTCGCCGGCCGGGAGGCCGAGATAGGGCGAGGCGTTGTGGAACACCGCCACCTGGAGATCGCGGCGGCGGGTGAACTGGACGGCGGCGTCGTAGGGGACGTTGAGCCACTTGTGCAGGTCCACGCAGACCGAGTCCGCCCCGTCCAGCCCGTCCACGAGGTGCGCGTACGCGGGGGACAGCGCGGCGAAGCCGCCGAACGCCGCGTCCACGTGCAGCCAGAAGTCGTACCGCTCCTTCAGGGCGGAGATCGCCCGCAGGTCGTCGAAGTCGACGGTGTTCACGGTGCCCGCGTTCGCCACCACGATCGCGGGCCGGCCGCCCAGTTCGGCCAGCGCGGCGTCGAGCGCGGCCACGTCGACGGCCTCGCGGCCGCCCGGCAGCGACGGCACGGTCCGCAGCCGACCGCGCCCGATGCCGAGGACGGACATCGCCTTGGACACGCTGGAGTGCGGGGTGCCGGAGAGCACGTCGACCGGGCCGAGCGCGGCGGCACCGTCCCGGGAGACGTCCACGCCCAGCCGCTCGCCCAGCCACTCCCGGGCGATGGCCAGGCCCACCGTGTTCGACACGGTCGCCCCGGTGACGAACGCCCCGCTGTGCGCCTCGCCCAGCCCGAACAGCTCCCGCAGCCAGGCCACCGTCTCGCGTTCCAGAGCCGCCGCCCAGGAGCCGGCGGCACCGGAGGCGTTCTGGTCGAACACGGCCGTCAGCCAGTCCCCGGTGACGGAGGCGGGCGTCGCACCGCCGGTGACGAAACCCAGGTAGCGAGGGCCCGCCGAGCCCGAGAAGCCCGGCGCCCACCGCTCGGCGAAGCGCGCGAGGGCACCCTCCGCCCCGGCGCCCTCGGCCGGCAGGGGCGCCCCTTGCGGCGCCGACTCCGCGTGGGCGACCGGCCGTTCGGCCAGGCCGTCCAACTCTCGGGCGGCGAAGTCGCGTGTGGAAGCCAGGAGTTGGGGGAGCCGGAAGAGGTCGTCGGCGAGAGTGGGGTGCATGAGCCGCAGCGTACGAGGGACGGGAGGCCGGCCACCCGGTCCACTTCGGGAGAACTGGCCTGATACACGGTGACGAAATTCACCGGTTCGTCACAGAGTGATTGTTCCTACAACCGTCGTCACCCGACATCGGTCTAGTCATCGGGCATCGTGGGAATGATGACCGGGACAGAAGGGCGGAAGGTAGGCATGGGGGACATACGCAGACGCAGCGCTGTAGCGCTGGGCATCACCGGAATCGTGGCACCGCTCACCCTCGCGCTGGGCACCGCTCCGGCGCAGGCGGCGAGTTGTACGACGCAGGCGGGTCCGTACCAGAAGCAGGTGGAGAAGTTCCTCGGCCGTCCGGTCGACGGGAAGCAGTCCTCCGCCGACTGCAAGGCGATCCAGGCCTTCCAGAACAAGCACGGCATCACGCCCGCCGTCGGCTACGCGGGTCCCGTCACCTGGGGCGTGATGGACCTCATGAACAAGCAGAAGGCCGTCGGGAACGACCCCAACAAGGACGGCAAGTGCCCGGTGAACAAGGGCCGCATCGCCTGCGTGAACCTCACCCTCCAGCTGAGCTGGGTCCAGGACGGCGACAAGCTGGTCTACGGCCCGGTGCCGGTGCGCACCGGCCGGAACGGGTTCGAGACCCGCACCGGCCTGAAGAAGATCTACTGGCGGGACATCGACCACGTCTCGAGCGTCTACAACGTGCCGATGCCCTACAGCCAGTTCTTCGACGGCGGCCAGGCCTTCCACTCGGTGAACCTCAGCATGTGGAACCCGCCGGGCTCGCACGGCTGCGTCAACATGACCACCAAGGACGCCAAGAAGTACTGGTCGCTGCTGAAGACCGGCGACGACGTCTTCGTCTACGGCCGCAAGCCGGGCACCTGACCCGTCATCCCCGGGGCGCGTCCCCGAAGTCCGGGATCTCCAGCCTGACCCCGCCCTGCCGCGCGGACTCGTGCGCGACGATGCCCGGCAGGGTGTAGCGGGCCGCGACCCAGGCGTTGACCGACGGCAGGGTGCGGGTGCCCACGGCGGTCACGAAGTCGTCCACCAGGAAGTGGTGGCTGCCCTCGTGGCCGTTGTGCAAGTGGTCGAACGCCCTCGGCAGCCGGGACCGGTCGTGCACCGGCGCCGACCCGGAGGTGAAGGCCGCCCGCAGCTCCGGGGCGATGTGCTGGAGCGAGGGGTCGTCCGGAGACATCGTGGGCTTGGGCTCCAGCAGCTCCGTGATGTCCTTCACGCCCTTCTTGTCCTGCCACAGCGCGACCGTGGCGAGCTGCTCCATGCTCGCCTCCGTGCCGAAGAACCTAAAGCGCGATTCCCGTATGTGGGAGGGGTAGCCGACCCGCCGGAACTCGTTCGTACGGAACGATCCGCCGCCCGCCACCTCGAACAGCGCGGTCGCGTTGGAGAAGTCGTTGCCGAACTGGCTGACCTCCTTGTCGAACACGCCGTCCCCGCGCTCGTCGACCACGCCGATCGCCGACACGCTCACCGCGTGCGTCCCCCAGGCGCCGAGCACCCCGCCCACCGAGTGCGTCGGATACAGCAGCGGCGGATAGCTGGCGGTCGCCTTCCAGTTCTCGCCACCGCTGTACTGGTACGCCTCGTAGAACCCCAGGTCCATGTCGTGGACGTAGTCGCCCTCGGCGTAGAACAGCCGCCCGAAGGCGCCCTCGGCGATTCTGTTGCGGGCGTGCACGGTCGCCGGGTTGTACTGGCTCGTCTCGCCCATCATGTAGGTCAGCCCGGTCGCCCGGACCGCTTCGATGATCGCCGCGATCTCCTCCGTGCTGATCGCCATCGGCACGGCGCTGTACACGTGCTTCCCGGCGTTCAGCGCCCGCAGGACCAGCGGGCCGTGGGTCCAGCGCTGTGTGAAGATCGCGACCGCGTCCACCGTCGGCGACTCCAGCATGGCCTCGTACGAGGGGAAGGTGCCGGCGAGTCCCTGCGCGGCGGCGAGCCGCTCGGCCCGCTCCGGCAGCAGGTCGGTGACGAACACGTCGCCGACCCCTGGGTGGGCCTGGAACAGCGTGGCGAACTGGCCGGAGAACTGTCCGGCTCCGACGATGCCGAGGGAAAAGGTCTTGGGTGTCATGTATTTACTTTTGAAGCAAAAGAATCTAGGTGTCAAGAGGCCTGCGGACGCGCGCATCCGTCTTCCTGTTGCTCGGCCTGGATGGCAGACTTATTTCTGATGCAAAAACAATCCACGAGCCTCGGATGGCACCCACTGAGCCCCGCGGAGCGCTCCGTGGCGATCGAGGTGCTCGTCCACGGCCCCCTCTCGCGCACCGAGCTCGCCCGACGGCTGCACCTCTCGGCGGGCAGCCTCACCCGGCTGACCAAACCGCTGACCGAGTCCGGGCTGCTGGTCGAGGCGCCCGAGGCGGGCACCGCGGACCGGACCCGGCAGGGGCGCCCCTCGCAGCCCCTGGACATCGTGGCCGGATCCCGGGCCTTCCTCGGGTTCAAGGTCACCGGCGACATGGTCTACGGCGTCGTCACCACGCTGCGCAGCGAGGTCGTCGCCCGGCTCGACCGCCCGCTCACCGGTCATGACCCCGCCGAGGTGGCCGACGTGCTGGCCGCGATGGCGGCCGAGCTCGCCGCCGGCGCCCCCGCCCCGCTCGCGGGCATCGGCATCGGTGTGGGGGGCCTGGTGCGGGAGCGCGCCGTGGTCGGCGAGTCGCCCTACCTGGGCTGGCGGGACGTGCCCCTGGCCCGGCTGGTGGGGGAGCGCACCGGGCTGCCGGTGGTGGTCGAGAACGACGTCGCCGCCCTAGTGGAGGCCGAGACGTGGTTCGGGGCGGGCCGCGGCCTCGACCGCTTCGTGGTGCTGACGATCGGGGCCGGCATCGGCTACGGGCTGGTGCTCGGCGGCAAGCGGGTGCCCCACGCCGAGGAGGACCACGGCTTCGGGCGCCACTGGATCATCCAGCCCCACGGGCCGCTCACCCCGGACGGCGCGCGCGGCAGCGCCGTGTCCCTCCTCACGATCCCCAGCATCCGCTACCAGATCCGGGCCGCCACCGGCCGCGACGCGACGTACGAGGAGATCCTCGCCCGCGCCGCCGACGGGGAGCCGATGGCCGCGCGGGTGATCGACGAGGCGGCGCGGGCGCTCGGCACGCTGGTCGCCCAGATCGCCAACTTCGTGATGCCACAGAAGATCCTGCTCGCCGGGGAAGGGGTCGGGCTGATGGACGTGGCCGGCACGGCGGTGCACGAGGGCATCGGGGCGGGCCGCCATCCGCTGGCCGCGCCGGTCGCGCTGGAGACGAAGGTCTCCGACTTCCACGACTGGGCGCGGGGGGCGGCCGTGCCGGCGATCCAGGTGCTGGTGCTCGGCGGCGTCGGGAGCTGAACTCGCCGTAGCTCTCCGCTCTCTTGAGCTCTCTTGACGTGACGAGTAACACGGTCCGTAATGTCCGGATTCCCCGTACTTACTCACGGCGCCTTCACGTCGATCGGCATATGCTTCACACCATGTCCACCACTGTTGAAGCCGCCTCCGAGCGATCGGCCGCGGAGGTCAACGAGGAGATCCGGGCCCTGTGGCTCCGGTCGGGCGGGACACTGACCACCGAGCAGCGCGAGGAGTACCAGCGGCTCGTGATGGAGTGGGCCGCCGCCGCTCCTCCGTCGGACCACGCGGCCTGATCCGCCGACCCCTCCGGCACCGTCCAGGGCACCCGTGAGCACACGGGTGCCCTTCTTCGTCAGCCCCAGGTCGCCGAGTAGTACCGCTGGTACGCCCTGCGGTCCTGCTCCGAGCGGATGTAGCGCGTCGCGACCAGCGCGATCAGGCTGCCCGCGATCACCAGCAGGCCGGGGCCGACGTTCCTGGTGTCGGTGAGGCTGGACAGGAAGGTGGTCCCCTGCGCGGTCCCGGTGGCCGGGGCCGACGAGCCGGGGGAGGCGGCGCTGGGCGCGACGGCGCTCTGGGTGGCCGAGGACGAAGGCGCGGACGGGGCGTTCTGGCCGCCCGTGGCGTTCTGCGCCGACACGATCAGCTGGACGCCGAGCGCCGACATGGCCTTGGTGATCGGCTGGAAGAAGGTCGTACCGCCCGCCGTGCAGTCACCGCTGCCGCCCGAGGTCACGCCCAGCGCGATGCCCTCCGAGAACATGGGGCCGCCGCTGTCGCCCGGTTCGGCGCACACATTGGTCTGGATCAGGCCGGTGACGGTGCCCTCGGGGTAGTTCACGGTCGCGTTGAGCCCGGTCACCGTCCCGTCGTGCAGCCCGCTCGTGCTGCCGCTGCGGAACACCCGCTGCCCGACCGTGGGATCGGCCGCGCCGGTGATCCGGACGCCGTTGCCGTTGCCGATGGCGACCACGTCGGCACCGTCCCCGGCCTTCCCGGACGCGTACTGGATGAGGGAGAAGTCGTTCCCGGGGAAGTTGCTCTGGAGCGTCGTACCCAGCTGCTGGTTGCCCTGGTTGTCGGCGAACCAGGTGGACCCGGAGGGACCGCAGTGGCCCGCCGTGAGGATGAAGTCGCTCTTGCCGTTGGTGACGTTGAAGCCCGCCGAGCAGCGGCCGGTGGTCGACAGGATCGGCTGCGCCCCGTTGAGGCGGGTGGTGAAGGTGTTCTGGGTGCGCTCCATGCGCACATAGCCGCCGATGCCCTTCGCCACCTTGGACAGCCGCTTCCAGTCGGCGGCCGACACGGTCTTGTCGGCCTGCACCACGACCTCGTTGGTCTTGTAGTCCACGGACCACGCCGTGCCGGCCACGCGGGGCGCCGCACGCAGTGCGGCGGTGGCCGACTTCAGCTCGTTCATGCTGTGGTCGACGACCTTCGGCTCGGCCCCCGCCTTCTTCACCATGGCCGCGGCCTTGTCGTCGGTGACCGCGACGACCGGATTCCCGTCCGCGCCGATCCAGCTGCCCGCCGTACGGGAGGTGCCGAGCTTCGCCACCAGCGCGGTGCCGGTGTTCCCGGCCCGCTCCGCCGTACTGAACGGCGCGGCGGACGTGCCGGGAGTCTCACTCGCCATGGCCTGGGTGACCATGACGCCTCCCAGCAGGAGTCCGCCGACCGCCGCCAGCTGTGTCACCCGCCGGACGACCCGTCGTCGTGCGTGCCTCATCGCATGGCTCCCGAACCCCGAACGCGCGGTGCCTGGACAACACCGCGGGGCCCTCCGGTCGTTGAGCGCCCTGTCCTTCATACGTGGCCCGGGGCGAGGGCGTTCACCGCACCGGTGATCTTCTTCGGTCAGCTCTTGCGGCCCACCCCGCCGAACATGGCCACCTCCTCCGGCTCGGCCCCGTGGGCGTGCTCCGGGCGCCAGCGCGAGCAGGACACCACGCCCGGCTCCAGCAGGTCGAGGCCGTCGAAGAAGCGGGCGACGTCCTCGGGGGTGCGCTGGGTGAGCTTCGGCGTACCGTGCTCGTTCCAGAACTTCACCGCCTCGTCCACGTCGGGCATCGCCGGGCTGGTGACGGTGTGCGACAGCACCAGGTGGCTGCCGGCGGGCAACCGGTCCACCAGCCGCCGGACCAGGCCGTACGGATCCTCGTCGTCGCCGACGAAGATGACCACGCCGAGCAGCATCAGCGCGACCGGCTCGCCGAAGTCCAGCGTCTTCGCGGCGTGCTCGAAGATCGCGTCGACATTGCGCAGGTCCTCGTCGAGGTAGTCGGTGCGGCCCTCGGGAGTGCTGGTGAGCAGGGCCCGCGCGTGGGCGAGGACCAGCGGGTCGTTGTCGACGTACACGATCCGGCTCTCGGGGGCGACACGCTGGGCGACCTCGTGCGTGTTGTCGGCGGTGGGCAGGCCGGTGCCGATGTCCAGGAACTGGCGGATGCCGACGTCACCCGCCAGATGCCGCACGGCCCGCCCCAGGAACAGCCGGTCAGCGCGGGCGTACTCCCCGATCCCCGGGTGCAGCGCGCGGATCTGGTCACCGGCCGCGCGGTCGACCTCGTAGTTGTCCTTGCCGCCGAGCCAGTAGTTCCAGATCCTGGCCGTGTGCGGCTGGTCGGTGTTGATGCGGGCGCGCAGCGACACGGCGACGTCGTTGGTGACTGCCGGGTTCTCGGTCACTTCGGTCAGCTCCTGTGGGCCTGATGAGTGGTACAGGGGTCAAAAGGCAATCTAGACGCCGGAGTTGATCTCCGCCGGTCGTCCGGCGCTTTGCACGGCACGCGGCGGCCCCGCCCCGTACCGGGTCGCGCCCCGGGCCGCCTATCTTGGCCTCATGACCAGCACCCCGCACGGCACACCGGGCGAACCCGACCCCCTGCGCGTGCTCACCCTCGACCGCCTCCGATGTCGTACGAGCATGAAATGGCGCACCTATCCCGAGGACGTGCTGCCGATGTGGGTCGCCGAGATGGACGTGCCGCTCGCCCCGGCCGTGGTCCGCGCCGTCACCGACGCGCTGGAACTCGGTGACACCGGCTATCCGGCGGGCACCGCCTACGCCGAGGCGCTGGCCGCGTTCGCCGACGGGCGGTGGGGCTGGGACGGGCTCGCCGTGGAACGCACCGCGATCGTGCCCGACGTGATGCTGGGCGTCGTCGAGATGCTGAAACTGGTCACCGGGCCCGGTGACCCGGTGGTGGTCAACCCGCCGGTCTATCCGCCGTTCTTCCAGTTCGTCACGCACATGGACCGGCGCGTGGTGGAGGCCCCGCTCGGTGCGGGGCTGCGGATCGACCTCGGTGTCCTTCAGGAGGCCTTCCGTACGGCGGTCGCCGGCGGCGGGCGGGCCGCGTACCTGCTGTGCAGCCCGCACAACCCGACCGGTACGGTGCACACCGCCGAGGAACTGGCCGCCGTCGCCGCGCTCGCCGCACGGTACGGCGTGCGGGTCGTGGCCGACGAGATCCACGCCCCGGTGGTCGCCGCCGGCGCCGCCTTCGTGCCGTATCTGAGCGTGCCGGGCGGGGAGCACGGCCTGTCGCTGATGTCGGCGTCCAAGGCCTGGAACCTGGCCGGGCTCAAGGCCGCGCTGGCCGTCGCCGGACCGTCGGCCGCCGCCGACCTGGCCCGGCTGCCCGAGGAGGTGAGCCACGGCCCGAGCCATGTCGGCGTCATCGCCCACACGGCCGCCCTGCGGGACGGCACGCCCTGGCTGGACGCCCTGCTGGCCGGCCTCGACGACAACCGGCGGCTGCTCGCCCGGCTGCTGGCCGAGCACCTGCCCGCGATCCGGCACCGCCCCGCCGAGGCCACCTACCTGGCCTGGCTCGACTGCCGGGCCCTCGGCCTGGGGGACGACCCGGCGGAGGTCTTCCTGGAGCGTGGCCGGGTCGCCCTCAGCTCCGGCATCCCGTTCGGCACGGGCGGAGCCGGGCACGTACGGCTGAACCTGGCGACCTCACCGGAGGTGATCACGGAAGGGGTGCGGCGGATGGCGGCGGCGCTCGGATGACGGCGGTGCTCGGGCGGCGGGTGCCGCTCGGGTGACGCGGTCCTGACATGATGGGCCCATGCGCGTGCTGATGCCGCTCCCCGACCGGGACTTCGACGTGACCGAGGTGGCCGTGCCCTGGCGGCTGCTGACCCACGCGGGGCACGAGGTCGTCTTCGCCACCGAACACGCCGGGACCCGGCCCGCCGCCGACCCCCGGCTGCTCACCGGCGTCCTGTTCGGGCAGCTGGGCGCGGCGGACGAGCCCAAACGGTTCTACGAAGCGCTGTGCGCGGCACCGGAGTTCACCGCCACACAGGGCTGGGCGGACGTGGACGTGGCCGACTTCGACGGCCTGCTGCTGCCGGGCGGACACGCACCCGGCATGCGGCAGTACCTCGGCTCGGCCGTACTGCGTTCCCAGGTCGCCCGGTTCTGGACGCTGGACCGTCCCGTCGGAGCGATCTGCCACGGCGTCCTGGTGGCGGCCCGCACCGAGGACCCGGCGACCGGCCGCAGCGTGCTCGCGGGACGGCGCACGACCTGCCTGCCCAAGTACATGGAACGCTCCGCCTACTGGACCACCGCCTGGCGGCTGGGCCGCTACTACCGCACCTACCCCGCCTACGTCGAGGACGAAGTGCGCTCCGCCCTCGACGACCCGGCCCGGCAGTTCGCGCGTGGACCCCGGGAGCTCACCCGGCGCGGCACCGCGGACGACGACACGCACGCCTTCACCGTGCAGGACGGTAACTACCTGTCGGCGCGCTGGCCGGGCGACGCCTACCTCTTCGCCCGCCGCTATCTCGCCCTGCTCGGCCCGGCGGCGTCCTCCTAGACTGCGGGTATGGACGACTCGTCGCTGGATCGGCTCTCCGCGGGCAAGTACCTGCTCGTCACCAGCTACCGCAAGGACGGCTCCCCGGTCGCCACTCCGGTCTGGGTGGTGAGGGACGGGGCCGCGCTCGGCGTCTGGACGGTCGCGGACTCCTGGAAGGTCAAGCGCATCCGCCGCCGCCCGGACGTCCTCGTCGGCCCCTGCGACGTGCGCGGCCGGCCGACCGGCGACCAGGTTCCCGCCACCGCGGAGATCGGCGACGCGGCCACGGCCGAGCGCTACCGGGGCCTCATCGCCCGCAAGTACGGCATCGCCGGCCGCCTGACACTGCTGGGCAGCCGGCTGCGCCGGGGGCGGGAGGGGACCGTGGGCATCACGGTCACCCTCACGCCCTGACGGAGCGGGCCGCGAAAGGCCGACGGGGCCGCGGCTCGTGCGCCGCGACCCCGCCGGTGTGCCGTACGTGCCGTACGTGTGCGTACGCCGTTACGAGGCGTCCAGCACGGTGCCGTCCAGGACCAGCCCGCCGGACTGCGGGTCGCCCTGCTCGTCGAGCTGCTGGAAGCGCACCGTCTCAGCGGACTCCGCGACCCGGTCCTTGACAGTGGGCAGGGTCACGTCGGTGCTCAGCTTGCCCGCCGGGACGTCCACCCACAGGTACAGGCCGTCCACCTTGGACAGCGGCCGCTCCGGGTCCGGCGACGCGCCCGAGGTGTCCCTGAGCCACGCCGGGTCGACGTCCTTGGTGGACAGCTCCGTCCCGGAGACCGGGACCGCCGCGAACGCCGTCCCCAGGTCCACGTCGGCGGCCTCCGACAGGGAGACCCGCCACTTCAGGGCCTGCCCCTCGGTGACCCGGCCGGCCACCGGGGTCACGGTGATCCTGGGCGCGGGGTCGTCGTCGTGGACGGTGATCCCACCGTGGTGGGAGCCGACGACCGTGCCCTTCACCGCCTTGACCAGGATGTCGTGCGGCACGTCGGCGCCGTACCGCGTGTTCCCCTCGACCTTGACCGGTACGTCGATGTCGTGACCGCCGGGCCGGACCGTCACCAGCCGGTCCTTCGCCTGCCCGGTGGCCGGGTCGACGACGTACACGCGCACCTGGCCGCTGCCCTGCCCGGACACCTGGACCGGCACCCGGTAGGTGCGCACGCCCGAGTCGCCCTCGTCGACCGTGGTCCGGCCGACGTCCACGCGCGACAGCTTCGCAGTGCCCGCCGCCGGTGTGCCGGGCCGCCAGCCCCAGGCGTCCATCAGCCAGGCCTGCCCCGACCGTGAACGCGGCGTCAGCCGCAGGGACTTGACGTGGCGCAGGTCGAGCCCGGCGCGGCCGGCCGCCGCCAGCGGCACGTGCAGTTCGCGCGCCCAGTACGACGCGGTCCGGTCACTGCCGGGCAGCCCGTCCACCCGCACCCGGCCGAGCGTCGCGGTGCGGCCGGAGGCGTCGGTGAGAGCCACGTCCAGCTGCGTCCCGGAGGTGTTCGGCGGGACGATGACCCGCAGCGCCAGCGCCTTGGCGCCGCCGAGGGAGACGGGCCGGGCGGTGCCGATCCGCGCCGGGGAACCGGACGACGTCCAGCGCAGCGCGACCGCGTGCCGACCGGACTCCTTCCCCGTCTCCCACATGGCGAAGTGCGGCGAACTGCCCTTGGTGTTCCGGCCGAGGCAGGCGACGGCCGGAGCGGGGTCGACCGCGGAGCACAGCCGCGCGCCGGACACGAGGACCTGGCCGGCCGGGTCGTCCGGCAGGAACCGGGCACCCCGGTTCGCGCCGACCGCGTGGCTGAGCACCCGCGCCGGGTCCGCCGACGGGGCCCGCCGGCCCGAACCGTCGAGCAGTGGACGCACCCGGTCGTCGCCGGCGACGAACAGCCGGGCGGCGGCCGCGATGTAGGTGGAGCCCGCCTTGTGCTGCTGGTTCGCGGTCAGCCGGGTGGCCGCGCCCTTCTTGCACACCGGGTCCGGGTGGTCCGGGTCGTCCCCGAAGTCGTCCTCGGCGGGGGCCTGCGCCTGCCCCGGCGTCCACTCGGTGTTGAAGAAGTTGTGGTTGGCGCCGATCACGTAGACCGCGCTGTGCAGGGCGGCGCCCCGGCTGACCCCGCGGGTGCCGTCGACGTACACCTCGCCCTGGAGGTCGGAGACGTCACCGTCGCAGCCGGGCAGGACCGACACCGACGGCACGTCGGCGACCGGGTTCTGGCCGAAGACGGTGGGGCCGATCAGTGCGGTGCCGCTGATGTGCCAGCGCACCGGGCCGTGGTAGCCGTCCTGGTCCGCGGGCGGCGGGTAGAGACTGTCCATCGCGGCCCGGTTGACACCCTCGCCGCCCCGGGAGTGCCCGACCAGCAGGACGCGGGACAGATCGGCGCGCGGCGCGTCACGGACCACCGCCGGCGCGGTACCAGGGTGTTCGGCCCAGTCGGCCCACCGCGCCAGGTGCAGCCGCACCAGCGACGAACGGGCCTGCGCGCCGCCGTCCTCGGCGGCCCAGTCCTGGCCGTTGATGCCGTTGGCGGAGATCGACACCGTCACATAGCCCTGCGAGGCCAGCAGCTTCTGGTCGCGCAGGTAGCCGCGGTGGCTGGGCACCGGCTTGGTGCCCCTCTTGCAGGGCCAGTCGCCGGTGGCGTCGCCGTTCGCGGCGTAGCAGGTGTAGTGACGTCCGTGCAGGAACAGCGCCAGCGGCCTGCGCCCGGTGGCCCCGGACGGCGCCACGACCACGCCCTTCATCTCGACCGGCTCCGAAAAGCCGGGGATCCGTACCGACTTGAGCGTGTACTCGCCGGTCACGGTCCGGTACCGGCCGGGCTTGCCGGGGTCGACGCCGTTCGCGGGCAGCGGGGCGGGGAGCCGGGCCGCCGCCGTGCCGGGGTCCTGTGCCGCGGTGTCCGCCCCCGCGTCCAGCCGCCGCCCGCCCGACCACACTTGAAGGTTCTTCAGGTCGGCCGGCCGCGCGCCGTCGAGGCCGAGCCGGAAACTGTGCCCGTCCTTCCCCGGCGCCGGAACGCCCAGCAACCGTCCCGCGGTACGGAACTCCACGCGCGCGTCGCCCATGGGCACCCGCGCGGCCGACCGCCACACCAGCTCCGGTGCCGAGCGGGCACCGGCGATGCGCCAGCCCGGTGGCAGCCCCTCGTCGGCCGCGTTCACCGACGGCCCTGCGCCTGCCCGCTGTCGAGCCTGTGCCAGCCCTGGAGATCCTGCCGCCACCGCGAGTAACACCGCGGCGGTGACCCATATTCGCCGGGCACGGACCACTGTTCCCCTCCTCGGACGCCGAGTTCGGGCACCCCGGCCGTCCCGGGGGCCCCTCGCGTTCCGGAGGACGGGAAGAGGCGACTGCGGGTTGCCTGTGAGGCGGAGGTGAATCCCGCGGTGATCCGCGGTGATCCGCGGTGGTCGTCGATGTCCTCAGTGGTCGAACCCGGAGGGGAGACGTCAGCGCCAGGCGCGGTACGGCTCGTCGAGCAACTGGAAGACGGGCTCGCTCCGCACCGGGTCCTTCGCCGTGGACAACTGCACACGGTCCCCGCTGTGGATGCCGATGGGCGGCCCCATCACCCGTCCCCGGACCACGAAGCCCTCGGCCATCTCGATCAGGGACACATTGCGCGCGGCGGGCGTGTTGCGGTGCACCACGGTCGAGTGGCGGACCGTGCCCACGCCCTCGCTGCGCTCGGTGCGCAGGTCGCTGCCCTGACAGACCGGACACAGCAGCCGGTGGTACATGGCGGTGCCGCACCAGTTGCAGCGCTGGAAGACGAGGGCGCCCGAGTCCGCGGCCTGGGGGTCGAGGACGCCGGTCGCGGAGCCGCCCGCCGGACGAGCGGAGCTTCCTGAATGGTGGTACACGCTGGTCAACTCCCTGCGCTCGGCCGGAATCCGCGTGCCCGGCACCGGCCGCGCACACGCGTGCCCGGTTCACCGTGCCACCGTGCACGCCGACAGAGTATGGCACTCAGTGCCACTCGTAAAGGCACTCCGTACCCCCAATTTGTGTAGGGTTCCGGGGCACGTACCGGATCAGCCCCGGCCGAGCGCGGACTCCAGCTCCTGCACCACCCGCCACAGCGGCGCCCCGCGCCTGGAGACCAGCACGATCACGTCCTCGGACCGCTGCTCGCCCGGCACCACCACGGAGGGCCGGCCGAAGGCGGACTGCACGTACCCCAGCGCGTGGTCCACCGTCGCGCTCGCGTCGCTCTCGCCGCCCGAACGCAGCCAGGAGCGCAGCGCGTTGTTGTGCGCCGCGACCACCGCCGCCGCGATCACGTCGGCCCGCAGCGCACCCTCGGGCCGGCCGGCGAAGCGGCCGCGCAGATACTCGGCGAGCGCCCGCTCGTAGCGCCAGACCACCGACAGTTCGTACGCGCGCAGCCCCGGCACCTTCTTGGTGAGCCGGTAGCGCTGCACGGAGAAGTCGGGGTTCTCCGCGTACATCCGCAGCACCAGCCGGGCCGCGTCGCAGACCCGCCGCACCGGCTCGTGCTCCTCGCCGCCGGCGGCCAGGAAGGCGGTCATGTCGGACAGGCAGCGCTCGTGGTCGGGGAAGACCACGTCCTCCTTGGAGGGGAAGTAGCGGAAGAACGAGCGCCGGCCGACCCCCGCGAGGGCCACGATGTCGTCCACCGTGGTCTGTTCGTAGCCGCGTTCCAGGAACAGCCGGAAGGCCGCCGCCACCAGGGCGTCCCGCATGGGCGGCTTCGCGGCCGCCGCCGCGCTGCTGGAGCTCATGGACGTGAACGTAGCACTCGTCCGGGTCTCATGGCACTCAGTGCGGCTTCGGGGGAACTGAGTGCTTTCTGAACTCCGGGGGCGGTGCGTGCGTATCTCTGCTCGGGGACGGAAGGAGAGCGCTTGTGTCGACACCGCACGATCAGGGCGGGCCGAGCCGTGGCCCGGTCCTCGAACCCATCCGCGTCCTGCGTCCCCGCCGGCTCGACGCGCTCGCCGAGCTGATGCGGGAGATGGAGCAGGACGCGGCCCGGCCGGAGACCTCGCCGGGGCCGTCCGGCTCGGACGACTTCGCGGGTCCGTCGGCCACCGGTGCCTCCGCGCGCCCGTCCAGCGCGGACGACTTCGCGGATCCGTCCGGCCCGGAGGACTGGGCGGGGCCGCCCGTCGAGGACGACACCCAGGAACTGCCCCGCGTCGCCGACAAGGCGCGGGCCGACGCCCCGCCCGGGCGGTCGCGGTCCGCCGCGCGTCGCACCGGCGCCTTCGGATTCGGCCCGGGGCTGCGCCGCGCGGCCGTCGTAATCGCCGTCACCGCGGCCGCGCTGGTCGGCTTCGCCTGCGCCCTGCTGCTGCCCGGCCGCCAGGACACCGCCTCCGCCGCGCAGCCCTCCGCGCCGGCCACCTCCGCCGCCCCCGCCAAGTCGGCCGGCACCGCGCCCACCGCCGTCGGCACCGCCGACCCCGACGGTGCCGGCACGCTCCGCGAGGGCGACAGCGGCCCCGAGGTCACCGAACTGGAGCAACGCCTGCTGCGCGTCCCGGACGTCTACCGCGGCGGCTCCACCAGCGGCACCTATGACGCCGAACTCACCGCGGCGGTGGCCCGCTTCCAGCTCTGGTACGGCATCAGCGGCGACGAGACCGGCGTCTACGGCAACGACACCCGCCGCTCCCTGGAGTCCCGTACCAGCCTCACCACCGGGTGAGGCGGGGGCGACCGGGGGCACCCGTGGGGCATGACGGACCTCGATGTGTTCACCCGCCGGCTCGACCCGGACATGTGCGTGGTCACGGCCGCGGCGGGCGGGGAGCGCTCGGGCTGTCTGGTCGGGTTCTCCTCGCAGTGCTCGCTCGACCCCGTGCGGTTCGTGGTGTGGCTGTCCAAGGTCAACCACACCTACCGGGTCGCCCTCGACGCCGAGTGCCTCGCCGTCCACCTGCTGACCCGCGAGCAGTACGAGGTGGCGGCCCTGTTCGGCGGGGAGACCGGCGACCGGGTCGACAAGTTCGCCCGCGTGCCCTGGACGCCGGGCCACGGCGGAGCGGTCGTCCTCCAGGACGTGGCGGCCTGGTTCGTCGGCACCGTGGTGGGGCGCGTCGACGGCGGGGACCACGTCGGCTTCCTCCTCGACCCCGTGCGGTGGGGCGAGCGGCGCGCGGGGAGCCTGCTGCGACTCGGCGACGCGCTTGCCATCGAACCGGGTCACCCGGTGGACTGACCCGGCCCGGCACCCGCTCGTACCGGCACCCCACGACGACGACCACGGACCCTGCCCCGTCCCCCGGACGGGTCAGTCCGGCGCGCCCGCTCCGAGCTTCCGCCCCACGCTGAGGGCAGGACGTCCGCGCGAGATCGGAGATGCCCATGAGCGGTGGCCTCCGGGCCGCGGGGGCGGGACCGGCCACGCGCGTGCGCATCGCGGTCATCGGAGACTGCCCGGTCTTCCGGCACGGCGTCTCCCACCTGGTGGCGACCGCGCCCGATCTCCGGCTGGTCGTCACCGTGCCCTCGATCGAGGTCGCGAACGGTGATCTGCGGGGCGCGGAAGTGGTCCTCATGGACCTCCAGGAGCCCCCCGCCGCACTCACCGCGGCCGTGGCGGACCTGCGGGAGCGGGGGCACGCCGTCATCGTCGTGTCCTCGTCGCCGCAGATCGACGCCGTCCGGGTGATCCGGGCGGGTGCCAGCGGCTATCTGAGCCGGCACGCCGAGGGGGAGGAGCTGCTGACGGCGATCCGGTGCGTGGGTTCGGGCCGCGGCTACGTGTCCGTGCCCGCCGGCCACCTGCTCAGGACGTCCCCCCATTTCACGGACCGGGAGCGGGAGGTGCTCGGCCTCCTCGCGGGCGGCGCGACGGACCAGGAGATCGCCCGCCGGCTCTCCATCAGCACCCACACCGTCCACTCCCACCTCGACCGCATCGGCGAGAAGACAGGTTCCCGGCGCAGATCCGACCTGACCCGCCTGGCGATCGAACACGGCCTGACCGACCGGGGCTGATCCTCTCGGACGCCCGAGGCTGACTCCGGGCTCGTCGTCCGCCCGCCGTCCGGCAAGCCACGGCGGGCCGGGTGAGGCCCGGGTCGAGGCTCTCGCCGGGCCGTTCGCCCCTGCCCCGGCCGGCGGCGGCCGGTCACGGGGTCCGCCCGCCGTCCTTCACGCCGGAGGCCGTGTGAGTCGGCACTCGTATGCTCGGTGCGCAGACCTCGTCGCGCACCGAATCCGGGCTCGTCGTCCGCCCGCCGTCCGGCAAGCCACGGCGGGCCGGGCGAGGCCCGGGTCGAGGCTCTCGCCGGGCCGTTCGCCCCTGCCCCGGCCGGCGGCGGCCGGTCACGCGGTCCGCTCGCCGTTCTTCACGCCGGGGGCGTCGGTCGGTCCTGGTCCGGCCGGCGCTCGGCTCCCGTCGGCCGGGCGTCGTGGCTCAGGTCGTGTCGGGCGGTACCCGTATGTCCAGTACGCATACGTCGTCGCGTCGTTCGCCCTCCAGCATCGAGGTGAGGAGGGACTCCAGGGCGCCGGGTCCGTCGGTGTCCTGGGCGAGGACGGCCGCGGCCAGTCGGGCGAGGCCCGCGTCGATGCCCTCGCCGGGCCGTTCGACCAGGCCGTCGGTGTACAGGAGCAGGCGGTCGCCCGGTTCCAGGCGGCACTCGGCGGCGTGGTACGCGGGCGAGGCGGACGCGCCGAGCAGCATGCCGTCGGGCCGGTCGAGGAAGCGGGCCTCGCCCCCGCGCAGCAGCAGCGGCGGCGGATGACCCGCCTGGGCCCAGGCCAGCCGGCGCCCCTCGGGCTCATAGCGGGCCAGGACCATGGTCGCGGTGCCGTGGCTGTCCCGGGAGTGCAGCAACAGCATGTTCAGCCGGGCCAGCGCACCGGTCAGCGACGAACCCGTGCTGACCATGCCCTTCGCGGTGAAGCGGAGCTGGGCCATGGTGGCGACGGCGCCGATGCCGTGCCCCGCCACGTCGCCGACCACGAACAGCGCGTTGCGGTCGGGCAGTTCGATGGCGCTGAACCAGTCGCCGCCGACGTGGATCTCCGACTGTGCGGGCACATAGGCCACGTCGACCCGCAGCCCGGCCAGCTGGACCGGCTTGCTCGGCAGCGGCAGCAGCGCGTGCTGGAGCCGGACGGCCATCGCCCGTTCCGCCTGGAGGATGCCGCGCTGCATCAGCACCGCCCGCTCGCTCTCCACCAGCGCCAGTTCGGCGCTGCGCTGTGCGGTGAGGTCCTGGACGAACCCGTGCACCTCGACGGGGGTGCCGTCCTGGTCCGCCACCGCCTCGGCGACCGCCCGCAGGTGCCGGACCCCCGACGCGGTCCTGATCCGGAACGGCACGTCGAACGGACGTCCGTCGCGGACGATGCCGGTGACGGCACGCGAGACGGCGGCGGCGTCCTCCGGCAGCACCAGATCCGGCAGGTGCTCCAGGGCGACGGGGCCGCGTGCGGGGTCCCGGCCGAGGACGGAGTACGCCTGGACCGACCACAGGGCCTCGTAGGTCACCAGGTTCCAGTTCGCCCAGCCGAGCTTGCCGAGCCGCTGCACGTCCGCCAGCCGCTGCTCCTGGCGCTCGGAGGGGTCGTGCCGGATCCAGCTGACCACCAGCCCGTCGCCCAGCCGTGCGGCCCGCACCGAGTAGGTGACGGTCTGCGGCACCTCGGCCGTCATCTCCTGGTACGCGAAAGGCTCACCCTCGTACGGTTCCCCGGTCGTGAGCGCCGAGAGGTACCCCTGCCACAGGGGCTCGCCCGCGACGGACGGGTAGCACTCCAGGATGCGCAGGCCGATCAGCTCGCGTCCGGTGCGCTCCAGGACGTCGATCGAGTCCGGGGTCGCGGCGTCGATGCGGTAGTCCTCCACGTCGCCCGACGGTGAACGCAGCGGGGTGAGCAGGACCGCCGCGCCCGGGAGCACGTCGAACACGGCCTGCACGGCGTCGGCGACGCTCGGGGTGGCATCCTCCCGGGGCGAGTCGAAGGCGCGCAGCCGTCCGGCGCATAGCCGGGCCACGGCCAGCAGGAACTCGCGGGTGCGGGGCGCGAAGGGTTCATCGCGTCCGCGCAGCACCCCGAGCGCCACATCGGCCGTCTGCCCGGTCGACACGGGCAGCCAGGCACGAGACCGCCACCGCTCGGGCGGGTCCCCCATCAGCAGGTAGCGCGACCGGTCCGCGGCCAGGTCTTCCAGCCAGCACGGCTCCCGGTTCTGCAGGGCGTGCAGCGGGGCGACTCCGTCGAGCGGAGGGACCCGGTGCCACTGGGCGGCCAGGGTGTCGCCCACACCGGCGTGCCCGATCAGTTCGAGCCCGCCCTCCGGCAGCCGCCTGAAGAGCAGTACGGCGTCGGCCCCCACCTCCGGCCCGAGCCCCTCCAGCAGGCGCACCGCGAGCTCCTGCGGCGTGCCCACCCGCACCAGCGCCTTGCCGAGCCGTCCCAGCGCCTCGGAACGGTCGTCGGGCCCGGCGGCCGGCAGAGCGGCGCCGGTCCGGACCGGGACAGCGGTGACCGCCCGGGCCGCCGGGGCCGGGTCCTTCCCGTCATCCGCGGCCGCCACCGCGCGCGGCCCCGTGTGCCCGGCCGAGCGCGCCGCGTCGTCGAAGTCTTCCAGTGGCGGCATCAAGGCGCCGAGGGTCAGCCAGCACTCCTCGATGAGGGTGCGGCTCCCGGCCTTGGCGCGGTGGACGAGTTCCTCGTGGGCATGGTCGGGCGAGCAGCCGGTGAGCGCCATCAGGGCGCCCTTGGCCCGCTCCACGACGGCCGACGTAGCCGCCAGGTCCTGGAGCCGGTCCATCTCCGCGCGCTGCCTGGCCACGATCCTGGCCAGCGCCGCCAGGTCGGGGACGCCGCCGGTCTGCGGGGGAGGCGCGGGCTCGCTCGTCACGCGAACGAGCATTGCACACCGGAGCCGGTCGGATCACACCTGCGGCGGACCGGAGTTCCCGCGGCCGTGCGCCCGAGGGGGCGCGCTGGTGTGCCCGGGGCGGACGGCGGCCCGCGGGGCGAGCGGGCGATCGAGCGCCCGGTACGGGCCGGCGTGTCCGTCGTGCCTGGTCAGCGGCCGGTGCTGTGCGCCTGGTCAGCGGCCGGTGCTGTGCCCGACCAGCGCCTCGGTGACCGCCCGGACGCTGCGGGCGATGTGCTGGAGCTGGAGCACCTCGGCCGCGTACATCTTGATCGTGTGCTCGATGACCGACTCGGGCAGGCCCAGCGTGGGCAGTTCGGCGCGCGCGGTCTGGAGCGCGGTCCGGGCCACCCGGATCTCGTGCTGGACCTGGATCTGGGCGTGCCGGGCGAGCAGCACGGGGTGGCGCATCAGCACCGGGTAGCTGCCGTAGCGGGCCGGGACCAGCTCGCGCAGCCACCTGGCCGCCGAGCGCTCCCAGTCGTAGCTGCCGGGCGTCTTGACCTGGCAGGGCCAGTCCGGGCGGGTGCGCGTGGTCGTGAGGGTCATGGTCATCGCTTCCGGGTGTGCGGCGTCGTGAGGGGTGGTCCGACGGGGGTGGGCGGCCCCGGCCTAGGGGATGACCGGGGCCGCCAGGGGCGCTCGTGCAGGAGACGCCCGATCGAACATCCCTGGCGCCGACGCGGGTAGGGGACGGCGGCTGGGGATGTCCGTGCAGGGGCCCCGGACGTCGGTTCGCCGGCGCGGCGTGCGGGCTTGCGTGCGCATGGGCGGTCCGTCGGCTTTCTCGGGGCACGTGCGAGGTGAGTCCTTGGGTGCGGAACGGTCCCGGAGTCGGCCGGGTGCGATCCGTGAGCAGTATTTATATATGCCGTCGGCTTTGCAAGACGTATGAAAACATTCATGCGCGCTTTGAGGTGAATGATCCCTCTACGACCCCCGCTCACGGGGGCCTTGGTCAGTCCTTGAGAAAGAACTGGTGCTGGTCGGCGACCTGCTCGTACTCCTCCAGCCGCGCCTGGGTGCGCTCGGGGTCGGCGTCGGTCATGGCCTGGAGCAGCGCGGCGGCCAGCAGCCCCGGGGCGGCGTAGGAGTCGAAGACCAGCCGGGAACCGGTGCCCGTGGCGAAGGCGACGTCGGCCTCGTCGACCAGCGGTCCGAGCGCGAGGTCCGTGATCAGGGCGACCTTCAGGCCGGCCCCGCGCGCCACCCGGATCGCGGTCAGCGTCTCCTGCGCGTGCCGGGGCATGCCGAAGGCCAGCACCCATGTCCCACCGGCCTCGCGCGACTGGAGCAGCGCGTCGAAGGCGACGCTGCCGCCCCGGGTCACCAGCCGTACGTCGGGGTGGATACGGCGTGCGGCGTAGGCGAAGTACTCGGCCAGGGAGACGGAGATGCGCATGCCCACCACGGTCAGCGGCGTGGACCGGGACAGCTCGCGCCCGACCTGGATCACCCGGCCGGGATCGGCGAAGTCCCGCCGCAGGTTCTCCAGGTTCTGGATCTCGGCGTCGACGGCCGCCTGGAGTTCGTTGCTGCGGTTCTCCTCGGCCGCGACCGGGCCGCCGGCGAGGGTGCCCAGCGCGATCGACTGGAGCTTCTCCCGCAGCGCCGGGTAGCCGCTGAAGCCGACCGCGGCGGCGAACCGCGTCACGGACGGCTGGCTCACACCGACCCGGTCGGCGAGGTCGGTGATCGACAGGAACGCGGCTTCGGTGATGTTCTCGATGAGGTACTGGGCGATACGGCGCTGCCCGGGCGACAGCCGGGGGCCGTCGAAGAGTTCGCGGAGCCGGGAGGTCGGGGACGCGTCGGCCTCCGGGACGGCCTTGCCCGAGGTCGAGGTGATCGCGGATGCCTGCGCGCGTGCCTGCTGGGGCGATGGCACCGGTGCGCCTCCTTTGTCTCCCACGAAGCTCAACATAGCTCACGGACCGTGGTGACCAGGGCTTGCGCGGCAACAACAGCCCCTCCCGCACAGCGAATACACAACTCGTGCGGGACGGCCGGCGCCGGCCGCGGTCACCGCCGGTAGATGGTGATCGAATGACCGACGTCGTCGATCGGGCGGCTGCTGTCGATCAGTTCGGCCAGTCGCCCGCGCGCCTTGGCGACCGACGAGTCGGACACCACGAGCAGCCCGTGCACCTCGCTCGGCGGCACCCGGCGCGGATCGGCGGCGTGGATGCCGTAGTACGCGGGCACCCCGGCGCCCTTGTACACGAGCCAGACCCGCTCGCCCCGATAGCGGTGCGCCAGCCGGTCGGCGAGCCGCCCCAGGTCCTGCCCCCAGTCCACGTTGGAGTCGTGCAGCCGCAGATGCGTCTTCGCCGGCCCGCCGAACACCTCGTTGGAGTACGGCAGGTAGTACGGGAACGTCCGCACGGAACTCACCGCGACGAACAGCACCAGCGCCCCCGTCACCACGGGCGCCCACCGCCATCGCACCGCGAGCAGACAGGCCGCCCCGACCGCCAGGAACATCGGCACGAACACGGCGTAGCGGGTGCCGAAGTCGCGTGAGCCGGTCATCGCCGCGGCCAGCAGCACGGCGGGCGGCAGCAGCACGTACGGCGCCGCGGGCCGCAGCCTGCGCACCCGCAGGACGGCCACCGATCCGGCCGCCCACAGCGCCAGCATGCCGAGCGGGGTCTTCACCAGCAGGGCGGCCGGGAGGTAGTACCAGAGCGAACCGGTATAGAGCCGTCCGAACAGATAGCCCTGCCACGGGCGGTCCTCGAAGGCGAACTGCACGAGCATCCCGTCCCGGTACGCGCGCGGGAACGGCAGCAGCCCGGCCAGGCGCCCGCGCAGCCCGTGGACGACCGGCACAGGGTCGGCGGGCGCGAAGCGCAGCCGCGGGTCGACGGCCAGATAGCTCACCCACACGACGGCGATCGCGGCGACCGCCACGACGGCCGCTCCGGCCAGCCCGCGCACCAGGGCCCGGCGGCGATCGGCCCCGGCCCGCCGGTACACGGTCAGGACGGCCAGCAGCATCAGCACCGGTATCGCCGGCAGCGCGCTCATCTTGGTCGCCAAGGCCGCCCCGAGCGCCGCCCCCGCGAGCGGCAGGTACAGCCGGGGCCCGCGCCGCGCCCGCCACACCAGCCACGCCGAGGTCAGCACGAACCCGGCGGCCGGCACGTCGAGGGTGGCCAGCGAGCCGTGCGCGATCACATCGGGGGAGAAGGCGTACAGCGCGAGGGCCGCCAGGCCCCCCACCGTACCGACGACCTCGCGGGCGAAGGCGAGGACGACCAGCCCGAACAGCAGGGTCAGCACGATCACCGGCAGCCGGGCCCACAGCATCAGCCGCCAGGGGTCGTTGCCGGACTCGTAGAGCAGATGGCGGCCCACCTCGCCCTGGTCACCGTGGTACGAGGCGTCGTAGCGCGGGTCGGCCACCGCGATCCCCGCCATGATCACCAGCTTGCCGAGCGGCGGGTGCTCGGGGTTGTAGCGCACGCGGTGCTCGCGCAGGTAGTCGGTGGCGGTGCCCACGTACACCGGCTCGTCGATCGTGGGCGTCTGCCGCGCGGCCGTCGTCACCATCGCGCCGGCCATCTGCGCGAGCAGCAGCGCCACCAGCAGCGGCACCAGCCACCGCCGGTGGCGGCGCAGGCCGGCGGTCAGCCGCGCCCGGGCCGGCAGCGCCGCCCGTGGCGCCGGACCGGCCGGGTCGGGGGCCTCCGGTGCGAGGACCGAGTGCTGTTCGCGTGTCATCGTCCGCCCCGCGGTGTCCCGCGCCGGCCGGTGGCGGGAGCGGTCGGAGGGCCGCCTCATGGCCCTACTCTCGCATCGCCCCCGCCACCGGGCGCGTCACCGCCTCACGAGTCGTACCGACAGACCGTCTGCCGTATACAGCGGTACGGCGCGCAGCCGGTCGGAGTTCACCTCGACGCGGTCGAACTGGCCGCGCAGCCGCGGTACGTCGATCACCGGCACCGTGCTGCCCGCGGCGGGCGGCCGCTCGGCGTCCAGGCTCAGCGACAGCACGCTGCCCCGGCCCAGCACCGCCCGCCGCTGCACCGCCAGCGGCGCCTTGCGGCCCGCGCGCAGGGTGACCTCCAGGGTGCCGGAGTCCTGGCCGTACTGGCCGCGCACCCGCACCCGCTCGGCCACCCGCAGCGTGCCGTCGGCGACCCGCAGGTCACCGTGCCCGAGGGCGTCCTGCGAACCCGCCACCAGCGTGCCCGCCGCCAGCACGGTCCCGCCCGAGTACCGGTTGCGGCCCGTCAGGGTGAGCGTGCCGGTGCCCCGCTTGGTCAGGCCGCCGCGCCCGTCGATGTCGTTGCGCCAGCTGTCGGCCGCCGAGAAGCCCCCGGCGGCCGTGTCGAGGGTGACGCTCACGTCGGAGTCGAAGGCGCCGTAGCCGTCCGCCGCGGCGAACAGGTTCAGCCGGCCCCACTGCTCGAAGCCGTCGAGCAGGACGTACCCGGCGGGCAGTCCGGTGGTGCGCAGCACCTCGCGCCGCTGCGCCGCGTCCAGGTACGGCAGCCGGGTCTCCAGCAGCACCTCCGCGCCCTTGGGCACGGTGAGCGGCGCGCCGTGGCCCTGCCGGGTCAGGACGTAGGTCAGCCGGGGCGTGACCGCGCGGGCGTTGGCGGCCCGGTCGGCGTACGGGTCGGTGTCGCGGCCGGCCGCGTGGGCGTAGGAGTACAGGGTGTCGGCGTCCGTGCCGGTCCGCTGCTCGAAGTACGCCAGCGCCTGGGCCCGCGCGGCCTGCTTGAGGGCCGCGTTGGCCGGGTCCGCGAGGGTCGCGGCGGCCAGCGCGGTGGCCATGATCCGGCCGCCGATGACGTCGACGGTGGAGTGCATGCCCGCCATGATCCGGGTGTGGCTCAGCTCGAAGGCACGGGTCACCAGCTCCTGGAAGCGCTCCGGCACCGCGTACGCCAGCGCCAGGCCCGCCAGGTGGAAGGCGTTGGTGTGGCCGCTGGGGAAGCCGCCGTCGTCGGTGGGGGAGGTGCCGCGCTGGCGCAGCAGCTGCGGGGCGACGACCACATCGGAGTCGTACACCGGGTAGCCGAGCGCGTCGGTCCGCCCCGTGTCCACGACCTCGCTGTCCTCGTTCATGCGCCATGGCCGGGGGTACTGGTAGGCGTACTTGGCCGGGTTGCCGGAGGCGTACGGGCCGCGCACGGTGTCGACCAGCTCGGCCACCTTGCCCAGCTCCGAGTCGTGGGAGCCCGCGCCGAGCGCGGAGCCGGCCGGGGCGCCGGCGGGCACGGCGTCGCTGACGGTGGTCGCGGGGGTGCCGTCGGGCGCGCTGGTGATCGAGGTGACCGCCTTGGCGCCCGTCCTGTACAGGCCGGCCAGCGGGCCGAGGCCCGCGATCATCGCGTAGCTCTGGTGCTGCCGGTCGTAGACGAACGCCTCCTTCGCCTCGGCGTCCGTGCGCGCCTTCGTGATCCGGGCGCAGTAGCGCATGTTGGCGCGCAGCACCTCGGGCCGCAGCACGGCGCCGGTGTTCCACGCGGAGCCGGTCTTCCACACCTGGGCGAACCCGCCGAGGATCCGGACCACCGCGTTGGTGTCGGGGGTGAGGTTCGCCGGGACGTTGGACTTGTAGTCGTCGACGAACGCCGCGGGCGCGGTGGCGGCCTTGGCGTCGGCGGCGGCCAGCCAGCCGGCGAACGTGGGCGCGGTCAGCACGCCCGCCGAGGCGCCGAGCGAGGTCTTGAGGAACCCGCGCCGGCCGACGGCGCGTCCGCGGGCCGGCGAGGGGGAGCGGTGCCCGGCTGATGACGGCATGCGTGTGCCTCTCTCTTGTGTTGTGCGGCCCTGCGGCCGTTGCCCGGCCTGTGGCCTGTGGTTCGCGCGGAGAAAGTCGAACAAGCGAAAGTTGAACAAGTGAAGATCTATGAGGAAGCCGTGTCCCGTCGGCGAGGCCCCGGCGGCCGGGACATGGCCCGCGGGTGAACGCGGGCGGCGCGGTTCACAGGAGCGAGCGCGCCAACGCCATCGCGCCCTCGACCGGGGGAACCCGGAGGGGACGCGGCCGGGCACCGGGGAGGGCTTCGGCGAGTGCGGCGGTGAAGGCGTCGTACAGCCGGGGCTGCGCGAGGACGGTGCTGCCCGCGATCACCACGTCGTCTGCGGCGACCCCGCGGGCGGAGAGCCGGACGACGAGCGCGGCGAGAGAGCGGCCACCGGCCGCGATCACGTCCCGGGCGAGGAGCGATCCGGCTTCGGCGGCGGCGAAGACGGCCGGGGCGTGCCGGCCCCACTCCGCGGAGACGTCGGAGGCGGCCTCCAGAGCCGCTCCGAGCGCCGGTACCTCCGCGACACCGAACGCCTCGACCAGTGCCGACGCCAGTGCGTCCGGTGCCTCGCCGCGGTCGTGCGCGGCCCAGAGGGCCCGCGCGGCCTCGCGCACGAGTCCGGCCGAGCCGCCCTCGTCGCCGAGCACCGCGCCCCAGCCGCCGACCTGCACGACGGAGCCGTCGGGGCGCCGGCCCACGGCCACCGAGCCGGTGCCGGCGACCAGGCCGACACCCTTGTCCAGGCCGGCGGCCGGGACGAGCAGCTCGGCGTCGCCGACGACCAGCGCGGGCGCGTCGAAGTGGCGGTGCAGCGCGATGCGTATCAGGTCGCACTGCCGTGGTGTCTCGCAGGCGTGCCCGCCCACGGCCACGGCGGACGGGCGCGCGCCCGTCGGCAGCGCGTCCGCGATCAGTGCGGCCAGCCATTCGGCGGCGGCCACGGGGTCGTGCGGCCGCCAGCCGCCGCTGGTGCGCACGTGGTCGGCGACCTGGCCCTCGCCCATGAAGGCGCGCAGCTGGGTCTTGGTGCCGCCCACGTCGATGCCGACCACGACAGGGCGTGAGAAGGGGGTGTCCTGCACGGAACCTCTTTCGTCGTTGCGCTGTGCTGCGACGGCGGGCGAACCGTGCCTGGGGGAACGGGAGTGGAAGGCCTCGGGAAGCCCCGGGACGGGCTTCTGACGGAACGCGGCCGGCGTGTGCCGCGGAAGTTCGTTAGGAAGTTTACTAACGAAGTAGAGTGCGTCAAGAGGCACGGAATCCCGGTGCCGACCAACCCTTGTGAGCAGACCGCTGCGGCACGATCTGGGGGAGAGCATGAACCTGAGCGAAAGTGCCCGCGCGGTGTTCGCCGTGCTGGCCGCGGCGGGCACCGCGACCCGCCCCCAGCTGGCGGCCGGCGCGGGCCTGTCCAAGCCGACCGTCTCCTCGGCCGTGGCCGAACTCGAAGCCGCCGGTCTCGCCGCCCACTCCGGCACCGCCTCCAGCGGAACCGGCCGCAACGCCGCCGTCTACCGGCTCGGCCCGGCCGCCGGGGCCGTGCTCGCCGTCGATCTGGGCCCCGCGCTGACCCGGGTCCACGGCTGCGCCCTGGACGGAACCCTGCTCGCCGAGGCCACCAGCCCCCGGGCGGACGCCGTCGACGCCGTGCGCGAGGCCCTCGCCGCGCTGCCCGCGAACGCCCCGCTGCGCAGCATCGTCGTCGCCGTCGGCGACGTCACCACCCGGGACCTGGAGGGCGCCGGCATGCGCCCAGCGACCGCGAAGGCCGGCCCCGTCTTCGACGCCATCGCCGTCGCGCTGCCGTCCGGTGTTCCCGTCCACCTGGAGAACAACGTCAACTGCGCGGCCCTCGCGGAGTTGCACGAGGGCGCCGCCCGCGGCCGCCGCACCTTCGGCTATCTGCGGATCGGGGTGGGTGTCGGCCTGGGCATCGTCGTCGGCGGCGAGGTCCTGCGCGGCGCGAACGGTGCCGCCGGTGAGGTGGCACGGCTGCCCTACCCCTGGGACGAGGGCCGCGAGCCGCGCCGCGAGGCGCTGGAGGGCCAGATCGGCGCGCGCTCCCTGCTGCGCCGCACCAGGCAGGCCTGGCGGGACACCGACGGCCCCTGCCCCCGGACCGCCGACCGGCTCTTCGCCCTCGCCGGGGAAGGTCACGCCACGGCCGCCGCCGTGGTCGCCCACCACGCCGCCGACGTGGGCCGGATCGCCGCCGCGGTGACCGCCGTGCTGGATCCGGGGCTGATCGTGCTGGGCGGCAGTACGGGTGCCGACCCGCAGCTCGTGCCCGGTGTGCGGGCGGAGCTGGACCGGCTGAGCTGGCCGACCGAGGTGGTCAGCAGTACGGTCGGGGACTCCGGCACCGTCGTGGGCGCCGCCCGGCTCGCGGTCGCCCGGGGAGTCCAAAACGTGACCGAGCCCGCGGCGGCGAAGGATTGACGGCGTCCGACTTGGTCTGCCAATGTCCGGACAAGCGCTTTCTAAGCCGGTCGGGACACCGGCTTGGGGCGAGCCTCCCAGCCCGTACACGACGTACGGCAACCGCACGAGGGCGTGCCCGTGCGGTGACGGCCAGGACGGCCGGGGATCTCGCTCCACGTGGACGATGCGGCCGGGCGAGGCCGCACCCCCGGAAAGTGACTTCTCCTTCAGAAAATGCACCAGTGCCGCCTCAGCCGGCGCCGTGCTCCGTCCCTCCGAAGAAATGGGATCGAAGATGACCACTGTGGGTGTGCGGCGCTCCCGCCGACTCGGCCGCGGCGGTATGCGCCGCCTGGTTCCCCTCGCTGCCGTGGCCTCGGCAGGTGCCCTCCTCCTCACCGCCTGCGGGGGGTCGGGCTCCGGCTCGGGCGGGACCTCCAAGTCGCTGACGTTCTGGATCTCCACGGTCCCGGGGCAGGACGCGGGCTGGAAGAAGCTGGTGGCGCAGTACAAGAAGGAAACGGGCGTCGACGTCAAGCTCGTCAACATCCCCTACGACGGCTACCCGACGAAGCTGCACAACGCCGCGCAGGCGAACTCCCTGCCCGACGTCGCGGACGTGCCGGCGCTGGACCCGATCTGGTCGAACAAGCTGATCGACCTCAGCTCCATCGCCAACAACAAGAGCTACAACATCAACGGCAACTTCCTCGCCAAGGACTCGTCCGGGAAGGTGCTGTCCATACCCTCGGACGTCACCGCGTCCGGCCTGTTCATCAACAAGACGCTGTTCAAGAAGGCCGGCGTCTCCTTCCCGAGCTCGCCGCAGAAGACCTGGACGTGGACCGACTTCATCAAGGCGGCGAACAAGGTCCGCGAGAAGACCGGCGCCAAGTACTCCCTCACGTTCGACCAGTCGCCGTCCCGGCTGCGCGCCATGGTGTACGAGATGGGCGGGAAGTACGTCCACGCGGACTCCTCCGGCAAGTTCTCGGTGGACAGCGCGACCAAGAAGGCCGTGAAGACCTTCGTCGGATGGAACGACGACAAGGTCATGCCGAAGTCGGTGTGGACCAGCGGCGCCGACCCGTCGGCCATGTTCCAGAGCGGTGACGTGGCCGCCTACTGGTCCGGCGTGTGGCAGGTCGCCGCCTTCTCGGACAGCATCAAGAAGTTCGACTGGGCGAGCGTCCCGACCCCCGCCCAGCCGGTGCAGGCCAGTGACGTCAACAGCGGCGGCATGATGGTCGGCTTCAACAACAACGGTGCCGCGGCCACCGCCGCCAAGAAGTTCATGTCCTGGGTGTACGACCCGAAGCAGTACACCGAGCTGGTCGAGACCTCCGGGTTCCTCCCGGTCGAGAGCGGCCTGAGCCCGAAGTACCCCTTCACCTCCCAGGCGGCCCAGGCGGCGTTCAAGCTGTACAACGAGGAGATCCCGCTCTACGCCCCGATCTCGGGCTACTTCAACGGCGCGCAGACGGCGTGGGTGCTGAAGGGCAAGAGCCTCACCGAGGACCCGACCAAGACGGAGCTCGGCAAGGCGATCAACGGCCAGCAGTCGCCCGACAAGGCCCTGGAGAACATCGTGGCCGGCTACAACCAGCAGGTCGGCGGCGGATCGTAGGCCGACGGGCCGGGCGGCGGGGTCGAGACGCCGCCGCCCGGCCTTCAGAAGGTTCCATTCCACCAGCACGGAGTCAGGAAGATGACAAAACGCGCCTCGGACGTGTCCGCGAGCCCGCCCAGGAGACGCAGCAGCTACACCATCGCGCCGCTCGTCCTCATCGCGGCCAATGTCGTGCTCTTCGCGCTGTTCTTCGTCTGGCCGGCGGTGATCGGGCTCGTCTACTCCTTCACGAACTACACGGGCGTGGGGGCGTTCCAGTTCGTCGGACTGGACAATTACCACAACCTGTTCGGGGACTCCACGTTCTACGACGCGCTGACCCGGACGCTGCTGTACGCCGTGCTCTTCGTACCGCTGAACTTCGCGCTCTCGCTGCTCGCCGCCAACCTGGTGGTGAGCAAGCACGCCAAGGGCGCGTCGGTCGCGCGGGTCATCTTCTTCATCCCGTGGCTGCTGTCGCCCATCGTCGTGGGTGTCCTGTGGCGGTGGCTGTTCGGTGAGAACTTCGGACTGGTCAACTACGTCATCGAGAAGCTCGGCGGAAGCGCCGTCCCGTGGCAGTCGAACGCCGACCTGTCGCTGATCGTGGTGGTGATGGCGGCGTCCTGGGCCTGGACGGGTTTCTCGATGCTGCTGTTCATCGCGGCGATCAAGAACGTGCCGGTGTCGTACTACGAGGCGGCCTCGCTCGACGGCGCCGGCCCATGGCGGCAGTTCTTCAGCATCACGCTGCCGAGCATCGCGCCCACCTCGTTCATCGTCATCCTGCTCAACACGATCAACGCGATGAAGGAGTACCCGGTGTTCGTCGCCCTCAACAACGGCGGACCCGGAACGTCGAACAACCTCCTCGTCCAGTACATCTACGAGACCGGCTTCAAACGGGGCCAGATCGGCTACGCGAGCGCCGCGTCATTCGTGCTCATGATCATCCTGATGGCCGTCGCGATCGTCCAGCTGATCGTCAACCGGCGGGTGGAGAACCGATGACAACCACAGACATGCCACGCCCGGTCGACGCCGACACCGGACCGGTCGTCTACAAGAAGCGGCCTCGCGGAGCGGCCACCGGTGGGCTCCGGCAGGCGGTGTCCGCTACGACACTGCTGTGGATCATGGCGTGCCTCTACGGGCTGCCGGTGCTGTGGTTCATCCTCAGCTCCCTCAAACCGGCCGGCGACCTGTTCTCCTATCCGCTGACGCTGGTTCCGCACCACCCCACCCTCTCGGGCTACCTGACCGCCTGGCGCAGTGCCAACTTCTCCCAGTACTTCGCCAACACGGCCATCGTGTGCGTGATCACGACGATCCTCACGGTGGGTGTCAGCTGCTGCACCGGCTACGCGCTGGCCAAGTACGACAACAAGTGGCTCAAGGTCTTCTTCCTCTGCATCCTCGCCACCACGATGCTGCCGTCCGAGGTCATGCTCGCCCCGGAGTTCCTGGTCGTCCGCAACCTCGGCCTCTACAACTCGTTCGCCGGCATCATCCTCCCGGCCGTGCTCACCGCGACCGGATGCTTCATGTTCCGCCAGTTCTTCCTGACGGTCCCCGACGAACTCGTCGAAGCCGCACGCATCGACGGCGCCCGCGAACTGTCGATCTTCCTGCGCATCATGGTGCCGCTCTCCCGGCCCATCATGCTGACCCTCGCCATCCTGTCCTTCCAGTGGCGGTGGAACGACTACATCTGGCCGCTGCTGATGCTCAACGACCCGGGCAAGTTCACCGTGCAGATCGGCATCCAGAGCATCGTCGGCGCGCAGAACATCAACTGGTCGGTGCTGCTCGGCGCATCGGTCATCTCCATCGTTCCCCTGATCGCCATCTTCCTGGTCTTCCAGCGCTACGTCATGGGCGCCGACATCAACGCCGGACTGAAGGACTGACCGTGCAGATCACGCTCGACCGCGAGTTCGTCCGCGAGGTGGCCCGCGCCGCCGACCCGGTGGCCGTCCCGCTGGCGGCCCGCCCGGACGAGGAACCGGCCGGTGTGCCCCACCGTGGTCTGGCACGCCGGGTGAAGACACTGCTCGCGGCGTACCGTTCACCGGAGTCGACGCTGCACGGCAGCGAGCGGGCCGTCGCCGCCGCGATGACCCACCTCGCAGCTCTGAGGGCCCTTCAGACCCCCTCGGGTCTCTTCGCCGGGGGCGACAACGTGCAGTCGCCCCCGGACTCCGCGTTCACCATCAACGACGTGTGCGACGCGCACGTCCTCGCCACGGGCGCAGGGCCGGAACTGCGGGAGGCCGCCACAGCCCTCGCCGAGATCGCCGGCGCGGCTTGTGAAAGCCTCCGGACGGGCGGGGTGCACACGCCGAACCACCGGTGGGAACTGTGCGCGGCGCTGGCCCGGCTGCACCGGTCGTTCCCGGACGGCCGGCTGCTCGACCGCATCGACGCGTGGCTCGCCGAGGGCGTCGACATCGACGCCGAGGGCCTGTACTCGGAGCGGAGCGCCAACTACGCCGCCCACGTGTCCAACCCGTCGCTGCTTTTGCTTGCCGACGTCCTCGGCCGCACCGACCTGCGGGACGCCGTCGAACGCAACCTCACCGCGACCCTGGACCTCATCAGGCCGGACGGCACGGTGGAAACCGTCCACTCGCGGCGGCAGGACCAGAACCACACGTTCTCCCTGGCGCCCTACCTGCCGCACTACCGGCTGCTCGCGATCCGTACCGGCCGGGGCGACCTCAGCCGGGCGGCGCGGCTGGCGGCAGCCCGCGGCATCGACGACGACAACCTGCTCGCCGAGACCATCCTGACCCCCGACCTGTGCCGCGAACTGCCGGCACCGGAGCCGGAAGCCCTTCCCCGCGACCGTTACATCACCACGGCGCGCCTCGCCTCCCACGCCTCCGCCACCGCGCACACGGTCGTGTACGGCGGCTCGGACGTGCCCGAGCACCGGCGTATCCGGTCGGGCCTCGCCAGTAACCCGACCTTCCTGCGGCTCTTCGCCGGCGACGCGGTCCTCGACGCCGTGCGGCTGTCGCGGGGCTTCTTCGACCTGGGCCCCTTCCGTGCCACGGACATGGCACGCCTCGGGGACGGCCGGTACCGGCTCACCGAAACCCTCACGGCGGCCTACTACCAGCCGCTCCCGCCGGCCGAGCACCGGGTCGACGGCGCCTACGAGATGACGGACGAGGGGCGCTTCTCGGCGGCTATGTCGTTCGGGCAGCGGCCGCGGGACGAGGTCTCGCTGACGACCCGCGTCGATGTGGAACTCCGGGACGACGGTGCCGACCTCCGGTTCGACATGGCGGGTCCGCGGGTGCCGTGGGCACTCGAACTGACCTTCCGGCCGGGCGGCGTCGTGCACGGCGCCGAACCGCTGGGCGAAGGACGCTGGTGCCTCGGCTCCGGGGCGATGACGTACCGGATGGGCGAGGACGAGATCCGGGTCGAGGCCGACGTCCACTCGGGCGAACCGCCGGCCGGGCCGGACCAGGGCGACCTGCTGCGGTACGACCCGGGGCAGGACTACACGTTGCTGCGGGGGACCGACGCGACGACCGGGCCACGCGTCTGCCTCGGCGGGTTCGGCCCGCACACGCTGAGTGTCACTCTGCACGCCTCGCGTGGGTGACGCTCGTCCTGGAACGGCTCGGCGGCCCCCCCCGCACGCTTGGCTCACGCCGCGGACGCGCCCGGCGGCAGGGCGGACACCGGAACGATCAGGTCCGCCCGGTCCCGGGTCGCCGCCACCAGGTCCGCGTTGCGCTGGTCGCTGCCCAGGACCCACGCCACCGCCGTGTCGTGGTCCTTGCCGAACTCCTCGTGGCGGGCGACGAGCCGGCGGACGCGTTCCGGCTCGTCGAGTTCGCAGAACCACACCTCGTCCAACCGCTGCCGTACACGGGACCAGGGGCCTGTGCCGAGCAGCAGGTAGTTGCCCTCCGTCACCACCAGCCGGGCCGACGGCGGCACCGGGACCGCGCCCGCGACCGGCTGCTCCAGCACCCGCTCGAAGCCCGGCGCGTACACCACCTCGTCCCGCTCCTCGCGCAGCCGCCCGAGCAGGGCCGCGTACCCGGCCGCGTCGAAGGTGTCGGGCGCGCCCTTGCGGTCCCGGCGGCCCAGACGGTCCAGTTCGGCGTCGGCGAGGTGGAAGCCGTCCATCGGGACGTGCGCCACCCAGGGCTCCCCGGCGCCGTTCAGCGCGCGCACCAGGTGCTCGGCGAGCGTCGACTTGCCCGCCCCGGGGCTGCCGGTGATGCCGAGGAGGGCGCGCGGGCGGCCCTCGGCGAGGAAGCGAGCGCGGGTGAGGAGGTCATCGAAAGTCACGGGCACGGGGGAGAGTCTGTCATCCGCCGTTCATGCGGAGTGTGGCGCGTACCACCCACTGGAACCCGTCATGTGGGGAAGTGTGCTGGGTATGACTGAACTCGGTCTGCCCGACACCATCCAGGCCTGCCTCTTCGACCTCGACGGGGTCGTCACCAGGACGGCCGTCGTGCACGCGGCCGCCTGGAAGGAGACGTTCGACGACTTCCTGCGCGGATACGAAGGTGAGCGCGCCCGGCTGTTCGACGCGGTCGCCGACTACGACGAGTACGTGGACGGCCGACCGCGCGCGGACGGAGTGCGCACCTTCCTCGCCTCCCGGGGCATCGAACTGCCCGAGGGCGATCCCGACGACCCACCGGACGCCCTGACCGTGCACGGGCTGGGCAACCGTAAGAACGAACTGCTCCTGGAGAAGATCCGTACCGAGGGCGTGGAGGCCTACGAGGGCACGCTGCGCTACATCGAGGCGGTCCGGGCCGGTGGACTGAGGACGGCGATCGTCTCCTCCAGCGCCAACACCCGCGACGTGCTGCGCTCCATCGACGCCGAGCGGCTCTTCGACGTCCGGATCGACGGCGTGGTCGCCGCCGAGCGGGGCCTGCCGGGCAAGCCCAACCCCGACACCTTCCAGGCCGCGGCCCGTGATCTCGGCGTCGAGTACCGGCAGGCCGCCGTGTTCGAGGACGCGCTGGCCGGCATGGACGCGGGCCGCTCCGGCGGCTTCGGGTACGTCGTCGGCGTCGACCGGGTCGGCCAGAGCGACGCCTTGTACGCGCACGGCGCCGACATCGTCGTCGAGGACCTCGCCGAACTGGGGGGCAAGGAGTGATCACCCAGCGGTCGTACGCCGTCGAGCCGTGGACCGTGCGCGAGACCGACCTGGACCTCGACGTGCTGGCCCAGAGCGAGTCCGTGTTCGCGCTGTCCAACGGCCACGTCGGCTGGCGCGGCAACCTCGACGAGGGCGAACCGCACGGCCTGCCCGGCAGCTATCTCAACGGCGTGCACGAGGTGCACCCGCTGCCGTACGCCGAGGCGGGCTACGGCTATCCGGAGTCGGGCCAGACGGTCATCAACGTCACCAACGGCAAGATCCTCAGGCTGCTGGTCGACGACGAGCCGTTCGACCTGCGCTACGGCAGGGTCGTACACCACGAGCGCACCCTGGACCTGCGGCGCGGCGTGCTGGAGCGGACCTGCGAGTGGACCTCTCCCACGGGATCCACGGTACGGGTGCGTTCGACGCGGCTCGTCTCGCTCACCCAGCGCGCGGTGGCCGCCGTTGCCTACGAGGTGGAACCCGTCGGCAACCGGGCCCGGGTGGTGATCCAGTCCGAGCTGGTCGCCAACGAGCAGCTGCCGGAGTCCAACGGCGACCCGCGCGCGGCGATGGCCCTCCAGTCGCCCCTGGAGCCGGAGGAGGACTTCGCCTCGGGCAGGCGGCTGCGCCTGGTGCACCGCACCCGCAACAGCGGGCTGCGCGTCGCCGCGGCCGCCGACCACGTCGTCAGCGGCCCCGAACGGACCACCACGAGCAGCGAGAGCCGCCCGGACGTGGCCCGGCTGACGGTCACCTCCGTCCTGGAGCCGGGCCAGCGGCTGCGGGTGGAGAAGCTCGTCGCCCACGGCTGGTCCGGCACCCGTTCGCTGCCCGCGATGAGCGACCAGGTCGACGCGGCCCTCGCCGCCGCGGCGCACGACGGCTGGCCGGGCCTGCTCGACGAACAGCGCGCCTACCTGGACGACTTCTGGGCCCGCGCGGACGTCGAGGTGGATGGCGACGAGGAGATCCAGCAGGCCGTCCGCTTCGCCCTCTTCCACGTCCTCCAGGCCGGCGCCCGCGCCGAGCAGCGGGCGATCCCGGCGAAGGGGCTGACCGGCTCCGGCTACGACGGGCACGCGTTCTGGGACACCGAGATGTTCGTGCTGCCCCTGCTGACCTACACCGCGCCCGAGGCCGTCGCCGAGGCGCTGCGCTGGCGGTACAACACACTGGACTCCGCACGGGAACGCGCGGCCCAACTCGGCCTGGAGGGCGCCGCGTTCCCGTGGCGCACCATCGGGGGCTCGGAGGGCTCGGCGTACTGGCCCGCCGGCACCGCGGCCTTCCATGTGAACGCCGACATAGCCAGTGCCGTGGTGCGCTACGTCGCCGCCACCGGGGACACCGGCTTCGAACAGGACACCGGCGTCGAACTGCTCGTGGAGACCGCCCGCCTGTGGCGCTCCCTGGGCCACCACGACCACCACGGCGCCTTCCACATCGACGGCGTCACCGGACCCGACGAGTACAGCGCCGTCGCCGACGACAACACGTACACCAACCTGATGGCCCGGGAGAACCTGCTGGCCGCCGCCGACGCCGTCGAGCGCCATCCGCGCGCGGCGGCCCGGCTCGGCGTCGACGACGAGGAGAGCGCCGCCTGGCGGGACGCCGCCGAGGCCATGCACATCCCGTACAACCACGACCTCGGCGTGCACGAGCAGCACGCGGGCTTCACCCGCTACCAGCAGTGGGACTTCGCGCACACCCGCCCCGACCAGTACCCGCTGCTGCTGAACTTCCCCTACTTCGACCTCTACCGCAAACAGGTCGTCAAGCAGGCCGACCTGGTGCTGGCGATGTACGTCTGCGACCGATACTTCGACGACGAGCAGACCGCCCGCAACTTCGCCTACTACGAGCCGCTCACCGTCCGGGACTCCTCCCTGTCGGCATGCTGCCAGGCCGTCATCGCCGCCCAGGCGGGCCATCTGCCGCTCGCATACGACTACGCGGCCGAGGCCGCGCTGATGGACCTGGCCGACCTGGAGCACAACACCCGCGACGGACTGCACATCGCGTCGCTGGCCGGCACCTGGATGGCGCTGGTGGCGGGCTTCGGCGGGATGCGCCGGGACGGCGACGGGCTGCGGTTCGCCCCGCGGCTGCCGGAGAAGCTGCGCCGCCTGGCCTTCACCGTGCGGTACCTCGACCGCCGGCTGCGGGTGGAGGTGCACGCCGACAAGGCCACGTACTCACTTCTGGACGGCCCCCCGCTGACCATCGGCCACCACGGCGACCGGCTCACCCTGCACCCCGACGAGCCGGCCGTCCGCGCCGTGCCCCCGGTGAGACCGCGGCCGGCCCCGCAGCAACCACCGCACCGCAGGCCCGTCAGCCGCTGACCGGGGCCCGCCTCAGCTCAGCACGCCGGTGAGCAGTCGGAGCAGGTCACCGGTCGCGTCGGCGGCGCCCACCGCGGGCAGGGCGCCGAGGGCGAGGACGGCCGCGGCGGCGGTCCACAGGCGCGGGGGAGGGGCCGTCTGGAGGGCCGCGATCCGGCGGGTGACGGCGCGGTCCGTGAAGCCGAGCGCGCAGCCGGTACGGGCGCCGCCCGCGGTGAGCGCGGCGCGGGCCAGGGCGCGCGCCGTGGTGTCACGGTCGCCGACGGCGGCCGCCGCCCGCTCGTCCGCCCAGCGCTCCACCAGGAAGCCCACCGTCGAGCGGACCGGGATCAGCAGCGGGTCGGCCGCCGCGGCGAGCGAGGCCGCGGTCACCAGGAAGCCGTGCCGGTGCGCCAGATGGGCCCGCTCGTGAGCGAGCAGCACCCGGCGCTCGGCCGGTCCGAGCGCGCCCAGCATGGCCGAGGTGACCAGGATCCGGCCGGGCCGGCCGGGAATGGCGAACGCCTGCGGCACGTCCGAGGCCGCGACGATCAGCTCGGTGTCCCCCGGATGCCCCGCCGACAGCCGCCGCAGCGCCCGCCGGGTGCCGCGCTCGGCGCGCACCGCACGGTGCACGCGACGGGCGACGACGGCGAGGGCCAGGCACGCGGCGATCCCGATGACGCCCGGCACCGGATCGGCCAGCCGGTGCCCGTCCTCCCGGGCCTCGGCGACCACCGGGGGAGCGTCGCCCACCAACGCGGCCGCCAGCAGCACCAGGGACCAGGTGGTGGCCGCCGCGGTGAGCACGGCGGCGGAGGTCAGCACCCGGGCGGCGAGCGCGGGCGCCACCCGCCGGCCGAGCACCGGACCGACCAGTCGCAGCAGCAGCGACAGCAGCAGCGGGGTGTAGACGTCGATCCTCATGCGCCGCCTCCGCCGAGCAGATCGCGCAGGGCCCGCTCCTCCTCGGGGCTCAGCCCGGACACGAACTGCTGCAACGCGGCGATGGGGTCCGGACCGCGGTCGAGGGCGTCGTGCATCGCCTCGGCGGTCAGCTCGGCCGCGTTCTTCGCGGGCCGGTAGGCGCCGCGCCGCCCGTTCGCGTCGCGCAGCACGAGCCCCTTGTCGAACAGCCGCTTGAGGATGGTGTGCACGGTGTTGTACGCCAGACCGCCGCCGATCTCGGTCTGGATCTCGGCCGGTGTCAGCGGTCGCTCCGTGGCCCACAGCGTGGCCAGCACCTCGCTCTCCAGCGCCCCGGCGCTGCGCCGCTCCGCTCTGCCCGGGGAACCTGTGCCAGCCATGCCACAACCTTACAGCGCGTAGGGCCGTCAAACGGATGGCCGTGTTCGCCCTGCGGTGGGGCTCGCTGCCGGTTAATTTGGCCCTGCTTCTCTGCTTTCGCATGCTTTCGCGCCCGTAGCCCTACAAGCTGTAGGGTGCTTCGAACCCTACAAGCTGTAGGGATGAAGGGTGGATGATGTCAGGCAGTGCGCACGCCACACTGGGCCGGACCCGCCGCGGCGGTCCGTGGACCGCGCCCCGCGGCACCCGGCGCGCCCGCGCCGAGGGTCCCCTCGCGGTCGTCGCGGCCGTCTTCACCCTGGCCCAGCTCCTCCTCGTCCGGCCCGGCATGGGCCTCGGCTGGGACGAGACCGTGTACGTCAGCCAGGTCAGCCCCCATGCCCCGGCGGCCTTCTTCAGCGCGCCCCGGGCCCGCGGCGTCTCCCTGCTCGTCGCACCCGTCGCGGCCTGGTCCTCGTCCACCCCGCTGCTGCGGATCTACCTGGCCGTACTGTCCGGCCTCGCCCTGTTCCTGGCGCTGCGCGCCTGGCGGGGGCTCTTCCCGGTCCGTGTCCTGGCCCTTGCGGGCGCCCTGTTCGCGTCGCTGTGGGTGACCCTCTTCTACGGCCCGCAGGCCATGCCCAACTACTGGGTCGCCGTGGGCGCGCTCGCCGCCGTCGCCTGCTTCCTCCGCGCCGTCGCCGACCGCACGGACCGGGCCGCCCTGTGGGGGCTGGCCGCGAGCGGGGCGCTGATGGCCTGGATGCGGCCCACCGACGCGGTCTGGGCGACCCTTCCCCTGCTGGTCCTCGCCCTGTGGCGCCGCCGCTGGCACCTCCTCGGCGTGCTCCTGGCCGGACTGGCGGCCGGGGCCGCCGACTGGGTGGTCGAGGCGTACGTGAGCTACGGCGGTCTCGCCCGGCGGCTGGCCGACGGCTCCGCGATCCAGGGCGGGCTGGGCTGGCACGTCGCCGTCGCCGACCAGCTGCGCAGCCTGGGCGGGCGGGCCCTGTGCCGCCCCTGCACGGGCGCGCTGCCCCACCCGCTGCTCACCCTCTGGTGGTTCGCCCTGCCGCTGCTCGCGGTGCTCGGCCTCGTCGTCGCCGTCCGCGCCCGGTGCACACCCGCCACCCTGGTGCCGCTGGCGTGCGGGGCGACGGTCGCCTTCCCGTACCTGTTCATGATCGGATACGCGGCGCCCCGGTTCCTGCTGCCCGCCTACGCCCTGCTGGCGCTCCCGGTGGCCGGCGCGCTGGCCCACCTGGTGACCGTTCCCGGCCGCACCCGGCGGACCGTGGCCGTGACGCTGGTGACGCTCGGTCTGGCAGTGCACCTCGCCGTCCAGCTGGGCGTCCTGGTGCACACCGTCGACCGCACCACCGCCTCCCACCGCGGCTGGACCCGTACCGCCGCCGAGCTGCACCGCCTCGGCGTCCGCCCGCCCTGCCTGCTCACCGGGCACGAGTCCGTCCCGATCGCGTTCTACGCCGGCTGCTCCTCCGCGGCCACCGCCGGGCACAACGCCAACAGCACCGCGCGGGACATCGCCCGCACCGCCGACCGCACACCGGTCGCCACGCTCGTAGCCGCCGGATCACGGCCACCCGCGTACGCCCGGGACTGGCCGTCCGTACCCTTCGCCGGGCTGCGCATCCACTACGCCGTACCGGCCGGCCGCCGATGACGTCCCCGGCGGGCCTCGCCACCGGCGCCGGCCGCCGCCGGGCGTACGGACACACCGCCGTCTGCCTCGCCGTCCTGACCTGCGCGGTCTATCTGGCCCGTAGGCACTGGCCGCTCCTGGAGACGGGCGCCCTGCGGCTCGCCGTCGCCGACCAGGGCTGGCTGCTGGTGGGTGCGACGGCGGCGGTCGGGACCTGGGCCGCCTCGGCGCTCGCCCAGCAGGGCGCGGTCGTCCGGCGGCTGCCCGGCGGACGCCTGGTGGCCGCCCAGTTCGCCGCCTGCGCGGCCAACCACGTGCTGCCCGCCGGGCTCGGGGCCGGGGCGGTGAACCTGCGGTTCCTGATGCGCTGCGGGCTCGCGCCGGGCCGATCGGCCAGCGCGCTCGCGGTCAAGGCCACCGCGGGCGCCCTGGTCCGCGGCGCGCTGATCGCGGCGCTCGCGCCCTTCTGTCCGGGTCTGCTGCGGATCCCGCACGTCCCCCCGGCCGCCCTGGCCGTCGTGCTCGCGGCCGTCGTGCTGGTGGCCGGCCTGCTCGCCAGTCCGCTGTGGCCCCGCTGCCGGGCCGCCCTGGCGACCGTACTGGCCGACATCCGCGCCGTGCACGCCAGGCCGCACCGCGCGGCGGCCCTGTGGGGCGGCTCACTGGCCTTCGCCGCACTGCACTCCCTGGTGCTGATCGCCGTCACCCGGGCCGTCGCGCTGCCCCTGCCACCGGTGCGCGTGGCACTGCTGTACCTCGCCGCGAGCAGCGCCGCCGCCCTGCTGCCCACGCCGGGCGGCCTGGGCTCACTCGACGCGGCACTCGGCCTCGCGCTGACCGCGTCCGGAGCGCCGGCCGCGGCGGCCGCCTCCGCCGTACTCGGCTACCGGCTCCTGACCGTGTGGCTGCCGCTGGTGCCCGGACTGCTGGTGCTGGGGATGCTGGTCCGCCGCAAGGCGTTGTGAGTGGGGTCCGCACCCGGCTTTCGCCCCGGCTTTTGCCTCGCCATTGCCGCTTCATGACCAACCGACTACACGGGTGTAGTCATGATGGTCATCGAATCATCGAAGTAAGGCATGCCTTCGCTAAGTCGGGGGCGAGGTGGCGGGGACGTGCCTGCCGGGAGGGCCGCGACGCATGTGGGACGACGCGTTTCCGAGTTTCCTGATCGGACTGAGGGAGGGACTCGAAGGCGGTCTCATCGTCTCCATCCTGGTCGCCACCCTCGTGCGGGCCGGTGCGCGGTCCCGGCTGCCGCAGGTGTGGACGGGCGTCCTGGCCGCGATCGCCGTGGCGATGAGCTTCGGCGCGGTCCTCACCTTCACCGCCGCGTCCCTGTCCGCCACCGCCCAGGAGGCGTTCGGCGGCACCCTCAGCGTCATCGCCGTCGCGTTCGTCACCGGCATGGTGTTCTGGATGCGGCGCTCGGCCCGCGGTCTTTCCGGCGAGATCAAGGAGAAGGTCACCGGTGCGCTCGGCACGGGCGCGGGGGTGCTGGTGCTCACCTCGTTCCTCGCGGTGGGCCGTGAGGGCCTGGAGACCGCCCTGTTCCTGTGGACCACCGCCCGCGCGGCGGGCGAGTCCGCGGGCCCGATGACCGGTGCGGGAATCGGGCTCCTGCTCGCGGCGGGGCTGTGCTGGGGCCTGTACCGCCGTGTCCTGAAGATCAACCTGACCAGGTTCTTCACCGCCACCGGCGCGGTCCTCATCGTCATCGCGGCCGGCGTCCTCGGCTACGGCCTGCGCGACCTCCAGGAGGGCGGCGTACTGCCCGGCAGGACCGCGTACGCCGTCGACCTCGGCGGCAGCATCGACGCCGGCTCCTGGTACAGCACGCTCGTCCAGGGCGTCCTCAACCTGACGCCGACCATGACCTGGCTCCAGGTGGCCGGGTACGCCGGCTACCTCGCCGTGGTGATGACCCTCTTCGTACGGGGCGTACGCGCGAACACACCCCAGCCGGCGGGCCCCCGACCGGACCGGGGAACGGGGGCCGCCGCGCCGGCTTCCGGTGCCGGAACCGCGTCCGCGGCCGGGCAGGATTCCGTGGCCGGCCCAGAACCTGTGCCGGGCGCCGCTGCCGCTGCCGGGCACGCATCCGCGTCCGAGGCCGCCGTGCCGGCTTCCGGTGCCGGCTCCGGTGCCCGGTCCGGAAGCGAGTCCGTGCCTGGGCCGGGCTCCGCGTCACCGGACTCGGGGGCCCGGGCCGCGTCCGGCCCGGAATCCGCGGTCGGCGCCGCTGCTGAGAGCGGGGCCGGTCCGGAGGGACCTGTGTCCGTGCCCGGGGGCGCTGCCGGGCATGCCCCCGCGTCCGCGGCTGTGCAGGATTCCGTGGCCGGTGCGGAACCTGTGCCCGCTGGCGCTGGCGCTGGCGCTGCCGCTGCCGCTGCCGCTGCCGCTGCCGAGCACGGGCCCGCGTCCGGGGCCGGGCCGGACGGCGTGCCGGGTTCCGGTGCGGGGTCCGCTTCCCTGTCCGGGCCGGAATCGGTGTCCGGTGTGGCGACCGCGTCCCGGGTGGACTCCGGGGCCGGGGCCGCCTCGGCGGTCGGGGGCGGTGACGGGCGCGGGGCCGCGTCCGGGGACGGCGCCGGGCTCGGGGACGGGGGCGGCCCGAAGGCCTCGGCCGAGGCCGGGCGCGACTCCGGGCGGGAACCCGGGGCCGTGGGGCGGCGGCGGCCCGCGTGGGTCGTGCCCGTGGCCGTCGTCGCCGTTCCGGCGGTCCTGGCGGGGCTGGTCGTCGCGCTCGCCCGGCCCAAGCCCGCCGGGGCGCAGACGGTGGCCGTGTCGGGGAGCGAGTGCGGCAAGGGCTTCAGCGCGCCGAAGCCCGGGCGGCAGACCTTCCAGATGCACAACACGGGCGGCAAGACGTCCGAGGTGTACCTCATCGACCCGGCGACCGGCGCGGTCTACGGCGAGATCGAGGGACTCGCCCCCGGCACCACGCGCGACCTGGTCGCCACGGTGGCCGGCGGCAGCTACGCGTGGCGGTGCGTGCCGACCGGCGGCAAGGCGGTCACCTCCAAGGCCGTCAGCGTCACCGGCGCAGGCGCGGCCAAGCCCGTCGTGCCCGTCTCGGAGAGCGACCTCGCGGCCCCCCTGAAGTCGTACAAGGCGTACGTGAACCAGGGCCTGGCCACCCTCGTCACCCAGTCCCGGAAACTCGACGACGACATCGACGCCGGCCACCTCGACCGGGCCCGCGCCGACTGGCTGACCGCCCACCGCACCTACGCCTCCCTCGGCGCCGCCTACGGCACCTTCGAGGACTTCGACCAGAAGATCGACGGCCGGCCCGACGGACTCCCGAACGGCGTGCGGGACCAGGACTTCACCGGCTTCCTCCGGATCGAGTACGGCCTGTGGCACGGCCAGTCGGCCAAGGACCTCCGCACCCCCGCCCGGCAGCTGGCCGAGGCGGTCGCCGGACTGGCCAGGGCCTTCCCCGGCCAGAAGTTCGACGCGGGCGACCTGCCGCTGCGCGCCCACGAGATCCTGGAGAACACCCTCCAGTTCGAGCTCACCGGCGACACCGACCAGGGCAGCGGCACGGGGCTCGCCACCGCCGACGCCAACCTCGCCGGCACCCGCGAACTGCTCACCGTGCTCAAGCCGCTGCTGACCAGCCGCGCGCCGAAACTGCTGCCCACCGTCGACGCGGACGTCGCCCGCCTCCAGCAGCTCCTGGACGCCGCCCACCACGACAGCACCTGGACCCCCGTCGACCGGCTCGTCCCCGCCGACCGGCAGCGGCTGGACGGCGCCACCGGACAGCTGCTGGAAGACCTCGCCCCGATCCCGGACCTCCTCGAGATCAGGAAGTCCGCCTGATGAGCACCGAACACCCGCACACGGAACGCCCACACCTGGAAGGAACCCCTTCGATGTCCACTGCCGAGACGCCGGCCTGCCCCGTCGGCCCCGCCCGCCGCTCCTTCGTGCGGACCGCGCTGGGCGCCGGCGCGGCGGGCGCGGTCCTGGCCGGCGGCGGCTTCGTGCTCGGCGAGAGCGGCGGCACCGCCCAGGCTCAGGACACGGGTGCGGACAGCGGCGCGAAGGTCCCCTTCCACGGCGCCCACCAGGCCGGAATCACCACCCCGGCCCCGGCCGCCGCCACCTTTGTCTCCTTCGACGTCACAGCCGACGACCGCAAGGGCCTCGAAGACCTGCTCAGGACCGTCACCGAGCGGGCCCGCCTCCTCACCTCCGGCGGCACCCCCACCGACCTCGGGGTCGGCGCTCCGCCCTCCGACAACGGCATCCTCGGTCCGCAGGTGCCCACCGACGCGCTCACCGTCACCGTCGGCGTCGGCGCCTCCCTGTTCGACGACCGCTACGGCCTCGCCAAGGCGAAGCCGGCCCGGCTGACGCCGATGCGGACGTTCCCCAACGACAACCTCGACGCCGCCGAGTGCCACGGCGACGTGTCCCTCCAGATCTGCGCCGACCGCCAGGACACCGTGCTGCACGCACTGCGCGACATCGCCCGGCACACCAGGGGCGCCATGCAGATCAAGTGGCGCGTCGACGGCTTCCAGAACACCCCGCGCCCCACCGGCGCCCAGCGCAACCTGCTGGGCTTCAAGGACGGCATCGCCAACCCGGACGTCACTTCGGCCCGGGAGACCGACCGGCTGATCTGGACGGGCGACGGACAGGGCGAGCCGGCCTGGACGAAGGGCGGCAGCTACCAGGTGATCCGGATCATCCGGATGCTCGTGGAGTTCTGGGACCGGGTGTCCCTGACCGAGCAGGAGAAGATGTTCGGCCGCCGCAAGGACACCGGCGCCCCGCTGGACGGTGCCAAGGAGACCGACATCCCCCAGTACGCCAAGGACCCGCACGGCACGGCCATCCCGCTGGACGCGCACATCCGCCTCGCCAACCCGCGCACCGCCGCCTCCGACGACTCCCGCATCCTGCGCCGGGGCTACAACTACGACCGGGGCGTGGACAACGTCGGCAACCTCGACATGGGCCTGGTCTTCTGCTGCTACCAGCAGGACGTCAAGCGGCAGTTCGAGGCCACCCAGACGCGGCTGATCGACGAACCCCTCGTCGACTACATCTCCCCGACGGGCGGCGGCTACTTCTTCGCACTCCCCGGCGTGCGGGACTCGCGGGACTGGCTGGGCCGGGGGCTGCTGGCGGCCTGACTTTCCCCCGGCATGGCCAAGGTCTGCCCCCGGCTTTACTGCACATCCCTTGTACGTGCTGTGACTTGGCACAAGGCTGGGCCATGGCCGACCCCGGTTCCGCACAGCACCTCCCCGCGGGGAACCGGGGCCGGCGAACGGGACCGGCCCGGGGCGTCACTCCCGTGATCGCAGGCCCCTGCGCCACTTGGCGATCTGCTTCCCCGCCGAGCACGAAGTCGGCCGCCGACCTCAGCAGCATCTTGCGGTAGGCCACCGCGTGATTAGGGTTCCCGCTGCGGGAAACGCGGACCGGGAACCGTGACAGCGACAGGCGCCGGGCGCCGAGAGGGAGGCGGTCATGACCGGTCAGCAGCCGGAGCACACCCCGATGGGCGACGACGCGTACCAGCCCACCGGGAGCAACGAGGAACAGCAGGACGCCGCGCCCCTGGACCTCCAGGACGCGGTGGACGAACGGACCTACGACGACACCCTCGACGAGGGTTATTCGCCCCCGGAGAAGCCGCTGGGCGTCACCCGGTACGGAACCACCGCGGCCGAGCAGCACGAGGGCGAGAGCCTCGACCAGCGGCTGGCCCAGGAGCGGCCCGACGTGTCCCCGCCGCCCGGGGACGCCGTGGGCGACCTGCCGGGCGGTGAGGGCGAACCCGTCGATCCCGAGGCGGGCGGCGACCGAGCCGGCCGGCTCGTGGCCCCCGACGAGGGCGCCCGCCGGGACACCACGAAGGAGAGCGTCGCGGACGACGTGGGCATCGACGGGGGCGCGGCCGGTGCGGAGGAGGCGGCGGTGCACGTCGTCGAGGACGAGACGGCACTGCCCGAGTAGGACCGGACCGGTCAGCCTCCCAGGTCAGTCTCCCAAGTGGTCTATCTGGCGCAGCTTGTTGGTGGCATCCAGAGCGGCGACTTTGTAGGACTCCGCGAGCGTCGGGTAGTTGAACACGGCGTCGACGAGGTAGTCGACCGTGCCGCCGCAGCCCATCACGGTCTGGCCGATGTGGATCAGCTCGGTGGCGCCCGTGCCGAAGCAGTGCACACCGAGCAGCGTGCGGTCCTCGGGGGAGACCAGCAGTTTCAGCATGCCGTGCGAGTCGCCGATGATCTGGCCGCGGGCCAGTTCCCGGTAGCGGGCGATGCCCACCTCGAACGGCACGCTGTCCGCGGTGAGTTGGTCCTCGGTGCGGCCGACGAAGCTGATCTCCGGGATGGTGTAGATGCCGATCGGCTGGAGGTTGTGCATGCGGTTCACCGGCTCGCCGAACGCGTGGTAGGCGGCCGCACGGCCCTGTTCCATCGAGGTCGCGGCCAGCGCAGGGAAGCCTATGACGTCGCCGACGGCGTAGATGTGCGGCACCTCGGTGCGGTAGTGCTCGTCCACCGTGATCCGGCCACGGGGGTCCGCCGACAGGCCGGCCTTGTCCAGGTCGAGTTCGTCGGTGACGCCCTGACGGCCCGCGGAGTACATCACCGCGTCGGCGGGGATCTTCTTGCCGCTCTCCAGGACGGTCAGGGTCCCGCGCTCATGGCGTTCCACGGCGGCGACGGTCTCCCCGAACCGGAAGGTGACGGCCAGGTCCCGCAGGTGGTACTTGAGCGACTCGACGACCTCCACGTCGCACAGGTCCAGCATCCCGGGGCGCTTCTCCACCACCGTGACCCGGCTGCCCAGCGCCGCGAACATGGAGGCGTACTCCATGCCGATCACACCGGCACCCACGATGACCATGGAGCGCGGCACCCGCTCCAGCGTGAGCACGTTGTCCGAGTCCAGGATCGTGCGCCCGTCGAACTCCACGCTGCCCGGGCGGGCGGGCCGGGTGCCGGTGGCGATCACGATGTGCTCCGCGCTCAGCAGCCGCTCGTCACCGGTCACCTCCCGCAGGGCGACGGTGTGCGGGTCCACGAAGCGGGCCGTGCCGGCGTGCAGGGCCACCTGGTTACGGGAGAGCTGGCTGCGGATGACGTCCGTCTCCCGGCCGACCACGTGCTGGGTGCGCGCGATCAGGTCCGCGACGGTGATGTCCTCCTTCAGCCGGTAGCTCTGCCCGTACAGATCGCGCTGGGTGAGCCCGGTGAGGTACAGCACCGCCTCGCGCAGGGTCTTGGAGGGGATGGTTCCGGTGTGGAGGGAGACCCCGCCGACCATGTCGGGGCGGTCGACGACCGCGACCCGCCGGCCGAGCTTGGCCGCGGCGATGGCGGCCTTCTGGCCGCCGGGTCCGGATCCGATGACGAGCATGTCGAAGTCGGGCATCCCCCGGAGTCTGCCAGCCCGCGCCCCCACTGCGGAAGGCTGATCGGAAAACCTCCGTACCGCTGTGCACCCCGGTCGCGGTCCGCGCGGCCGCCGACGGGCGGATCACCATCCGGGCCGGCGCCCGGAGGCCCGTCGCCGCCGGGCTCGCGCCGCTGGTGCGGGCACGTGCCACGCGCGGACACGCCACAACCACCGGCCCCGGCGGGACACTCCGGAGCCAGTGGCCTTGCAGCTATTGAGCCCTAGGGAAGAAGTTTCTCGATGGCGGACGGGCCCTCGGTCTCCAGCTTGCGCCTCGCCCATTCGAGGTTCGCCGGGGTGACGTCCCGGCCCGCCGCCATCACCATGTCCTCCGCCGTGATGTCGCGGCCGGGGGAGGTGTGGAGCAGGGAGTCCGGGGTGCGCAGGTCGTCCGACAACCGGGACGCTTCGGGTTCTGACGTCGACATGATGCCTCCTCCTCGGGCCCGGACGGCACCTACCGCGAGACCGGGACCCACTCTCACCATTCACCGCCTGAGCACACCCTGCATCCGGAGCGGCCTCAGGCCCGGTGACGAGGTACCTGAACACGGCGGAAGGAAACCCCCGGACCTACGCTGGAACCAGCCCGTACGCCCGGACCGGGAGGCCGACATGGCCGAGACGCAACTGCCGCAGGACACGCCGGGGCGTCCCCGCCCCCTGCCGATCGCCGAGCACGGGCTGATCGGGGATCTGCGCAGCGTGGCCCTGGTGGGCAGCGACGGCACGATCGACTGGTACTGCTGCCGGGCCTTCGACCGGCCCAGCGTCTTCGCGGCGATCCTGGACCCCGAGCGCGGCGGGGCCTTCGAGCTCGCCGCTGCCGTGCCGGCCCGGACCAAGCAGTTCTACTTCCCCGACACCAACGTACTGATCACCCGTTTCTACACGGAGGACGGTGTCGGGGAGATCCAGGACTTCATGCCCGTGACCGGCGAGGCCGCCGAGACCGGCCGGCACCGAGTGATCCGCCGCGTCCTGTGCGTCCGCGGCACCGTCCCCTTCCGGGCCCGCATCGCCCCGCGCTTCGACTACGGCACCGCCCCGCACGCCCTGACCATGCTCGGCGAGTCCGCCCTCTTCGAGTCCCGCGACATGGCCCTCGCGCTGACGGCCACCGTGCCGCTGGAGGGCGACGGCGTGGACGCGCTCGCCGACTTCAAGCTCACCGAGGGCGAGACCGCCGTGTTCGCCCTCGACCAGGTCGGCGAGGACGTACCACCGCGCGGCTGTCCGCACATGGAGGCCGAGCACGAGTTCGCCGCCACGGTCGCCTACTGGCGGCGCTGGCTGTCCCAGTCCCGCTACCGGGGCCGCTGGCGCGAGATGGTCCACCGCTCCGCCCTCACCCTGAAGCTGCTCACCTACGCCCCGACCGGCGCCATCGTCGCCGCGCCCACCACCAGCCTCCCCGAGCAGCTCGGCGGCGAACGCAACTGGGACTACCGCTACGTATGGGTCCGCGACGCCGCGTTCTGCGTGTACGCCCTGCTGCGGCTGGGCTTCTCCGGCGAGGCCGAGGCGTTCATGCGGTTCGTGACCACCCACATCAGCCCCGGAGACGGCCGCGCGTCGGGCCCGCTCCAGATCATGTACGGCATCGACGGCCGCACCGACCTGCCCGAACGAGAACTCCGGCACCTGTCCGGCCACCAGGGCTCCGCCCCGGTCCGGGTCGGCAACGCCGCCGCCGACCAGCTCCAGCTCGACATCTACGGCGCCCTCATCGACTCGATCTACCTCTACGACAAGTGGGCCGAGCCCATCTCCAGCGGCCAGTGGGACGACGTGTGCCACCTGGTCGACTGGGTCTGCGACAACTGGGACCAGCCCGACGAGGGCGTGTGGGAGACCCGCGGCGGCCGCCAGAACTTCCTCTACTCCCGTCTGATGTGCTGGGTGGCCATCGAGCGCGCCATCCGCCTCGCCAACCGGCGGGGTCTGCCCGCCGACATCCTGCGCTGGCGGCAGAGCCGGGACACCATCTACCGGCGGATCATGGACCGCGGCTGGTCGCCCGGGCGCCGCGCCTTCGTCCAGCACGAGGACGGCGACGTGCTGGACGCCTCCGTGCTGATGATGCCGCTGGCCAAGTTCATCGCCCCCACCGACCCCAAGTGGCTGTCCACCCTGGACGCGCTGACCGAGGAACTGGTCTCCGACTCCCTCGTCTACCGCTACGACCCGCAGGCCAGCCCGGACGGAGTGCGCGGCGACGAGGGCACGTTCTCCATCTGCTCGTTCTGGTACGTCGAGGCGCTGGTGCGCGCCGGACGGCTGGAGGAGGCCCGGCTGGCGTTCGAGAAGATGCTCACCTACGCCAACCATCTCGGCCTGTACGCCGAGGAGATCGGCCGCACCGGTGAGCAACAGGGCAACTTCCCGCAGGCGTTCACCCACCTGTCCCTGATCAGCGCCGCCTTCAACCTGGACCGCGCCCTCGGCTGACCCGCCCGCACATCCCGTCCCGCACCGACTGTAACCGGTCTGTCACAGCCCCGCGCGGCACCACAACTCCGCCCGGACCCCTCGTGTCGAACAGGGCGTCGGTCACCAAAGGCGACCCGACGGACCGCCAAGACACCCTGGGGGAACGGGACATGACCCGCATCGCACGCACGACCCGCCGCACCACGGCCTCGGCCGTCGCCACGGCCGCCTCCTTCCTGCTGCTCGCCGGCGCCGGCATCCTGGCCGCGCCGTCCGCGTTCGCCGGCGTGCCCGGCGGCACCAGCGCCGCCGACCGCAACAGCGACTTCGACGGCGACGGCCGCGCCGACGTCCTCATCGGCGTCCCGGAGGGCACCGTCGACGGCAAGGAGGGCGCCGGATACGTCACCGTCCAGTACGGCGCCCCCAGCGGCATCGGCAGCAACCACACCGTGCCCAAGGGGCGTACGGCGGTCATCAGCCAGTCCACCAGGGGCGTGCCCGGCACCTCGGAGGCCTGGGACGACTTCGGTCAGGCCGTCGCCACCGGCGACCTGGACGGCGACGGCTACGACGACGCGGTCATCGGCGCACCCGGCGAGGACGAGGGAGGCGTCGCGGACGCGGGCCGGGTGACCGTCCTGTACGGCTCCAGGGCGGGCCTGGGCGCCGGACGGACCGCCTCCGTCACCGCGGCCGCGCCCGCCCGCGGGGCCCGGTTCGGCCTCGCGGTGGCCGCCGCGCGGTTCACCGGGGACACCGACGCCGACCAGCTCGTCGTCGTCGACCAGAAGGTGGGACTGACCGCCTTCACGTACCACGCGGGCGTCCTGCGGCGCGTCGGCGCCCCGCACTCCACCGGGCACAGGCTCCAGCCCGGCTATGTGACCACCGGCGACTACGACCGCGACGGCTTCGCCGACCTCGTCGTCTCCGGCTACAGCCCCGACGACGACTACACCCAGGGCTGGTCGGCGTACTACGCGGGCGGCCCCGAGGGCCTGAGCTACCGGCGGGACCTGCACGGCGGCCTGGGCACGGCCTCCGGCGACATCAACCACGACGGCTACGACGACCTCGTCGTCGGCCAGCTCAGCGCCGCCGACGAGTCCACCGGGGACGCGAACGCGCCCGGCGGCCTGGTCGGCGTCTACTACGGCGGCGAGCACGGGCCGGCCGGTACCCAGGGGCCCGGCAGCTCCGCGCAGTGGTGGTCGCAGAACTCCCCGGGCGTGCCCGGCACCGCCGAGCAGGGCGACGCCTGGGGCGCCGACCTGTCCGTGGCCGACGTGAACGGCGACGGCTTCGCCGACGTGGCCGTCGGCGCGCCGGGCGAGGACGTGGGCACGGTCGCCGACGCGGGCGCGGTGTGGCTGCTGCGCGGCACCGCGAGGGGCCTGACCGGCTCCGGCGCCCAGTCCTTCGACCAGAACACCCGTGGGATCCCCGGCACCGCCGAGGCGGACGACGGCTGGGGAGCCCAGGTGCGGCTGGTCGACACCGACGGCGGCGGCCGCGCCGAGCTGCTCGCGTCGGCGGCGGGCGAGAACGCCGGCGACGGCGCGGTGTGGCTGCTGCCCGCCAGCGGCGGCGGCCTGCTCGCCGACGGTTCGTGGGTCTACGGTGCCGCCGCCCTGGGCGGGAACGGGCACTCCGCCCGTTTCGGAGCGGTGATCGACGAATAGTCCCAGATCGCGGCGGTGTGCCCGTCGGTGGCCCGGGTACTCGGTGGTTTCCGGAAAGCACAGCGACGCTGGGTCAGAAGATGGAGGCAGATCCCATGACCAGCAGCACCGAGACCGGCGACGTCACCGGCACCCGGGACAAGGACTACAACCTCATCTGGTATGTCGAGGCGTGCCTGAGCAACGCCCTGCGCCTGGAGCAGTACATCCAGGACGCGGAACGCGACAAGGACCAGGAGATCGTCGAACTGTTCCGCAAGGCGCAGTCGGACAGCCGCAAGGGCGCCGAGCTGGGCAAGCAGCTGCTGCGCTCGCGGCTGAACGGCAGCTGACCCGCGCCCATCGGGCCCGGCCGTCGCCCTCGTCGGCGGCGGCCGGGCCCGTTCGTCTGCCGGCCCGGCTCTCCCGGCCCTTCCCTCCCGACGGCCCGCCGTCTCAGGGCAGCGCCTGCTCCGCCCAGATGATCTTGCCACTGGGGGTGTAGCGGGTGCCCCAGCGCTCGGCGAGCTGGGCGACGAGGAACAGACCGCGGCCGCCCTCGTCGGTGGTCGCCGCGTACCGCAGATGCGGCGAGGTCGTGCTGCTGTCGGACACCTCGCAGATCAGGGCCCGGTCGTGCAACAGCCGTACGCCGATGGGCCCGCGGCCGTAGCGGATCGCGTTGGTGACCAGCTCGCTCAGGATCAGCTCCGTGGTGAACGCCAGGTCGTCCAGCCCCCACTCCGCCAGCCGCGCGGTCACCGCGCCCCGTACCTCCGAGACGGCCGCCGGCTCGGACGGCACCTGCCACTCGGCGACCCGGTCGGCGCCCAGCGTGCGGGTACGGGCCACGATCAGCGCGACGTCGTCGCTCGGCCGGGCCGGCAGCAGGTCCAGCACCGCCCGGCAGGTGTCCTCGGGCGAGTCCCCGGCCCGCTTCAGAGCGGTGCGCAGCAGTTCCAGGCCCTCGTCGATGTCCCGGTCCCGGTCCTCGACCAGCCCGTCCGTGTACAGCACCAGCCGGCTGCCCTCCGCCAGCTCCAGCTCGGCGGCCTCGAAGGGCAGCCCGCCCAGACCCAGCGGGGGCCCGGCGGGCACCTCCGGGAAGTCCACGCTCCCGTCGGGCCGGACCACGGCGGGCGGGGGATGGCCGGCCCGGGCGACGGTGCAGCGGCTGGCGACCGGGTCGTACACCGCGTACAGGCAGGTCGCCCCGGTGACCACCGCGCTGCCGTCCGCGGGGGTCTCGTCCTGGTCGATGCGGGCGACCAGCTCGTCCAGCAGGGCCAGGAGCTCGTCCGGCGGCAGGTCCAGCGCGGAGAAGTTGTGCACCGCCGTGCGCAGCCGCCCCATGGTGGCCGCCGCGTGCAGCCCGTGCCCCACCACGTCCCCGACCACCAGCGCCACCCGGGCCCCGGACAGCGGCAGCACGTCGAACCAGTCCCCGCCGACCCCGGCCTGTGCGGGAAGGTAGCGGTAGGCGATCTCCAGGGCGCTCTGGTCGGGCAGGGAGCGGGGCAGCAGGCTGCGCTGGAGGGTGACCGCCATGCTGTGCTCGCGGGTGTAGCGGCGCGCGTTGTCGATGGACACCGCCGCGCGGGCGACCAGTTCCTCGGCGAGGGCCAGCTCCTCGGCGTCGAACGGATCGGGCTTCTGCGACCGCCAGAAGGTCGCCACGCCCAACACCAGACTGCCCGCCCGCAGCGGCACGGTGATCAGCGAGTGGATGCCGTACTCCACGACCTGCTCGGTGCGCTCCAGGTCCTGCGCCAGCCAGCCCGGTGCCTCGCGCAGCCGGGGCTCCACGACCGGCTGGCCGGTGGCCAGACTGCGGGCCTGCGGCGAGCTCGCCACGAACCGGATGCGCCGGCCCACCTGGTACAGCGGGGCGTCCGTGCGGATGCCGCTGCACGCGGTGCGGCGCAGGGCGGTACCCGGCCGCGGCTCCGACCCCTCGATCACGGCGTCGAACAGGTCCACGGTGGCGAAGTCCGCAAACCGGGGCACGGCCAGTTCCGCCAGTTCCTCGGCGGTGCGGCGCACGTCGAGGCTGGTGCCGATGCCGACCCCCGCGTCGTACAGCATGTCGAGGCGTTCGCGGGCCACCTCCGCCCGGCCGGACAGGGCGCGCAGCTCCGTGGAGTCGCGCAGCGTGGTCACGCTGCCGGGCGGGCCGCCCCTGAGGTCCGTCGGCCGCTGGTTGATCGCCAGCAGCCGGTCCTTGACCAGGCGCACCTCGTCGGTCACGACCCGGCCCGAGGCGAGCAGCCCGGCGGTGTCGGCGTCGAGGCCGAGGTCGAGCACATGGCGGGCCTCGGCGTCCTCCGGCAGGTCGAGCAGGCGGTGCGCCTCGTCGTTGGCGAGCAGCAGCCGGCCCTCGCCGCTGACGATGAGCACACCCTCCCGGACGGCGTGCAGCACCGCGTCGTGGTGCTCGTACATGCGGGTCATCTCGGACGGGCCGAGGCCGTGCGTCTGCCGCAGCAGGCGCCGGCTCACCAGGGCCGTGCCCGCGGTGGCCAGGGCCAGCGCGGCCGCGGCGGAGGCCAGCAGCAGCGGCAGCTGCTGGTCGGCGGCGCCGCCGACGTGCGCCGTGGTGATACCGGACGACACCAGGCCCACGACGGAGCCGTCCGGTGCCCTGACCGGGACCACGACCTGCACCAGCGGCCCGATGGTGCCGTTGACGTGTTCGGTCACGACGCGCCCGGCCTGCGCGGGCGCGATGGTGCCGACGAACTTCTTGCCGATGCGGTCCGGGTTGGGATGGGTGTAGCGGATCCCGTTGGTGTCCATCACGACGACGAAGTCCACCCCGGTGGCCTTGCGGGTCGCCTCGGCCCTCGGCTGGAGCAGGGCCGTGGGGTGCTCGCTGCGCAGGGCCGCGACCGTGCCCGGGGCGTTGGCGAAGGTCTGGGCGACGGCGAGGGACCGGTTCTGCGCCTCCAGGTCGCTGTCGTGCCGCACCTGGAGGACCTGAGCCACCACGGCCGACACGACCAGCAGCAGCACGATCACCACTTGCAGCACGAACACCTGTCCGGCCACGCTGCGTCGGCCCATCGACCGCAGCCTGCCGGCCCCTTCGCGGCGCGGTCCGGTGCCGTCCTGCCGCGGTGGGAGCGGTGCCTGCGGTTCTCCGGACCCACGGACCGGCCGTAGCGCGATCCGGCCCAACAGTCGGACCATGAGCCCATGTCTACACTGCCCGGCCCCCCGAGGCGAGAGGCAGCTCATGAGATGACTGCCTGTGATCGGCGGCGCCGGTGCGCCGGAAGCAGGGGGGACCGGGGTGTCATGTGCCGGGGGCATGGGCGGCGGCGCGGGTACGGATCATCCCGGTCGCCCGGGGGCCGGGCGGCGGGTGGCCAGCAGCAGGGCGACGTCGTCGGGACGGTCGGCGGCGTGGCGGGCCGTGGCGGTGAGGCGGTCGGCGACGCCGGACAGGGAGCGGCCGCCCCGGCGCCCGGCGGCGGCCCCGGCCCGGGCCAGGGCCACGCGCAGCGCGCCGATGCCGACGTCGATGTCCGTGCCGGGCCGCTCGACGAGCCCGTCCGTGTACAGGGCGAGGATCGCGTCGGGCTCCAGGGTCAGTTCCGCCACCGGGTACTGCGCGTGCGGATCCACACCGAGGACGACACCGCCGGGAAGGTCCAGGACCTGGGCGCGCCCGTCCGGGGAGCGCAGCAGCGGCGGCAGATGCCCGGCACGGGCGACCCGGGCCGCCCCCGTGGCGGGGTCGAGGCGCAGGTAGCAGCAGCTGGCGAACTGCCCGGGGTCGAGATCGATGAGCAGCCGGTTCGTACCGCTCATGACCTCGTCGGGCGGACGGTCCCCGAGCGCGAAGGCCCGCACCGCGCTGCGCAGCTGACCCATCGTCGCCGCCGCCTGCACGCCGTGCCCCTGGACGTCCCCGATGACCAGTGCCAGGCCGTCCCCGGCCTCGACCACGTCGTACCAGTCCCCGCCGACGTCCATGCCCTGCGTGCCGGGCAGATAGCGCCCGGCGGTCTCCACCTGCGGGTGCGTCGACAGCCGCCGGGGCAGCAGCGCCTGCTGGAGGCCCCGGGCGAGGGCCGCCTCGGTGTCGTAGCGCTGCGCCTTCTCCATGGCGTGCGCGATCAGCCCGGCGAGCGCGGTGAGGACCGTGCGTTCCTCCGTGCTGAACCCGCGCGACCGCTCGAAGCCCAGGATGCAGGAGCCGACCGGCCGCCCCGAGGCGATCAGCGGCAGGAACGCCCGGGCGCCCTCCGTGGCGTCCAGGGGGATGCCCGGGTAGGCCGCGTTCAGCAACTCCATGGACTCGAAGAAGATGGGCCGGCCCGTGGTGAGCGTCTCGACGCCGGGCAGCCTGGCGTCCAGGCCGACGCCCTCGAACGGGGCGAGGAAACCCTGCGGGAAGCCGGTCTCCCACGCCAGGTACAGGTGCCGCTCCTGGAGCAGGTAGATCGCCAGCCGCCGCCCGCCGAACGCGGGCAGCAGTTCCCGCATGACGACCTCCGACACCTGGCGCGCGGTGACCGCGTCGGTCAGCGCGATGGCCAGGGCGATGGGCCGGTACAGGGGGGCCATCGAGGGACCGGCCGGCGGGTCGCCCGGAGCGGGCCGGGCCGGCGGCAGCTCGACGTGGGTGTCCGGTGGCGCGTCGATCCGGTCCGCCGGGACGACGGTGCAGGTGAGGGTGTCCGGACCGGCGTGCAGGGACAGCGCCAGCCAGTCGCCCTCGGCCTCGGCCTCGCCGTCGTCTTCGTCCGGGGGCCGCCGGACGTGGAAGTGCACCGGCTCGGGGGAGAGGAGGGCACCGCGGATGTGGTCCTCGTACGGCGGCCGGCTCAGCCACGGCACGGCCTCCCTGAGGGAACGCCCGAGCAGCCGCTCCCGCTCCTGGCCCAGCAGGCGTGCCGCGGCCGGATTGGCGTACACGACCACACCCAGCCGGTCCAGGCAGAACACCCCCTGCGGCAGCGGGTCGGCCGCCGCGCCGGCGGACGGGGCGGGGCCGGGGTCGAGGACGAGGCCCCGGACCAGGGGCGTGCCGGCCCGGTCCGCCGGGGGCCACAGCTCCAGCAGCCGCGCGCTCCCGTCGGCCGCCCGGACGTGCAGCGGCAGCGGTGGCGGCGTGCCGTCGGCCGTGTCGCCGAGCGCCGTCATGATCTGGTGGACGTCGGCCGGGGCCAGCGCCTGAGCGAGCGCTTCCCCCGTCGTGGCGAACTCCCCGGGAACCGCGCCCAGCAGGTCGTGCAGCCGGCCGTCCGCGGTCACCGCGGAGGTCGCCGGGTCCCAGGTGAACCGTCCGACGGGCCAGGGCACCGGGCGGGCCGCGGGCGGCCGCACGCACAGCGGTTCCCCGTCCCAGACCAGGGTGTCCTCGTCACCGTCCGCCAGGGCGCGCAGCTCGGCGCCCAGCTTCTCGGCCAGGGCGGCCAGCCGGTCGGGCTCGGGCAGGTCGTCGCCCGAGTCCGTGGCGGCCGGCCGCAGCACGGTCAGTACGCCGAGGGCCGACCTCGCCCCCGGCACGGGCATGTAGAGCGACCCGAACTGGAACGGCAGACCGGCCGCGAGCTGGGGATAGCGGCGTACCGTCTCCGTGGCGTTCGGCAGCACCACCTGGACGCCGAACCGGTAGGCGTCGGCGACCGGAAAGGGCTGCTTGACGTGCAGCTGCCACCAGGGCCGGAACAGCGGTCCGGGCAGCCCCACCAGCACCGCCAGACGCAGCAGCGTGGGCGTGCCGGAGCGCAGGTAGACGCCGCTCACGTGCCCGCCGGCCGTGCCGAGCGCCTGGGTGGAGGCGTCGACGAGCAGCCGGGCCAGCCGTCCGCGGGCCCGGTGTGCCTGCTCCCCGCTCCCAGTCATCGGCCTCTGCCCCGTCCGTGCGCCGCCGGGTGGGTGACACAGCAAGAATGCGTCACGACGGCCGAGAAACGCACCTGGGCGGACGGTACGAGTCCGAGCCCTGCCGTGCGGCGGCGACGCGGCCGGCGGTCAGCGGGCCGGCACCGCCCTGAGGGTCAGCCGTCCCTCCTCCCGTCCGGCCACCATGGCGAACGCGCAGGTGTCCACCTCCAGGCAGAGCTCCATGTCCTCGGGGTGGACACCCGCCCAGCCGCGCCGTACCCCCTCGGCGAGGCGGGCGGCGCCGTCGGAGTGCCGGGCGCGGGCGAGGTAGGGCGCCGGGTCGGTGGTGCCGGAGCCGGCGCGGGCCGCGATGTACTGGGCGCAGGCCAGGTCCTCCTCCGCCCGGCCGCCGTCGCCGGTGACGACGAAGGTGACCGCCGCCGGCTGTTCGCGGCGCAGGAGTTCCGCCGTGGCGCCGGCCACCGCGAAGCTCGCGCACAGCAGGAGCGGGGCGTCGGCGACCGCGAGGGCGCCCACGGTTCCCGCGGTGGTCTTCTGCACCACGGTTCGGCCCGTCACGTCGAGCGAACGGAGCTGGGCGGGGGAGTTGGCCAGGTCGAAGCCGGGCGCCGGGGCGCCGTCCTGGAAGGCCAGCCAGCCGGGGTGACGGGACTTCAGCTCCAGTGCCTCGTCGGCGGTGTCCGTGAAGACTATCTTCTCCGCCCCCTGCCGGAGGGCCCCGGCGGCCACGGTGAACGCGCGCATCACGTCGATGACGACGGCGGCCCGGGGCGTCGTGGACACACCGGTGATTGAGGTGAACGTCGATCGCATCGCACCATGATGAGGCGGCGCGCGGCGCGCCCGGGCCGGCCGGATCAGGATTCGGCCTCGTCCGGCGGCAGCGGCCGGGCGGCGCGCATGCTGCGCAGGGCGAGCAGCAGGACGCCGATGTCGTCGAGGTACACGGGGTCGGGCAGCAGGTCGGTCGGCAGGACCAGGTAGAGGACGGCGCCCCAGAAGACCCAGCGCGAACCGGTGGGAAGGCCGGCCCGGCGCAGGGTCCGCCGGGTGCGCACCAGTCGTACGAGGACGGCGAGGGCCGCGGCGAGCAGGGCCGCCGCGACGACGGCGGCGACCACGAGCCAGGTGGTGGGCACGTCCACGTCCACGCCAGCCTCCTCCTCGCGACCTCGTGTTCCCCTACGCCTTCCCCGAAAGGGTCACGAAATCCGGTCGGTCTCCTCCGCGTCGTCCTCCCCGGGGTCGTCGGCGTTCCGCGCGGCGGGGAGGGCGGGCGCCGGACGCAGTGCCCTGGCGCCGACCTTGAGGCGCTCGAAGGTCCGGGTCAGCTGCTGCAACGGCGAGGCCGGGGGCGCGGCGGCGGGCGGCTCGGGCGGCGGGGCGGGGGCGTCGCGGAAGGCGGCCAGGGCCTCGCCCGCGCGCTCGGCGGCCTCCCGGTAGAGGTCGCGGGACTTCGTCATGGCCTCGAGCGCCTCGGCGTACCGGGCGACGAGTTCCCGCTGACGGGCCAGCTCCTCCTCGAGGGTCCGCAGCGTCCACTTCTCCCGCAGGCCGGTCAGCGCCTCCTCGGCGCCCTCGGGGAGCGGCCGGGGGAGGGTGGTGAAGCGGCGCAGTACGCCGATGAGTTCGGCCGGTTCCGAGCCGTCCAGGAAGATGCTGCGCACCGAGTGGTCCCGGCCGTCGTATCCGGGCGGGGCCGGCTGCGGCGGGAGGAGCACCGCGCCGCCGCGGGGCACCTCGACGCCGAGGTCCTTCAGGGCGTAGTTGACGGCGCGCAGCTGGTGCGGGGCGGCCCGGTGCTCCACGACCCGGTGCCGCAGCCCGGGTGGCAGCAGCCGCGTGAGCGGCAGCCTGCCGTGCTCGTCCGGGGTCATCGCCTCGTGCACGACGAGGTTGACGCACCAGGACTCGCGTGCCGTGTCGCGCAGGACGCGCCGCATCTCCTTGTCGTCGGCGGGGAGCGGGTTGACCTGGCGGAAGCGCAGGTCCGGCACGACGTGGTGGTGGTCCCAGGCGGTGGCCGTGCCATCGGGGTCGTCCGGCCAGAACATCGTGGCGGGCGACGGCCACGCGTCGTCCCACGGGCGTTCCGCCTCGGCGACGAGGGTCCACTCCCGGCCCTCCTCCCGGCTCTGCGGCGGCAGCAGGGTCAGGCGGGCCCTGACCGCCACGCCGCCGTCGACCCGCCAGCGTGCCTCGAAGACCCGTCCGGGCGTGTCCTCGGGATCCGGGGGTTCGGTGAAGTCGTCGAGGACCTCGTCCACCTTCAGCCGGCGCAGCGTGCGGCGGAGGACGTCCTCGGAGATGGACCCGGTGTGGCGGCCGCGGGCCAGCCACACGGTTCGGGGGGTCGTGGCGCGGTCGGTGGCGGAGTTCGACATGAGCCAATCTGCGGAGGGGGACGGTGGGTGCCCTCCAGTATCGCGGTCGGTGATCGCCAGACGTAGGGCGGGGCCCCCGCGTTTCGCGGGGCTCGCGGTGCGCGCACGGGGTGTGCGCGGCGCACTGCGAGGGGTGGTCGTTCACACATGCCCGTGATCCATCCGGGGCACGACAATGGGAAACGGACGGGGTCCGCCCACCATCCGCTCAGGGGCGGACCCCGTCCGCCCGTCATGCCCGCGCCCCGGTCCGGCCCGACGCCGCACGCCCCCGTCGCCATGGACCCGCGCCGCCGGGGAAGCCGTTCGGCATGGACACCACGACAACGGCCCCGCGGCGCCCGGCCGTTCTCCTCGCGGTCCTGCTCGCCGCGACGACGGGCTGCGGCGGCGGGGACCACCAGGACGCGCATCCGCTCGCGGCGCTGCCGGGCGGCCCCGCGACCGCCCGCCTGGTGATCACCACCGACAACGGGCTCCGGCTGCGCCCCGCCGACGGCGACGCGGCCGACGTCGACCGGCGTGTGGACCACCGCTGGTCCCACCACGGCGGCACCTGGGTGCTGGACCTGTCCTGCCCGGCCCACGGCGACCGGGCGGGACGGTGCCCCCGCATGCCCGAGGTGGACGTCCCGGCGGGTACGGCCGTCACCGTCTCCGCCCGCAACGCCGGCATCGACGCGGCGGGCGTGTCCGGCGCCCTGGACCTGACGACCGTCAACGGCGACGTGACGGTGACCCGCTCGGGCCGGGCCGGGGCCGCGGTACGGCTCGCCACCCGCAACGGCTCGGTACGCGCGACCGCGCTCGGCGCGAAGCGGCTGCGGGCCGGCACGGTCAACGGCGACCTGGACCTGGACTGTGCCACCGCGCCGGACTCGGTCACCGCCGCCACCACCAACGGCTCGGTCCGCGTCTCTGTACTGCACGACGCGCCGGCCTACCGGGTCACGGCCACGACGGCGGGCGGCCGCCCCTCCGTCACGCTCCCCTCCGCGTCCGCGTCCGCCGACCGGCGCATGACCCTCACCACCGTCAACGGGGACGTCACGGCGGCCACCGGATGACCGTTCAGTGGGGGAAGGCCCGGGGCGGACGCTGCCGGGGCAGCTCGTCCCGGAACCGCTGGATGGCCGAGCTGATCTGGCGCATCAGCGCCGTGCCCTCCAGCCGGTCGAGGTAGAGGTTGCGACGGGCGAGACCGGGCGCGTCCACGCAGAAGTACACCGACATCAGCGGGTTGACGAACAGCTCGCTGTCCCTGGTCCGTTCGGTGAACCGCACGTCCCCGAAGCCGCCGCGCACGGCGGCGGCGACGGAGCCGTTGACGATGCTGGGGTGGCTCGGGGTGCGTCGCTGCGCGTGCTCCACCGCGTCGAGGTAGAGGGCGCCCTCACGGCTCTCCCGCGGCAGCGAGAACGCCCCCAGATACGCGCCGTCGCGCTCCAGCGCGGCCAGGTTCTCCAGGACCAGGGAGTGGTTGACGCCGTGGTAGGCGTCCACTCCGAAGCCGAGGCAGGCCACCAGCCGGTGCGGGACCTCGTCCAGCCCGCCCACCGCGGCCAGGCTGGCCATGTCCTCCTCCGGAGTGCCCAGCCCGTGCTCGTCGCCGCGCATCAGGATGTCGGTGCCGCCGTCGACCAGCACCACGGCGTCCACCCCGCCCAGGTGGGCGAGCAGGGTGCGGTAGGCGGCCCGCAGCGGCTCCACACCGGTGCGCGGGAAGGCGTACACGGTCGAGGGCAGCCCCTGCCCGTCGAGCCACTCGGCGAGCGTGCGCTCCGGGAAGTAGTCCCCGCGCAGCGCGGTGTCGGGCCGCACGGCGGCGACGTCCTGCTCGACCCACACGTCCAGGTCCAGGCCGTACAGGTCGGCGAAGGACAGGCTCGCCAGATGCACCTCGGCGCCGGCCTCCCGGAGCGCGAGGGCCAGGGGGAGACCGGCGTAGACGTCGAAACCGCCGCCCGCGCCGGCGATGAGCACCCGCCGCGCGTCGCGCAGGCGGGTGAAGAGAGCGGGTTCACGCAGGGAGAGCACCGCAGGACGCTAACAGACCGTGTGGCCTGGCAGATCAGCTTCTCGCGGTGCCCCCGGCCGGGCGCTACGCCCCGCTCTCCCGCAGCATGTCCTCACGCTCGACGATCTTCACGCGTTCCCGGCCCTGAGGCTCGCCCAGCGCCTTCTCGGCGGCGTCCAGGCGGTACCAGCCGTCCCAGGTGGTGAAGCGGACGTTCCGCTCGGCGAGGAAGGCGTCGACGGCCTCCGGCGCCGGGGTGGCGGGCGTGTGCAGCCGGCCGTTCGTGTAGTCGTCCAGGAGGTTGGCCACGGTCTCGCTGGCGTCGCCCTTGGTGTGGCCGATCAGGCCGACCGGACCGCGCCGGATCCAGCCGGTGACGTACGTGGACTTCAGGTGCGTGCCGCCCTCCTCGACGACCCGGCCGCCCTCGTCGGGGACGGTGCCCGACTCGAGGTCCCAGGGCAGCTTGGGCAGCTTGTCGGAGAGGTAGCCGACGGCGCGGTAGACCGCCGTGACGTCCCACTCCTTGAACTCGCCGGTGCCCTTGACGTTGCCGGTGCCGTCCAGCTCGGTGCGCTCGGTGCGCAGGCCGACGACCTTTCCGTCCTCGCCGAGGATCTCGGACGGCGACTCGAAGAAGTGCAGGAACAGCTTGTGCGGCCGGTCGCCGACGTCGCGGATCGCCCAGTTCTCCAGCGTCTTGGCGACCATGTCGGCCTGCTTGTTGCCGCGCCGGGTCTCGATCGAGCCCTCGTCGTAGTCGATGTCCTCGGGGTCGACGATGACCTCGATGTTGGGGGAGTGGTCCAGCTCGCGCAGCTCCATCGGGCTGAACTTCGCCTGGGCCGGGCCGCGACGGCCGAAGACGTGGACCTCCAGGGCCTTGTTGGCCTTCAGGCCCTCGTACACGTTCGGCGGGATCTCGGTCGGCAGCAGCTCGTCCGCCGTCTTGGCCAGGATCCGGGCCACGTCGAGCGCGACGTTGCCGACGCCCAGGACGGCGACCTTCTCGGCCTCGAGCGGCCAGGTGCGCGGCACGTCCGGGTGACCGTCGTACCAGGACACGAAGTCGGCGGCGCCGTAGGAGCCGTCGAGGTCGATGCCGGGGACCGGCAGCTCCCGGTCGGCCGTGGCGCCGGTGGAGAAGATCACGGCGTCGTAGAAGTCGCGCAGGTCGTCGAGGCTGATGTCGCCCGGGTAGTCCACGTTGCCGAACAGGCGGATCTGCGGCTTGTCGAGGACCTGGTGCAGGGCCGTGATGATGCCCTTGATGCGCGGGTGGTCGGGGGCGACGCCGTAGCGGATCAGGCCGAACGGGGCGGGCATCCGCTCGAAGAGGTCGATGGACACGCCGGGCTCGGCCGCCACCTCGGACTTGAGCAGGGCGTCGGCGGCGTAGATCCCGGCCGGGCCGGCTCCGACTATGGCTACCCGCAGCGGGCGCGGCATGATCAGGTTCCCTTCGAGCGATGACAGGCGACTCGATCGGGAAGCCTAAACTAAGGCAGTCCTAAGTTAGTACACGGGTCCCGTCTATGAGCTCATAAACCGGTCTTATGCCCTTGCGCGGTGCGGACACGACCGTTCGCCGCATCGCGCACCGCGCGGGGAGACCCCTGCTCGACCACTACGAGAGCCGGCGCGGCCGGTCTCACGCGGGCCGTATCACCCGGAGAATCGCCGCCTCCCCGGCACCGTAGACCGACTCCTCGCGGATGTACGCGCCCTGGCCCGGGGCGTGGATCATCATGCCGTTGCCGGTGTAGAGGCCGACATGCCCGGCGTCCTGGAAGAAGATCACGAGATCACCGGCCTGGGCCTCACCCAGCGCCACCGGTGTCCCGGCGTCCGCCTGCTCCCGCGCGGCCCGCGGCAGCGCCACGCCCGCGGCTCGCCAGGCGGCCTGGGTGAGACTCGAGCAGTCGTAGGAGTCCGGCCCGGTCGCACCCCACACACAGGGCCGCCCGATCTGCGCCCGCGCGAACGCCAGCGCCTTCGCGGCCCTTCCCTCGTAGGGGACGGGGACGGGGACGGGGACGGGGGCGGGTGCCGGCGCGGGTGCTGGGGCTGCGACCGCGACAGGGGCCGGTGCGGGTGCGGGTGCGGGTGCGGGTGCAGGGGGCGGCGTCGGGGTCGCGGCTGGGGCTGCGACCGGAGCTGCAACCGCGACCGGTGACGGGGGCACGGGGCTGGGTGCGGCGAGAGGGGTGGTGGTGGCGAAGACACCCGGGGCGGCCCAGGGGGGCGGCGTCGCGGCGAACGCTCCGCTGTCCGTGAGGGGATTGGGGACGCTGAAGGTGCCCGTGCTCGTGACGGGGGTGGGGGCGGTGACGGTTGCCGTGGCGGTGAGGGGGGCCGCGGCGGGGTCCGTTGCGGTGTTCGCGACGGGGTTGGGGACGGCGAAGGCGCCGCTGTCCGTGAGGGGGTTGGGGACGCTGAAGGTGCCGGTGTTCGCGACGGGGTTGGGGACGGCGAAGGCGCCGCTGTCCGTGAGGGGGTTGGGGACGCTGAAGGTGCCGGTGTTCGCGACCGGGTTGGGGACGCTGAAGGCGCCGCTGTCCGTGAGCGGGTTGGGGACGCTGAAGGCGCCGCTGTCCGTGAGCGGGTTGGGGACGCTGAAGGTCCCTGTGCTCGCGACCGGGTTGGGGACACCGGCCATCGCGCCCCTCCCGGCCGTCGCACCTCTGCGGGCCGCCGCTCCGCCCGTGGCGGACAGTCCCCCACTGAGCCCGGACCACTGCTGGCGCAGCCACTCCTGCTCAGCGGGCTGGAGGGCCTGCTCGGGGTCGCCGCGCCAAGGCTGCGGGGCGGGGGGCGCGGGCTCGGCCGCGGCACGCGGTGCGGGCGCGCCCGGCTGGGCGATCCGGCGGGAGAGGAGGTCCCGGGCCGCGGCGAGCTTCTTCTGGTTCTTTTCCTTCGAGGCCAGCGGCGAGGACCGCCGCGGCTCGGCCGCGGGCAGCGCCAGGGGGGCCTCCTGCCGCGGCTCCGGCACGGCGGGCAGCGCGGCGACGGGCCCTGCGGTCAGCTCCGCCCTGGGACGGGCCGTCAGCTCCGGCACGGCGCGTCCGCCCGCCTGCCCGGAGGTCCCGGCGGTCAGCTCCGGCAGGATGCGCTCGGCCGCTTCCAACAGCTCTTTGGGGACCGGCACGTTGGTGCGCCGCCCGGCCGGGCGCTGCGACGACCGGTCCGCGGGCAGCACAGCGGGAACGGAGGGGCCCAGTTTGGAACGTGCCCCCGTCATCCACTGCCGGGCGATGTTGTCCAGACCGGCGGGACTGGTCGAGCGCTGTGACGGCCGGTCCGACGGCAGTACGGCGGGGGAGGTGGGGCCCAGTTTGGAGCGGGCCCCGGTCATCCACTGCTGGGCGATGCTGTCCAGACCGGGATCGTTCCCCCTGTCCGGCCTGCGCAGGCGCACACCACGACCGGGCGTTCCCCCCGATGTCGCGCGGGTCGCGTTGAGGTTCCCCGTGGCGCTCTCGGTCTGGTCGTAAAGGCTGTCGATTCGCTGCCGAACCTCGTCGCGGCTTTCGCGCGCCATGGGGGACGTACTCCTTCCGTGCTCCGCCTACCGGGTTAGCTGGCGGGTTCGGGCGGTCGATGGTGGAAGGCATGCCCTACGGCCCTGCCCCGTCGGGCGGTCGGGCCGATTCACCCCAAGTCGGTTGGGTCCCCGGCTCCGTTGCCCTGCGGGGACAGCGGATTCGGCGGAGGCCGCGCGGCCCGGCGAGGTTCGCCGGGGGGAGCCGTGCGGTCTGGACGCCAACTTAGCCAACTTGTGTGGCTGGTGTGAAGGTTGAAGCGCGGAATGTCCGATACGTAATTGTGATATTCATCTTGGCGCTCGTGACCATCCGGTGAAGGTGCCCGGAGGAGCATACGGAATCCCGCCGCATGGCCACATGACGACGTCTCACGGCCGCGTGATGACATCTCACAGTCGCATGATGACGAGCGCGGTGTCGTCGGTCGCCCCCTCCCTCGGGAGCAACTCCCGCAGGACGGTGTCGGCGAGTCCTCCGGGTGCGCGTCCCGGTGCCGGCCGACGGTGTCGGCGAGGCGCGCCGGCCCGACGTCCATGTCCTCGCGCCGCCGCTCGACCAGGCCGTCGGTGTACAGGACGAGGAGCGCGCCCTCGGTGAACCCGGTGCGTGCCTCGGGCCGGGGCCGGGGGTCGGGCCGGGCGTCCAGCGGGGTGTCGGTGGCCCGGTCGAGGAACTCCACGGTGTCGTCACCGTGGACCAGTACGGGGGGCGGGTGGCCGGCGCTGCTGTACATCAGGGTGTGCCGCTCGAAGTCGATGAACGTCGTCACCGCCGTCGCCGACTCCGCGCCGTCGAGCACATGGGCGTACTCCCCCAGGGCTTTCAGGGCCTGTGCCGGGCCCTCGGTGACGCGGCAGGCCGCGCTCAGCGCGCTGCGCAGCTGCCCCATCACGCACGCGGCCCGCAGACCGTGCCCGACCACGTCCCGACCGAGACGCCGATGCAGTCGCCGCCGCCCCGGTCGACCAGGTCGTACCAGTCCCCGCACACGTTCAGCGCGCCCACCGCGGGCCGTTAACGGACGGCGGCGCGGTGGCCTGCCACCGCCGGCGGGTGGGGAGCATCGCCTCCTGGAGGGCGAGCGCCACCTTCCGGTCCCGGGCCTGGGCCCGGCGCAGCTGCTCGTTCAGCTCCTGCAACTCCCGGGCACGCCGGACGGTATCCGCCATGGCCCGCCGCCCAATCCGACCACCGGTACGGGCTCCGTTTCCCACGAAACCGGAGCGTGGGCGGTGGGATGGGCGTAATCGTCCAGGTTTCAACGAATACCTGCCCCTATTACCGTCCGCGGCCGACCCCGGTCCCGAGCGGACCAGCCGGGCGTGACCTGGGTTTCCTGTGAGTTCACGATGAATCGGTGAGGTGCTTGAACACATCCGGGTCCGGCTCCGTATGGGACGGGGGCTTGCCATGCCGGCCGGCCACGAGGTGTGGGAGTGGTTCTGTGGGACGCAACAGGCGCAGACGCCCGACAGGTGCACGGCGCGCGACCTTCGCCGCGGTGGCTCTGATGCTGGGCGGGGGTGGACTGGTCGCGGCGAACGTCTACGCCTCGGCGACCGAGGGCGGCACGGACGCCCGGGTGCTCCAGGCGGGCGGCTGGGGCCCGGGGTCGGCCACCATCGACTGCCCGGACGTCGGTAGCCGCCTGACCTCCGTCCCGGACGACGCCAGGGCGGACGTCGACCGCGAACTCGCCCTGCTGGACCAGCAGGTGTCCGCCGCCTACCAGCAACTCCAGGCGTCCGCGCAGGCCGTCAGGCAGGACCCGGGGTCCGCCGACGGTACGATCATGAACCCGCTCAAGGAGAAGCGGAGCGCGGCCATCGAGCGCATCGCCACCGCCATCGACCGTGTCGGCGACCGCCCGCAGGGGCTGGCGGACATGGCCGCGTGCACCCTGCGCCCGCCCGCCCAGCAGGGCGGCGCCCAGGGCGGCCAGAACAGCGGCACCCAGAACCAGGGCGGCGAAGGCCAGAACGGCAACGGCCAGAACGGCAACGGTGGCTCCGGCCAGGGCGGCAACGGCCCCGTGGCCGCCGACTACACGGACATCACCACCGTCCAGCCCAACGTCCAGGCCCCGGCCCCGCAGGCCGACGCCTCGCGCGGCACGTTCACCTCCAGCTGCGGTGTCAACGCGAACGGCCTGTTCAACTCCGACAACGTGATCGTCGCCCCCGGCGTCACCAACGGCGCCCACCACTTCCACGACTACATCGGCAACCAGTCCAACAACGCCTTCGCCAGCGACGACGACCTCGCGAACGCCGACACGAGCTGCGTGGACCAGGGCGACAGGTCGACGTACTACTGGCCGGTGCTGCGCCTCCAGAACGGCACCAGGGAACGCGACGCGAACGCCCCCGGCGGCGGCACCGAGGGCAACGCCGGTCAGATCGTCACGGCGAAGGACGTCACGCTCACCTTCGAGGGCAGCCCCCGCGGCAAGGTCACGGCCATGCCGCGCCTGCTGCGCATCATCACCGGTGACGCCAAGGCCTTCGTCAACGGCCCCGCGAACGCCAACGCCTCCTGGAGCTGCACCGGTTACGAGGACCGGCAGCTGAAGGACAAGTACCCGCTGTGCCCGTCCGGCAGCGACGTGGTGCGCACCTTCCGCTTCCAGAGCTGCTGGGACGGCCGGAACATCGACAGCGCCAACCACCGCACCCACGTGGCGTTCGCCGACGCCGAGGGCAAGTGCCCGGGCGGCTTCCAGGCCATCCCGCAACTCGTGCAGCGCATCGTGTACGACGTCACGGCACCGAGCCTCCAGGACGGCGGCCGGACGCATCCGCTGTTCGCCGTGGACTCCTTCCCGGAACAGCAGCACAAGCCGGTCACGGACCACGGCGACTTCATCAACGTCTTCGACGAGGGCCTGATGCGGGAGATGGTCGACTGCATCAACTCGGGCCGCACCTGCGGCGCGGGCGGAAAGCCCGGCGGCACGCCGTCGCCGAGCGCCGACGCCTCACCCGGCGACGGCGGACAGGCGAACCCGGGCAACGGCGGGGGAGAGCAGCCCACGCAGCAGCCTTCCGAGCAGCCGTCGGCGCAGCAGCCGACGCAGGAGCAGCCGCCGTCCACGGAGCAGCCGTCGTCCCAGCGGCCGTCCACCGAGGCGCCGTCCACCGAGGCGCCGTCCACCGAGGCGCCGAGCACGCAGCCGGCGGACGACCCCGGTACGGCCCCCGCCCCGGCCCCCACCACCAAGGCGCCACGGGTCTTCGCGACGACGTCGTCCACCCGGAACCCCTCGGCGGCCCCGAACCGGCACGGTTCGCACCACAGCGGTGCCGGCCGGTCCACCCCGTCCTCCGAGCCGTCGACCACCGCCGCGGCGGAGCCGTCCGCCACCGCCGGACAGACGGCGCCCCAGACCGGAGCCCAGACCGAGCCCCAGACCGAACCGCAGGCCCAACAAGGCAGCCTTGCCGAGACGGGGGCACACCTGTGGCCCGGCGCGCTCGGCGCGGTGCTCCTGATCGCGGGCTTCGTGGTACTGCGCCGCGGCCGGCGTTCCGCGAGGTGACAACCGGTCGGCTGACGCCGGACTCCTGAGCCGGGCGTCCGGGGGCGCGAAGCCCCCGGACGCCCGCGGGAACCGGGTTGTGGGAGCGCTCCCGTAGGCGTCAGGGTGTCGCTCATGGATGCCAGCCCACACCTGCGCCCGTACCGACCGTCCGACCGTGCCGCGGTCGCCGAGGTGTGCGTCCGCACCGCCCACAACGGCGGCGACTCGCGGGCCCTGTATCCGGACCAGCGCCTGATGCCGGCTCTCTTCGTCGAGCCCTACTGCTTCCTGGAGCCGGAGCTCGCCTTCGTCCTGGACGACGGGCAGGGGCGGCCGGTGGGATACGTCGTCGGCACGGCGGACACGGAAGGGTTCGTCGAGGCCTTCCGTGACATCTGGATCCCGCGAGTGGCCGACCGCTACCCCAGGCCCTCGGCGGCGCCGCGCACGCCGAGCGAGGAGATGGTGTCGCTGCTGCACCGGCCCGAGCGGATGCTGCTGCCGGAACTGACCGGCCACCCCGCGCACCTGCACATCGACCTGCTGCCGCGATGGCAGCGGCGCGGCCACGGGCGCCGGCTGATGGACGCCCTGTTCTCGGCGTTGCGCGAGCGCGGGGTTCCGGCCGTCCACCTGGGCATGGTGACCGCGAACACCGCCGCCCGCGCGTTCTACGACCGCCTCGGCTTCGAGGTGATACCGGTACCGGACCCCGGCCCCCTCACCTACCTGGGCCGGTCCACCCGCCCGCTGTGACGGACGGGCCCGGGCTCAGGCGATGCGCAGGCTCCGCTTCGCCAGTTCGTACGCCGGGAGCATCTGCTCGTGCTCCTCGCTGTCCATCCCGCCGAGGTGCAGTACGACCGGGCCGTCCTCGGTGGTGACGGCCAGCGCGCTCTCCTTCTTGGACTCGTCGAGGAGCTTGCTGGTGTAGACGTACTCGACCTCGACGCCGGAGACACCGCCGGACTCGAAGGCGCGGTACTTCTCCTTGCTCGTGTTGTCCTCCGCCGCCACGAAGGACCGCAGCACGGCACGCGCGTCCGCGTCGCCCGGCTCGCCCTTCCACACGCGCAGGAAGCCGATGTTCCCGGCCGGCTTCGCGTCGACCTCGCAGGCGAGGGTGACCGGGCCCTGGTGGAGCAGCGCGTCGGCGAGGTCGCCGGCGAGGTCGTCGTCACCGTCGGAGCTGTCGGCGGGGCTCGCGTACTTGCCCACCTCGACCGCCTTGGGCTTCCAGTCCTTCGCGATGTCGAAGGTGACGGGCAGCTCGCAGGCCGAACCGGCGGCGCCTATGCTGCCGCCGGCCTTGGCGGGCGTGCCCGCCGCTCCGGTACCCCGGCTCGCCGCCGACGCGCTCGAGGACGCCTTCGGGTCGTCCCCGTCCGGCGTGCTCGCGCAGCCCCCCAACACCGCCGCCAGCACCATCATCCGAGCCACTGTGCCCCGCACGGCCCCCACCTCGACGCGCACCGCCGTAACCCCCTTCGGTTGAGGTCGCTCACTGTAACCGAGGGCACTGACAGCGGCGTACGCGATTACGAAGGGCCGCCGCCGGACCGTGCGTTCGCTGACGGTCAGTCACCTTACTGAACCGTAATATCCCGGGTGCTACCGCCGGTAACACCATCTGACGTACGGTTCCGCCCAGCCGCTTCGGAACGACAGCCCCTCCTCACCCCACTCAGGAGGTCCGCCATGCCCGCCCGAACCCGTCTACTGGCCCTCGCCGTCACCGCCGCCGCCTGCCTCGGCGCGCAGGCCCTGCCGACCGTCCCGGCCGCCGCGTCGGACACCGTGTTGTCCCGCGGCGTCACGATCCCCGCCTTCTACGACCCGCCCGCCGCGCTGCCCGCCGCCGACGGCGCCCTCGTCCGCAGCGAACCGCTGCCGCTCGCGCTGAGCCTGCCCGGCATCCCCGGCCCGCTGCCGGGCCGGGCGACCCGCCTCATGTACAGGTCCACCGACTCCGGCGGCGATCCGGTCGCCGTCACCGGCGCCTACATCGAACCCGCCGCCGACTGGAAGGGCGGCGGAGCCCGTCCGCTCGTCGCCGTCGCCCCCGGCACGATGGGGCAGGGCGACCAGTGTGCCGCCTCCCTCGGCCTGGAACATCCGCTCCAGCTCAACGGCCAGACGGTGTCGGTCGGTTACGAGGACCTGTCGATCTACCGGCTGCTGGCCGAGGGCGTCGCCGTGGTCGTCACCGACTACGTCGGCCTGGGCGCGACGGACCGGCTGCACACGTACGTCAACCGCGTCGACGGCGCCCACGCGGTGCTGGACGCCGTACGCGCCGCCCGCGCCCTCACCGGCGCCTCGGTCAGTGCGGGCTCGCGGATCGGCCTGTACGGCTACAGCCAGGGCGGCGGCGCGACCGCGGCGGCCGCCGAACTCCAGCCCGCCTACGCGCCCGACGTCGTCCTCGCCGGCACCTACTCGGGCGCGCCGCCCGCCGACCTGACCGAGGTCACCGAAGCCATCGACGGCAGCGACCTGGCCGGCGCGCTGGGCTGGGCGGTCAACGGCTTCCTCCAGTCCGACCCGGCCCTGAAACCGATCGCCGAGGCCCACCTCGACGCGGCGGGCGAGGCGGCGCTCGCCGACCTGTCCACCATGTGCGTCGGCGACGCACTCCTCGCCTACGGTTCCGCGCACAGCACGGCCTGGACGAAGGACGGCACGTCGCTCGGCGACATCATCCGGTCCGAGCCCGCGCTGAGCGCCTTCCTCGACGACCAGCGCATCGGCGGTACCAAGCCCGCCGGTCCGGTCCGCGTGGCGACCGGCGTCAACGACAACCTCGTACCGCACGCGCAGGCACGCCGGCTCGCCGTCGACTGGTGCCGTGAGGGTGGCGACGTCACCTATGCGCCGATCGACGTGCCCGCCACGGGCAGCGGTCTGCTCAACCACCTCGGTCCGCTGCTCGCCGACCAGGGCGACGCGCTCTCCTGGCTGACCGACCGCCTCTCCGGCAGGCCCACCCTGTCCAACTGCTGGAGTCTGCCCGTACAGCCCTGACGGCCGAGCGACCTTGTGGCCCGTTGCCTTGTGGCCTTGTGGCCTTGTGGCCTTGCGGCCGGACGGCGGGCCGGGGCAGGGTGCGGTGGTGCCCACCTTGCTGATCGTCCACCACACGCCCTCGCCCAACTGCCAGGCCCTCTTCGAGGCCGTCGTCTCCGGGGCGACGGCCCCGGAGATCGAGGGGGTCCGGGTGGTCCGCCGCGCGGCGCTGGCCGCCACCGCGTCCGACGTGCTCGCCGCCGACGGATACCTCCTCGGCACGCCCGCGAACCTCGGCTACATCTCCGGGGCGCTCAAGCACTTCTTCGACCAGGTCTACTACCCGTGCCTGGACGAGACGCGCGGCCGTCCCTTCGGCACCTACGTGCACGGCGGCAGCGATGTCACCGGCGCGCTCCGCGCGATCGACACGATCACGACGGGCCTCGGCTGGCGGCGGGCGGCCGACCCGGTCACCGTGACCGGCGAGCCCGCCAAGGCCGACATCGAGGCCTGCTGGGAACTCGGCGCGACGGTGGCCGCGGGGCTGATGGACCCGTCCTGATCGGCCTGCGGTCCGCGCCTCGCGTACCCCGTGGGCGGCGGTGCCGGCGGACCGGCGGCAGGAGGGAACCGGCACCGAGCGGGCGGCCGCGACCCGAGCAGGCCCCGGTCGTGGCGGCGCCACCGGCCGAGCCCGTGTCGGAGGGCTTTCGAGCGTTGGTCGGGCGGGCGGCAGGACACTCGGGGAGGCGCCGAGCCGGTGTGGCCAGGAGCCGTGCCGCACGGCGGTGTCGGCCGCGGCGCGGCCGGTTCCGGGCAGCCGACCGGCCGTGTCCGGGAGTGGCTCCGCCGGTGTCGAGGAGCGGCCCCGCCATCCGGTGATGCCGACGCCGTCGGCCCGGGGGTCACCGGCCAGTCCGGTGGCCGCTGCCGGGCCGGGCTGGGCCGGGCCGTCGGGTGTGCGGCGCACCGCCGCGTCACGTCCAGCGCATCCCGATGCCGGACAACTGCTCGACCCGCTCGGGGGCCAGCGTGGCGGCGCGGGAACGCTGGTTGCTGATCCATGAGCCCAGCCTGACCGGGTGCTCCTGTTCGCCGTCGGGCAGGACGACGGTCTCGACGTGCTTGCGGGGCACGATCAGATGGCCCTCGCGCCGGTAGAACTGGGTGGCGGCGGCGAGGTTGACCGCCCACTTGTCGGCGTGGGAGACCCGCGGCGGGGGCCGTTCCTCCTCGGCGGCGGGCTCGACACCCAGCACCTGCTCGCACAGCCACTGCTGCCCGGCCGTCAGCCCGGCCCAGCCCAGCCGTTGCGCGCGCACCCAACGGCCGAGGTCCTCGCCCTGGCGTACGGCCTCGCCCGGCGCGACGGGCAGCCGGCCGCCCTCCGCCAGGTGCAGCCGGGTGAGGTGGAAGCGGCGCTGCCACTCCACCGGCCAGGCCGGGCACCACGCGGGGTCGATCTCCTCCAGCTGCTCCCGGCGCTCCTCGGACAGCGCGCCGGGCGCCGCTTCGGCCGCCGGGTCCTCCGCCGCCCTGCGGGCCGCGGCCCGCTGGTTCTTCAGCCAGATGCCGACCTTGAAGCCCTGATGGACGGCGTCGTGCGGGGCGAGGAGATGGCCGTGCTCGCCGGCCCAGCCGCGGGCCGCGGCGAGCCCCTCCTCCCAGGCGACGTCGAAGTGCGACCAGACCATGCCGAGCCGCTCCAACTGGCGGACCCGGTCGGCGTCCAGGGAGCCGCGCGCGTGGAAGCGGCGGGCGTCGGCGATCCACTGCCCGAGCGGGAACCCCGCGAGTACGGCGGGCCAGTCGTCGGCCTCGGCCGCCTCACCCTCCGGCACCCGGAAGGTGAACGGCACCCGCAGACCGCCGTGGACGCGGGCGTACAGCGTGGCGGCCTCGACGCCGCGCCGCCAGTGCGCGTGCTCGGGGTTGATCACCCGCAGCTCGACGAACGCGGCCAGCTGCGCCGGGTCGCGCGGGGTGGAGAACTTCAGCAGCGCCCGGGCCGGGGCGCTCACGCCCGCGAGGCCCGGCTCGGCGTGCTCCTCCTCGGCGACGGTACGGCCCTTGGCGGCGCGGCTCGGCGCCTGCGGTTCGGCGAGCCGCTCCACGATGCGCGCGTCGTGGGCGCGCAGTGCCTCCAGCAGCCGGGCCAGCCCCCCGTACGCCCGGCTGCTGAGCATGTTGTCGGGTGTCTCGCCCGGCCCGAGCAGCACCGGCACCACCAGCGACGCCGTCTTGCCCTCACCGGGCCGGATGCGCAGGGCCCGGCCCACCGCCTGGACGAGGTCCGGCATGGAGCCGCGTACGTCGGCGAAGTACACCGAGTCGCAGTGCCGGGTGTCGACGCCCTCCCCGAGGACTCGCACCGAACTGAGGAACGCCCTGCGCACCCGGGTCCCGTCGGTGGTCTTCAGCCGGGCGAACGCGTCCAGGACCCGGCGCCGGTGCGGGGGCGGATGGTCGCCGCACAGCCAGTCGGCCCAGACCGCCCGTGGATACCGCCGGGGTTCGGCCGCGTGCAGCCGGGCCGCGACCTCGCCGAGGCCGGCCGCGAAGGCCTCCGCCTCCCGCACCAGGTGGTGGAAGACCAGCGTGCGCCGCAGCCCCTCCTCCCGGGCCGCCTTCAGCAGCGCGGCCTGCAACGCGGCGAGCCGCGCGCCCCGCATCTCGTCCGTACGGCCCTCGACGCCGAGCAGCTGCGCGGCCTGGAGCTGGGTGTCGGTGACGTCGACGCACACCACCTGGTAGGGCGCGCAGATCCCGCGGTCGATCGCCGCCGACAGGGTGAGGGTGTGGCAGCGGGCGCCGAACGGGCCGTCCGGGTCGTCGTCCATGGACGCGACGAGTTCGCCGGGCGCGCCCTGTCCCGTCTCCTCGTCGGGCTGCCACAGACGGGGGGTGGCGGTCATGTACAGCCGTCGCAGCGCCGGGATCCGGGCGTTGTCGTGCACCACCGCCCACGGCTTGCCGATCCGTCCCGAGGTCCGGTGCGCCTCGTCCACGACGATCAGGTCCCAGCCCGGCAGCCCGGCGGCGTGCGCCCGCTCCAGGGTGCCGAGGCCGAGCGAGGCGTAGGTGGCGAAGACCGTGACCCGCTCGAAGGGCCGCACCCAGGCGACCAGCTCGCCCGCGTCGGTGGTGTTGGGGAACGCGGCCTGGTCCCCGCGCAGCGAGGACACCCCGATCATCGGCCCCGTCCGGCCGCCCGCACGCCAGGCGCCCTCGGTCTGCGCGAGCAGGTCCAGCGACGGCACCAGCACCAGCACCCGGCCCGCACGCAGTTCCTCGGCGCTGCGGACCGCCACGAGGGTCTTGCCGGACCCCGTGGCCATGACGACCTGGGTCCGCAGCCCCTGCGGCGGCAGAGCCGCGCCGCCCGGCTGCTGGAGCGCCCGGACCACGGCGTCCACGGCCTCGCGCTGATGGGGACGGAGTCTCACGGGACGACGATAGCGCCGCCCGCGGACACCTGTGGCGGGCGAGGAGCGCCGAGACCGAGGACCGGCCTGGGCACGCAGCACCCGTACCGGCAAGGAGGTGCCGCCCTTGCTGGAGCGCGCTGCCCATGGCGTCCCCGGGACGGGGATCGCCGCCCGCGCGGATGCCCACCGGACGGGCGCGGGCTCCGGCATGCCCTTGCGTGCCGGACGGGGGCCGACCCCGGTGCCGGCGGCGCAGCAGGCGGCGGACAGCCTGCCGAGGGTGAGGATCGTCCTGTGCCCGCAGCCCCCCAGGCAGCGGGCCCGTGCCGCCCGGCTGCTGGAGCGCGCGGCGCTCGTCGTCCCGGGGCGGCAGCCCCCGCGCCGGGGTCTGCCCGGTGATGTGCCGCCGCGGGGCGTTTCAGACCTGGCGGTGACGTCGGCGGCGTAGCACGTGGCGGGCGAGGAAGGTGGTGGCCAGGAGGGCCAGGGCGAGGAGGGCGTAGAGCTGGTAGCGGGTGATCTCGTCGTAGATCTCGTCGATGTGGCTGCCCGCCAGGTAGGCCAGGGTCGCCCACAGGCCGGCCCACAGGGCGGCGCCGAGCGCGTTGAAGGTCAGGAAGCGCCGCCAGGGCATGCCGGTGGTGCCCGCGACGATGCCGTTGGCCTGCCGCAGCCCCTCGACGAACCGGGCGACGGTGACGATCTTGCCGCCGTGCCGGGTGAAGAACTCCTCGGCCGTGTGGAAGCGCTTCGGCGTGAGGAACACGTACCGGCCCCACCGGTGTACGAGGGCACGGCCGCCGGACCGGCCGATCAGATAGCCCACGTTGTCCCCGAGCACGGCCGCGACGAACGCGATCACCGCCACGGCTACGATGTTGAGCCGCCCGGCCCCGGCGTACACCCCCGCGGCGATCAGCATCGTCTCGCCCGGCGCGGGGACCCCGAAGTCCTCCACGAAGACCACGGCACCGACCGCCCAGTACCCGTAGTGGCCGAGCAGCGGTTCCAGATGGGCCAGCGGACCCGGAAGCGGAGGGGCCATGCCTCCACCGTACGTCGCGCCGCTGGAACGGCCTGACGCACGGTCACGGGGCGGAGGTGGAGCCCGTGGCGTGGGACGGCTGGGACGCGGTCCCGGAGCGCCGCTGCGGGTGGTCCGGGCCGCCGCCGGGCCTGGGGCGGGTCCGGGTCCAGGACGGGTCGGCCACGCGGACGCGGGGGGAGGGGGCGGGTTGGGGGACGGGGATGTGCGGGGGGACGGCGATGTGTGGTCGGATCATCAGGGAGGTGTCCTTCGGCCGAGTGGGGGATGGGCCGGGTCGGCTTCAGGGCGGGGGAGGAGCCCTGGAGCCGGTTGATCAGGGGGCGGCGGGCGAGCCGGTCGTCAGCTCGGCCCAGACGGCGCGCCCGTACCGGTGGGGGAGGCCCGCGACGCCCCAGTCGGTGCTCAGTGCCTCGACCAGCAGCAGCCCGCGGCCGCTCTGGTCGTCCGGGCCGGCCTGCCGGGCCACGGGGCGTGCGGGTGCGCGGTTCTGGTCCTCGACCTCGATGCGCAGCCGCCCGGGGGTGGCGAGCAGCCGGCACACGATCCGCTCGCTCGCGGAGTGCGTGAGCGCGTTGGTGACGAGCTCGGAGGTGATGAGGACGGCGCTGTCCACCGCGTCCCCGTCGACGCCCCAGGCGGTGAGCGTCTCGCGTACGCCCGCACGGGCCGGCGCGACCGAGGCGGGGGCCGCGGGAAAGACGAACGCACGCGTCCGCCGGGGCGGTTCGGCCCCGGAGGCGAGCCGGTCGGGGCCCTCGGGCCCAGGGAGTCGACCGCTGTGCTCGCCTCCGGGTGGTCGGGTGGAGCGCCCCGCCTCCGGCGGCCGACGGGGACGTCCGTCCGTCGGCAGGGGCTCGAGTTGTTCGGTGCCGGGCAGTCGGTGCAGGGGCTGGGGGAGGGAGGGCGGGGGCATCGCCGTCGCCTTTCGTCCGGCTCGCGTCGTGGGGGGTGTGCTGTTGTCGCGTCCGCCGGTCCCGTGGGGACGCAGACGGCGACCCGGGCACGGCGGCGCCCGATCGCAACCCGGTCTCCCCCAACTGGGCTGTTCCGCCTGCTCCTTTCTGGGCCGGAGCAGTGAGTCCACTGTGACACCTGCCAACAACGGCTCGCAACCTGCAAGTTGAAATTTGCAAGTAGTCACGTGCATGCTGCTTCCGACAATCGGTGATCGAATGAGCCTGCCGAACGATCGCGTGAGACGGTGACCCTGCAACCGACGGTGTGAGGGGGTAAGGCGTGACCGCGGAGACCGACTGGGGTGGCGCGCCGTCCGTCCTGCGCATGATCCTCGGCAGGCAGTTGGAGGAGCTGCGGACCCGGGCCGGCCTCACCTACGAGCAGGCGGGCGCGGCGATCGGGCTCAGCCACTCCACGATCCGCCGGATGGAGGCCGCCAAGGTCGCCCGGCTCAGGCTGGCGGACGCCGAGAAACTGCTCCACACCTACGGCGTGACGGACCAGCAGGAGATCGACACCTTCCTCCAGTCGGTCCGCGAGGCCAACAAGCGCGGCTGGTGGCACACCTACCGCGATGTGATGCCGGACTGGTTCGCCGCGTATCTCAGCCTGGAGCAGGCGGCGTTGCAGATCCGGGCCTACGAGAACCAGTTCGTCCACGGGCTGCTCCAGACCAAGGAGTACGCGCACGCCCTGCTGGGCGCCGGCAATCCGCACGCCTCCGGCCAGGCCACGGAGCGCCGGGTCGCGCTGCGCATGCGCCGCCAGGAACTGCTGTCGCGTCAGGCGCCGCCGAGGCTGTGGGTGGTGATGGACGAGACCGTGCTGCGCTGGCCGGTCGGCGGCGCCGATGTGATGCGCGCGCAGATCGACCACCTGATCGAGGTCAACCGGCTGCCCCACGTGACCCTGCAGATCATGCCGTTCGCCAACGGACCGCACCCGGCGATGCGGGCGGGCGCGTACCACCTCTTCCGGTTCCGGGCCCCCGAACTGCCCGACATCGTCTACCTCAACGGGCTGGTCGGCGCCGTCTACCTCGACAAGGCGGACGACGTCGTGGTGTACCGCGAGGCCCTGGACCGGCTGGGCGCCCAGGCGGCGCCCGCCAAGAAGACCGAGGCCGTCCTCGGTTCGATTCGCAAGGAGATCTGAGGTGCACCACCGCATACGCAACGGCATGCCGTCCCGGGACCTGGGCGCACGCGGCTGGACCAAGCCGTGGAGCGACGACGCCGGCGGCGCCTGCGTGGAAGTCAAAAGGCTCGCCGACGGGCGCGTGGCCGTTCGCCAGTCGACGGACCCGGACGGGCCGGCGCTGGTCTTCACCCCGCGCGAGATGACCACCTTCCTGGCCGGCGTGAAGGCGGGTGACGCGGACTTTCTCCTGTGAACTCCCTTTGTTCTGCTGAGCGTTGCCCCGATCCTGCTGGATCATGGATCCGCTCCGGATCCTTATGACCGTCCCTGACTTCCCCTCGACCCGAATGGGAGACACGGCGTTGCCCGACAACGGATGGCCGGCCGACCGCATCGACACCGAGAACGCCCACTCCGCCCGGATCTACGACTACATCCTGGGCGGCAAGGACTACTACCCCGCCGACAAGGAGGCGGGCGACGCCATGTCCCGGGAGTGGCCCGCCCTCCCCGTCCACATGCGGGCCAACCGCGACTGGATGAACCGCGCGGTGCGCTGGCTGGCCGAGGAGGCGGGCATGCGCCAGTTCCTGGACATCGGCACCGGTATACCCACCTCCCCGAACCTGCACGAGATCGTCCAGTCGGTGGCTCCCGAGTCCCGGGTGGTCTACGTCGACAACGACCCCATCGTCCTCACCCTCTCCCAGGGCCTGCTGTCCAGCGCGCCCGAGGGCAGGACGTCGTACATCGAGGCCGACTTCCGTGACCCGGCGGCCATCCTGGACGCCCCCGAGCTGCGCGAGACCCTCGACCTCGGCAGGCCGGTCGCGCTCACGGTGATCGCCATCGTGCACTTCATGCTCGACGAGGACGACGCGGTCGGCGTCGTGCGCCGCCTGCTGGAGCCGCTGCCCTCGGGCAGCTACCTGGCGATGTCCATCGGCACCGCCGAGTTCGCGCCCGAGGAGGTGGGCCGCGTCGCCCGCGAGTACGCGGCCCGCAACATGCCGATGCGGCTGCGCACCATCGACGAGGCGCATGAGTTCTTCGAGGGTCTGGAACTGGTCGAACCCGGCATCGTCCAGGTGCACAAGTGGCACCGGGACGGCACGGGCGAACCGGGCATCCGCGACGAGGACATCGCGATGTACGGAGCGGTCGCCCGCAAGCCGTGACCAACGGCGGGGACCACGGCGGGGCCGGGGCGAAGCTCCGGCCCCGCGGCACTGCCGTCTACAGCGCGATCAGCAGCGCCTCGGCGCCCACCGGCCGGTACCCGGCCGCCTGAAAGGCCCGCACACTGCGGGCGTTGCCCGCCGCCTGCTGCGACCACACGGGCCGCCCGTCCGGCACGAGATGCCGCGCGGCCGTGGCCAGGGCCCGGCCCAGGCCACGGTGGCGTACGTCCTCGTCGACCTCGACCGCCGTCTCCCAGCGCCCGGCCACACCCCGGCCGAGGACGAGCACCCCACCGTCGGCCGCCCAGACCCGGACGTCGTCCCGGCGCTTTCGGGCGCTGGCCACCCGGGGGTGCTCGGGATCCATCAACTCCCTCAGTTCCAGCGGAGGTTCACCGGGCAGGGCGCTCGCCACGGTCAGCAGGTCGATGGTGTCCGTCGACCGTCCGGTGCGGTCCAGGAACGCCGCGAGGAACCGGGGGTTCATCGTGGCCGCCAGCGCGTCGCAGTCGAGGGCGGCCAGGGTGTCGTACACCCACCGGGGATCCTCGTCGGTGAACACGACCGAGTGCGCGGTGAAGGCGAGCACCCCGGCGTCGCGGTGGCCGGCCTGCGGCACCACGGTCGTACCGCCGTCGGGCGGCGGGAAGCGCCCCTGCGCGGCCGCGTCCAGGATGCCGGCCAGGGTCGGGCTCATGGTGCCTCTCTTTCCTCATCGTTCCCGGAACATCTTTTTGAACATGTTCAACTCTGGGTTAGGGTCGTGTCCAGTGAGGGAGAGGGGAGACCGATGAGGTTCGTGCTGCCCGGAGGCACCGGACAGGTGGGTACGGTCCTGAAGCGCGCGCTGGCCGCGGCCGGTCACGAGGTGGTGGTGCTGACCAGACGGCCGGCCCGCCCCGGCGAACTCGCCTGGGACGGGCGGACCCTCGGCCCCTGGGCCGAGGCGGTCGACGGCAGCGACGTCGTGGTCAACCTCGCCGGACGCAGCGTCAGTTGCCGCTACACCCCGGTCAACCTGAAAGCCATGATGGACTCACGGGTGGAATCCGCCCGGGTCGTCGGCGAGGCGATCGCCACCGCCGCCCGGCCGCCCCGCGTCTGGCTCCAGATGAGCACGGCCACCGTCTACGCCCATCGCTTCGACGCGCCCAACGACGAGGCGACCGGCGTGATCGGCGGCACCGAACCGGGCGTGCCCGGCTACTGGTCGTGCAGCGTCGACATCGCCAAGGCCTGGGAACGAGAACAGGAACGGGCCGACACCCCGCACACCCGTAAGGTCGCCCTGCGCTCCGCGATGGTGATGAGTCCCGACCCGGGTGGCGTACTGGACGTCCTGCTGTGGCTGGCACGTCTCGGCCTCGGCGGGCCGGTCGCCGGCGGCGCCCAGTACGTGTCCTGGATCCACGACCGCGACTTCGTGCGCGCCGTCGAGTTCCTGGCCGGCCGGGAGGACCTCGCCGGACCCGTGAACCTCGCCGCCCCCGCCCCCTTGCCGCAGCGCGACTTCATGCGCGCCCTGCGGAAGGCGTGGGGCATGCCGGTCGGCCTGCCCGCCACCGCGTGGATGGCGGAGATCGGCGCCTTCGTTCTGCGCTCGGACACCGAACTGCTGCTCAAGAGCCGGCGCGTCGTCCCGGGCCGCCTTCAGGAGGCGGGTTTCTCGTTCGACCATCCGCACTGGCCGGAGGCCGCCGCCGACCTGGTACGACGGGTACGCGACCGCCGCTCCTGACGTCACGGCGCCGGGGCGGTCCACTCCCCGTGGCGCATCACGTACCGCCCTTTGAGCTCGTGCACCCCGTTCCAGGCCTGGATCGCCCGCGGCCGCGCCTCGAAGTACGCGTAGGAGGGGTGATCCCCGCGCGGGTCCCAGCCCCACCGCTGCGCGAAGGCGTCCGCGGCGGCGGCCGGCACCTCCTGGGCGGTGAACGTCCGCACCGCGGCGTTGATCAGGACGACGTCCTGCGTGTCGCCGAGCGCGAGACGAGCCCGGCCGGTGTCGCGCAGGTTGCGTCCCGTCGGGCTGGTGATCCTGGTCGACAGCCACACGGCGGCCCCGTCCCACAGGAACCACAGCGGGACCAGGCACGGCAGACCGTCGGTGCCGGACGTGGCGACCCAGGCGTCCGCTCGTACGCGCAGCCTCGCGAGCACGTCGTGGCGACGCCGGGCGGCGCCCCGGGGCTCCTTGATGATCTTCATGTCGGATGACGCTACCGAGCGCGGGGGCGCACCGCCTCGGCCGATGGTCCTACGGCCCCGGACCGAGAGGGACGGGGACACGCGCGTAATACGTGCGCACGACGTGAGACGTGCGTAGGACGTGACACGAACTACCTGGTCGCCCGGCAGAGCAGCCGGAAGCCCGCCAGGAGGGTGAGCGGCCAGACCACGGCGAACCCCCACACCAGCGCCGGGTCCGAGGTGCGGAAACCGAGGACGCCCAGGGTGAGCGACGCGCACATCAGGAGCGCGGCCGCCAGGGGCAGCCACACCCGAGGGCGCGAGGCGCTCATCCGGCGGGCGAGACGACGGTCACGGCGCAGCTCCGCCTCGATACCGAACAGGGCGAGTCGTTCGTGGGTGGTGAGTTCGACGTCATCCGAGTGGCTCCGGTCGTTCATGGCCACCGGGTTCCCCCGGAGCGCCATCCGATGCCCATCCGGACGCGAGCGGTTCGTCCCGGGAATGCTTGGCAGGTCAGCGCCCGCGGCAGCGCGCCGAGCGCGCGCACCGGGCCCCTCGGGACCCGGTCACGCCCTGCTGGTCCTGAGCTCTCCGCGGCGCACCCACGGCAGGAGCTGGGCGACGCCGAAGGAGACCTCGACGACGAGGAACAGCCACAACAGCCGCGTGGCTCCCTGAGCGAGTGCGTACGCCTGCCACATCGCGAACAGCACGCGGGCCGCGCCGTCGTACAGCCCGTGCGCCGGCAGGGGCCGGAACAGGCGCAGCAGGGCCCAGACGACCACGACCGAACCCATCAGGTTCGCGTACAGCGTCTGCATGGGGTCCAGGGCGGGCAGGCCCCCGAGCCCCAGCGTGCCGCCCAGCGACGACAGCGCGCGGTGCACCAGGACGTACGTCCAGGGCGTCGCGAATCCGGCGGTGACGACGAAGTCGTACCGGGCGCTGGCTCGGACGACACGCGCGTAGGACGGGTGGGAGGGGTCGGGAAGACGGATCACGGTGCTGCTCCTGGTGGTTGCGCGACAGCGACGTCCGTCACGCTAAACAGTGGAGTAGGGTCCAAGGTCAAGCCCGCACCAGTGAACTGACGGAGGGTCATGCTGATCGGAGAGCTGGCCGAGCGGACCGGTATGACCAAGGACGGCATCCGCTTCTACGAGAAGGCCGGCCTGGTCAGGGGTCGGCGGCTGCCCAACGGTTACCGCGACTTCCCGCCCGAGACGGTGCCCTGGCTGGACTACGTCCGCACCGCGCGGACCCTGGGCTTCTCGCTGGCGGAGATCGCACGGCACGGCGAGGACCTGCTCCACGCCCCGGACTCCGCCGCGGCCCTGTCCGCGCTGATCGAGGAGAAGATCCGGATCGTCGACGCCCGCATGGCCGAACTCACCGCCCTCCGGTCGGAGTTGACGGAGCGCGTCGGTACGGGATGCCCGCTGCGGGCGGCGGCCGGTCGGTCCGGCTGACCGCCCGGCGGGCCGGGCGGCCGTGAGTCCGGCCCCGGTCAGGCCCGGACCAGTGGTGTGTCGACCAGGTGCTCGGCCAGGAACCAGGCCTGGAGTTCGCCGGTCCTGATCACCTGCGACACCAGCAGGTCGTTGGTGCCGTCGTCGCCCAGCTCGGCGGCCCGCGCCGCGGCGTCGTGGGCGTCGACGAGGATGCTCTCGTGGGCTTCCAGCAGCCGTGACAGCATGGCCGGCACCTCCTCGACCCCGTCCGGCGGCCGGGGGATCGAGGTGATCTCGGCGACGTGCCGGGGGTCGCCCACCGCGACCCCGCCCAGCGACTGGACGCGTTCGGCGACGGTGTCGACGATCTCGAGCTGTTCCCCCGCGTGCTTGTCCAGGACCAGGTGCAGCTGGTAGAAGGTCGCGCCGCGCATCAGCCAGTGGTGCTTCTTGTAGAGGCCGTAGAGGATCTGCGTGTCCGCCAGAACCTTGTTCAGGCGCTGGCAGGAGTACATCCGTGCCTCATAGGACAGGCCGACCGGGAACTGCTTGACGGTCCCGAACTCCTGGATCACCTCGCCCTTCTGGTGCAGCCACGGCTGGCTGCCGGTCCCGGTCCGGGAGCTGGTGGTCATCTTGCGCCTCCTGTGGTGCCGTGTCGTGCGTACCCCGGGGACGTTAGGGGCCCCTGCGGGCGAAGGGTTGTCCGGCAGCGCACGCCGTGCTGCCCGCCCGTGCACACCCTCGCGCGCACCGCGCCGACCGTGCGCTCTCGGGCACATGCCCGTGCGCCGGCGGACACGGGACCGTCCACCGGCCGCCCTAGCCTCGGCGCAACGGCCGACGCCCGGGGAGTGACCGGCGCAGCGAGGAGGGCCATGAGCAGCATGCGGGGCCGGGACCCCGGTGAAGCGCACCGGTCCGCCACCCCACTGGAACTCTTCTTCGACCTGTGCTTCGTCATCGCGGTGGCCCAGGCGTCCGCGAGCCTGCGCACGGCGCTCACGCACGGGGAGTACGCCACCGGCGCGCTGCGCTTCGCGCTCGTCTTCTTCACCGTCTGGTGGGCGTGGATGAACTTCACCTGGTTCGCCTCCGCCTACGACCCCGACGACGTGCCCTACCGGCTGACGGTGTTCGCCCAGATCACCGGTTCGCTCGTCCTCGCGTCCGGGGTGCGCCGGGCGTTCGAGGACGGCGACCTGCGGATCATCACGCTCGGCTACGTCGTCCTGCGCACGACCCTGGCCGCCCTGTGGCTCCGGGCGGCGGTGTCCGACCCCGCCCGCCGCCGTACCGCGCTGCGCTTCGCCGGGGGAGTGACCTTGTGCCAGCTCGGCTGGCTGGCCCTGCTCGGTGTCCCGCCCGCGCTGCGGCTGCCCGGCATCGCCGTGCTGATCGCCGCCGAGCTGTGTGTGCCCGTGTGGGCGCAGTCCGCCGGGATGACGCCCTGGCATCCGCACCACATCGCCGAGCGCTACGAACTGTTCACCCTCATCGTGCTCGGCGAGTCCGTCGCCGCCGCCACCGTCGCCGTGCGGAGCGCCTTCGACCGCCACCACGGCACCGGCGCTCTCGCCGCGGTGGCGGCCGGTGGTCTGCTCACCGCCTACGCCCTGTGGTGGCTGTACTTCGCCCGCCCCGCGCACACCCTGCTCGCCACGACGCACCAGGCCGACCGCAGGAGGTTTCCCTGGGCCTACGGCCACTACCTGGTCTTCGCCGCGGCGACCGCCGAGGGGGCGGCCCTGGCCGCGTACGCCGACCACGTCACGCGGCACACCGGCGCGTCGGCCCCGGCCGCCGGAGCGGCGGTCACCGTCCCGGCGGCCGTCTTCCTGGTCACGGTGTGGGCCGTGCATCTGCGCCCCCACCAGAAGAGGGCCGCCGAGCGGCTCCCGTACCCCGTCACCGCGGCCGCCCTGCTGCCGGCCGCCTGGACCCCGGCCCCCGCCCTCGTCGCGGGCGCCCTGCTCGCGATGCTGGTCGCCGTGACGTCGGTTCCGCCGGCCGAGCCGGAAGTCGCGGCGCGCAAGAGCCTCAAGGCCGACGCCCAGTACCTCTGACACTGATCTCCGGCCTGATCCGCCGACACCGTTGTCCGGCCCCCGGCCGGGCCGGGCACCGGCCACCTGCCCTTCGGTCACTCCGCCGAGCGCTGCCGGGTATGGAGGACATACGGCTCGTCAAGGCTGCGTGACCCGGGCCGTACCGGGTACGTTGCCCCGTCATGGACGGCTACGACCCCCCAGACCTGGACGAGATCGACTTCCTGCCCGGGGGCGGCACCGCCGGGCGACTGGCGGAGCTGCACCACGAGGAGGCGCACGACCTGCTGGACCTGCTACAGGCGAGCACGGCGCAGGGCGGCCCGCCCGTGTCTCCGCAGGCCCGTCGCGTGGCCCGTGAGATCGCCGCCCGCATCCCGTCGCCGAACTGACCGGCGGCGTCGCCGCGCCGGCGATCGACGCGGCGGCGTGCCGACATCTTGACGCCTTCTTTGTTACCGGTAACACTCGCCGGTGTGACCGAGCCGACCACCCGACCGCCCCGTACCCGTGCCCATGCGGTCGCGGACACCCCCGTCTTCAGCCCGGCCGCCGTCGTCGCCTCCTGCGTGGGCTTCGTCCTCATCGGCGCGCTCCAGGCCCTCTACGGGCCCGCCATCCCGGCCTTCCGCCGGGAGTTCGGGCTCACTCCCTCGGCCGCCGGTCTCGGACTGAGCGCCCACTTCGTCGGCGGGGTGAGCGGGGTGCTGCTCTTCGACCGGCTGTACGGCCGGATCGGCAACCGGCGGATCCTCGCCGCCTCCCACCTGCTGATGGCGCTCGGCGCGGCCGGTTTCGCGCTCGCGCCGAACTGGCCCACCGCGCTGGCCACGGCGCTGCTGGCCGGACTGGGCTTCGGCGGCATCGACTACGGCCTCAACCAGCTCTTCGCGGTCGGCTTCGGACACCGTTCCACCGCGATGCTGAACGTCCTCAACGCGCACTTCGGTATCGGCGCGATCCTCGGCCCCGCGCTGATCGGCGCGGTGGGCGCCGCACACTACCCGGCCGTCTTCCTCGGCTTCGCGCTCGCCAACCTGCCGCTGCTGCTGTGCCTGAAGGGCGTGCGCGACCGGGCGCCCCAGCCGGCCGGCGCGGCGGGCACGCCCGGCGGCGGGCCGGTCCTGGCCCGCAGCCTGGCGTCGGTGCTCGCCGTGTTCGTCGCCCTCTACGTACTGCACGTCGGTATCGAGGCGGGCGTCGGCGGCTGGGAGCCCACCCATCTGGAGACCGTCGGCTACGGCGCCGGGGCCGCCGCGACCGCCACCTCGGTGTACTGGCTGATGATGACCGTCGGCCGGTTCCTGGTCGCACCGCTCGCGCTGCGCTTCTCGGCCCAGTCGCTCATCACCGTCTCCTGCGCGGGCATGACCGGGTGCCTGCTGCTGGCCGCCGTACCCGGGCTCGCGCCCTACGCCTACGCGGGCGTCGGCCTGTTCATCGCGCCGATCTTCCCCACCGGCCTGCCGTGGCTGCACCGGGCCGCCCCCCGGGCCCGCCGGGCGGGCGCGCTGGTGATCGCCGCCTCCATGGTCGGCGGGGTCGCCGCGGGCCCACTGCTGGGCAAGGCCATCGAGGGGGCCGGGATCCGCGCGGTGCCGCTGCTGCTGAGCGCGGTCTCCGCCCTGTGCCTGGCCGCCACGCTGTGGCTGATCCACGTCACGCGGACCCGGCCCGCGGTCCTCGTCCCCGGCCCGGGCGCCCCGACCGGCCCGCGTACCTGAGCGGCTCCCCGGCCTATCCTGTGGATCCGCCGGGCGGAAGGACCGCCGGGACCGGCCCCGAGGAAGCGACCCGTCATGCCGAGCAGCACCGCCGACAGCCCGGTCCCCCCGCGGCGCAGCCGGCGCAACTTCGCCGGCGCGCGGCCCGTGATGGACGACGTGGCGCGACTCGCGGGCGTCTCCAAACAGACCGTCTCCCGGGTGATCAACGACAACCCGGCCGTCCGCCCCGAGACCCGCGAGGCCGTACTGGCCGCCATGCGCTCGCTGGGCTACCGTCCCAGCCGCAGCGCCCGCTCGCTGGCCAGCGGCAGGACCCGGATGCTCGGCGTGATCTCCTTCGACGCCGCGCGGTTCGGGCCCGCCTCCATCCTGACCGCGATCAACTCCGCGGCTCAGGACGCCGGTTACCTCGTCAGCTCCATCGCCCTCGACACCGCCGACCGGGACACGGTGGTCCGTGCCGCCGACCGCCTCTCGGCCGAGGGCGCCGACGGTGTGATCGCCATCGCGCCGCAGCGCAGGATCGTCCGCGCCCTGGCGGAGGCCCACCTCGACACCCCTCTGGTGGTGCTGGAGAACGACCTCGGCGACGGCACGCCCCTGATCACCGCGGACTCCAGGACCGGGGCCCGCCTGGCCACCGAGCACCTCCTGGGCCTCGGTCACCGCACCGTCCGGCACATCGCGGGCCCGGCCGGCTGGACGTCCGCCGACGCGCGCGCCGACAGCTGGCGGGCCACCCTGCGAGCGGCCGGGGCGCACGTCCCCGAGCCCCTCTTCGGCGACTGGAGCGCCGACTCCGGGTACGAACTGGGCCGCAGGCTGGCCGGGGACGCCGAGGCCACCGCCGTCTTCGCCTCCAACGACCAGATGGCCCTGGGCGTGCTGCGCGCCTTCCACGAGGCCGGACGGCCGGTCCCCGACGAGGTCAGCGTGGTCGGCTACGACGACATCCCCGAGGCCGCCCACCTGCTGCCCCCGCTGACCACCGTGCGCACCGACTTCGCCGAGATCGGCACCCGCTGCCTGCGCCTCCTCATCGACCGCCTCGAAGGCGCCACCGGGCCCCGCTCCGCCCCCGTCGACCCCGTCGTACCCGTCGAACTCATCGTCCGCCGCAGCACGGGCCCGGCCCCGCGCATGTGACACGCCGCCGGACGGCTCATCCGGGGCATTCGCCCCCTTCGGGCCCGTAACGTGCGGAATATGAAGAAATGTCATACGGTCTTCGCGGCCTGCACCGCAGTGCTCACCGTGGTCGGACTCGGCGCGGCCGCGCCCGCCGCCGGCTGCCCCACGCTCCACGTCGTGCGTCCGGGCCACTCGATCCAGAAAGCGGTGGACGCCGCCAAGCCCGGGGACACCGTGCTGGTGATGGCCGGCACTTACCACGAGAGCGTGAAGGTGACCACGCGCGGGCTGATCCTGCGTGGCCAGGGCCGGAGCACGGTGATCGAACCCGGCAAGAAGAAGTCCGCCAACGCCTGCGCCGAGAACGGCAACGGCATCTGCGTCGTGGGGACGAAGAGCCGTCGCCTCGACGGTGTCACCGTCGAGAACCTGCGGGTGACCGGCTTCGCCCGGGCCGGCGTGTTCGCCGTGGGCACCGACCGCCTGACCGTGCGCTACGTGACCGCCGAGAAGAACAAGCTGTGGGGCATCGCCGAGGAGCGGTCGGAACGCAGCCTGATCCGGGCCAACACGGTTCGCGACAACGGCGACGCGGGCGTGTTCCTCGCCAACACGATCCTGACCGAGGCGGGCGCCAAGGACACCAGGGGCACGGCCGTCGACGGCAACGTGCTGACGGGCAACCGCATCGGCGTCACCGTCCGGCGCCTGCGCAACCTCTCCGTCACGCACAACGACGTGACCGGCAACTGCGCCGGGGTGTTCGTCGTCGGCGACGAGAACAAGCCCAAGGCCGGCAAGGTGACCCTGGCCTCCAACCGTATCGTCAAGAACAACAAGTACTGCAAGAAGACCGCCCGGCTGCCCTTCCTCCAGGGCTCCGGCGTCGTCCTCACCGGCACCGAGGACACCCTGGTGACCGGGAACGAGATCACCGGCAACGCCGGCAGGTCCCCGCTCTCCGGCGGCGTCGTCGTCTACAAGAGCTTCGTGGGCACCACCAGCGAACGCAACCGGGTCACCGGCAACCGGCTGTCGGGCAACGCGCCCGCGGACGTCGTCAACCAGGAGTCCGCCAAGCGCCAGAACACCTTCACCCGCAACAACTGCGTCAGGTCCAAGCCCGCGGGCCTGTGCTGACCAGCCGTACCGATCCGTAACCGGCCCGTCCGTAACCAGAGGAGGAGAGGCGGCACATGACCACCGCACCCACTGCCCCACCGCCGTCCATGCGGCTGAGGGAGCTCGTTTTCGGGGCGGCGTGTGCCGCCGCCCTCCGCGCGGCCGCCCGGCTGGGCGTGGCCGACGCGCTGGGGGAGAGCCCCATGGCCGTGGCCGACCTCGCGGCCGCGGTGAAGACCGAACCCAAGCCGCTGGGACGGCTGCTGCGGGCCCTGTCCTGCTACGGCGTCTTCGCCGAGCGCGAGGACGGCACGTTCACGCACACCGACATGTCCCGGCTGCTGCGCGAGGACGACCCGAACAGCCTGCGCTACATCTCCCTGTGGTGCACCGAGCCGTGGACCTGGGACGCCTGGCCGCGCCTCGACGAGGCGGTGCGCACCGGCCGGAACGTCGTGGAGGACCTGTACGGCAAGGAGTTCTTCACCTACCTCAACGAGGACGCCCCTCAGTCCGCCGACGTCTTCAACCGGGCCATGACGACCTCCAGCAAGCAGTCCGCGCGGGAGGTCGCCGAACTGCTGGACCTGTCCGGGGCGAAGTCGGTCGCCGACATCGGCGGCGGCCAGGGCCATGTGGTGGCCCGGCTGCTGGAGAAGTACCCGTCGATGCGGGGAACCCTGCTCGACCTGCCGCGCGTGGTGGAGAACGCCGACCCCCGGCTGCGCGCGGGCGGCTCGCTCGCCGACCGGGTGAGCGTCGTACCCGGCGACTGCCGCGAGGCCGTTCCCGTCCGGGCGGACGTCTACATCATCAAGAACATCCTCGAGTGGGACGACGAGAGCACCGCCCGCTGCCTGCGCAACGTCATCGAGGCGGGCGGGCCGAAGGCACGGGTCGTGGTCATCGAGAACCTCGTCGACGACACCCCGTCGATGCGGTTCAGCACGGCCATGGACCTGCTGCTGCTCTTGAACGTAGGCGGGGCCAAGCACACCACCGAGAGCATGGTCAGCCGGCTGACCGCCGCGGGCCTGGTCATCGATGACATCAGCCCGGTCAACCCCTATCTGCACGCGTTCGACTGCACCGTCCCCGGGTGACCCCGCCCACGTCCTGACACCGGTCGCCGGGCCCGCGACGCTGCGGGCCCGGCGACCGGTGTGGCCGTCCGGCGGGACGGACGGCGGTGTCAGGAGACCCGGTCCCGCTCCCAGAGGTAGAAGCGGTGCGCCATCGCGTCCTTCGGTGAGCGCCAGGTCTGGGGGTCGTACGCGCTGACGTACGCCTGGAGCCGCTCGCTGACGTCCCGGAACTCGGGGTGGCCGGTCACCTTGGCGATGGCCGGGCCGGGGTCCTTCTCGGATTCGATGAGGTGCAGGTACACATCACCGAACTGGAAGAGGCTGCGCCGCCTCACGCCGACGAGGTGGGGCAGTTCCCCCCGGTCGGAGTCCTCGAAGATCTTCGCGATGCCGGGGGCCGATCCGGGGGCCATCCGGGCCACGATCAGGGCTTGGTGCACGGTGTCTCTCCGTCCGGCTTCAGTCGGTCAGGCCCGGCTGGGCGCCCTGCTCGGCGGCCGCCTTCTCGATCCGGTCGCGGATCAGGGCCATCTGGATCTTGGAGTTCTTGTTGATGTTGTCGGTCATCCAGTCGTCGTCGACCGGCGCCTCGGGCTTCATCGCGAAGTCCTGGGTCCAGATCATCCGGGTGCCGTTCGGGACCTCCTCGTAGCGCCACCGGATGTTCATGTGGGCGAAGGGGCCGGTCTCCACCCGGCGGGCCTTGACGGTGAGGGACGGTCGGTCGGTCTCCCGCTCCGAGACCCAGCTCCACACGGTGCCGTTCTCGTCGGGGTGCATGGTCAGCCGGAAGGTGGTCCTGTTCCCCTCCTGGGACAGGATGTCGGCGGAGGCGTACTCGCTGAACAGCTGCGGCCAGTTCGCCACGTCGTTGGTCATGTCCCACACCAGGTCCAGCGGTGCGGCGATGGTGATCTCGTTCTCCGTGTGTCCGGCCATGTCAGGCTCCTGCCAGAAGGGTGCTGTTGACGAGGTCGAGGAACTGCCGGGGGGTCTTGCAGCGCTCCGCGTCGGGAGGCATCGGCGTGCCGTGCCGGTTCTCCAGCTCGCCCACGATGCCGAGCAGGCCGAGCGAGTCGATGCCGAACTCGCCGAAGGCGGTGTCGGACCGGTCCGTCAGCTCCTGCGGGCTGACGGTGATCCCGGCCGCCGTCTTCATCAGTTCGGACAGTTCTTCGACGGTGATCTGGGCACTCATGTCGTTCCTCTCTCTCCTTGCGGTGTTTCGCTCCGGCGGCCTCGCTACGAGGCGTCGGCGGCGCCGTGCCGCAGCACCAGCGCCGAGTTCGACCCCATGAGGCCCCGGCTGAGCACCAGTGCCGTGCGCAGTTCGGCCGCGCGGGCGCGGCCGGTCACGAGGTCGAGGTCGTGGCAGATGTCGAAGACGTTCGGGGTGGGCGGGACCAGGCCGTGCTCCATGGCGAGCACCGCCGCCGCGGTGTCCAGCACGGGCGCCGCGCAGTAGCCCCGCCCGGTGCCCGTCTTCGGCGCGGTGACCGGCACCCGCCTGCCGTGGGCGCCCAGGGCGTCGGCGATCGCCAGCGCCTCGGCCCGGTCCGCGGCCGGCACCCCGAGGGCGTCGGCGAAGACGACGTCGATCTCCTCGGGGGCGCAGCCGGCCTCGTCCAGGGCCCCGCGGATCGCCTCGGCGAGTCCCTCCCGGGACGCCTCCCAGCACGAGGCACCGGTGAAGGTCGCCGCGTGCCCGGCGAGGGTGGCCCGCACGGGCACCCCCCGCTCCCAGGCCGACGCCACCTCCTCCACGACGAGCATCGCGCCGCCCTCCGCGGGCACGAACCCCGAGGCCCGGTCGGTGAACGGCCGGTAGGCGTGCGCCGGATCCTCGACCGTGCTCAGCTCCTCGTAACCGAGCTGGCAGACCATCGAGTACGGCGCCAGCGGCGCCTCGGTCGAGCCGGCCACCATCACCTCGGTGCCGCGCCGCACGGCCCGTGCCGCGTGCGCGAGGGCGTCCAGCCCGCCCGCCTCGTCGGCGGCGACCACCGAGCAGGGCCCCTTGAAGCCGCGGCGGATGGAGACCTGGCCGGTGCTGGCGGCGTAGAACCAGGCGATCGACTGGTACGGGCCGACGAACCGGCTGCCCTTGCCCCACAGTCGCTGGAGCTCACGCTGGCCGAACTCACCGCCGCCGGAACCGGCCGCGGTGACCACGCCCACCGAGAACGGCGCGTCGTCGGTGTCGGCCTGGCCGAGGCGGGCGTTCTCCAGCGCCAGATCGGCCGCGGCCATCGCGAAGTGCGTGAACCGGTCGGTCTGGACGAGGAACCGCTCCTCCACCGCACCCGCCGGTTCAAAGCCGCGGACCTCGCCCGCCACCCGCAGCGGCAGGTGCTCGCAGCCCTCGCGGCTGACCCGGTCCAGGACGCTCATGCCCTCCTGGGTGGCTTTCCAGAAGGCCTCCACGGTGGTTCCGTTGGGCGCGACCACACCGATTCCGGTGACGGCCGCGCGCCGGGGATACGGTTCGCTCATGGTGTCCTCTCCCCAGTCCGGGTCAGGATCACCGCGGACTGGAAGCCGCCGAACCCACTGCCCACGGACAGGACGCTGTTCAGCTTCCGTTCGCGGGCGACGCGCGGGACGTAGTCCAGGTCGCACTCGGGGTCGGGGGTCTCGTAGTTCGCGGTGGGCGGTACCACCTGGTGGGCCAGTGCCAGCACACAGGCCACGACCTCGATCGCCCCGATCGCCCCGAGGGAGTGACCCACCATCGACTTGATGGAGCTCATGGGGGTGCTGTACGCGTGCTGTCCCAGGGCCCGTTTCACCGCGGCCGTCTCGTGGCGGTCGTTCTGCCGGGTGCCCGAGCCGTGCGCGTTGACGTAGTCGATCGCGGTGCCGTCGAGCCGGGCGTGGTCCAGGGCGTCCTCTATCGCACGGGCCATCTCCAGGCCCTCGCTGGTCAGACCGGTCATGTGGTAGGCGTTGCCGAACGTGGCGTACCCGCCGAGCTCGCAGTACACATGGGCACCGCGGGCCCGGGCGTGCTCCAGCTCCTCCAGGACGAGCACCGCCCCGCCCTCGCCCATGACGAACCCGTCACGGTCGTTGTCGAAGGGACGGGAGGCATGGGCGGGATCGTCGTTGTTGGGGGACGTCGCCTTGATCGCGTCGAAGCACGCCATGGTGATCGGCGATATCGGCGAGTCCGAGGCGCCGGCTATGCAGATGTCGGCCCGGCCCTCCTCGACGGTGTGGAAGGCGTACCCGACGGCGTCGAGCCCCGAGGTGCAGCCCGTGGAGACGGTCTGCACCGGCCCGCACGCCCCGAACCGCTCCGCGACCGCCGAGGCGAGCGTGCTCGGTGAGAACGCCCGGTGCAGATGCGGCTCCGCCTCCCGGTGGTCCACGTCCCAGCGCTCTCCGCCATGGCTGACCAGCACGTAGTCGTGTTCCAGCCGGGTGGTGCCGCCGACGGCTGTCCCCAGGGACACCCCGACCCGCCAGGGGTTCTCCCCGGCGAGGTCGAGGCCGGAGTCGCGGACGGCTTCCTCGCCCGCGACCAGGGCGAACTGGATGTAACGGTCCGCCCGTGCGGTCTGCTCCGCGTCCAGCCCGTGGGCCGCCGGGTCGAAGTCGCACTCGGCGGCGATCCGGGAGCGCAGTCCGGCCGGGTCGAAGAACGTGATGCCGCGGGTCGCGGTACGGCCACTGGCGAGCAGGTCCCAGAAGGCCGGAACGCCGATGCCGCCGGGCGCGACGATGCCTATGCCGGTGACCGCCACCCGCCTGGTCATGACCGGCTCCCGCCCGTGTCGGCCGGCTCGGCGGCGACCGCGACGGGCTCGGTCTCCTCCGTGTCGACGTGGCCGAGCTGCGGGCGCGGGGCCAGCGGGCCGAGGTGGAAGACGATCCGGGCCTCCACGTCACCGACGTTGCGGAAACGGTGGCGCATGTGGGCGGGGATCATCAGCCCCTGCTCGGGCCGCAGCGGGTGGGGCTCGCCGTCCAGGTCCACCTCCAGCTGCCCGCAGACGACGTAGACGAACTCCTCGGAGTACGGGTGGTAGTGCTCGCCGATGCGGTCACCGGGCTGCACGATGGCCACGCCCATGAAACCGCTGGTGGAGCCGACCGTGGCGGGGGTGAGCATGGCGCGCAGGTCGCCGCCGCGCCTGGTGTTCGGCTCGACCTCGCCGAGGTCCACGATCTTGGGACGGGGTGTGATCACGACGTTCCTCCGATGCTGTGCTGCGGCCGGTCAGGACTCGGGGGACCGGCGGTCGGTGATGAGGGCCATGCGGGCGGACGCCAGCAGACGCGCGGGGTCACCGCTCTTCGCGCCGGCGTCGAGGAGCGTCGTGAGCTCGGCCGCCTGCGACGGCTCGGGCAGACCGAGGACGACGACGGGGTCGGCCGCCTCCAGGGACCCCCGCACGTCGATCAGCCGGACGACGACGTCGTCCCGCTCGAAGACCGTGCTGCGCAGGATCGGGCTGCGCGAGTCCTTCGCCGCCACCGCGTCCTGCTGGGCGAGGAGTTCGGCCAGCCGCATGCCCAGTCCCTCCCGGGCCGGGTAGAACAGCGCGTGCCGCTCCGCCTCGGGGGTGTCCTTGGCGTGCGTCACGTGGTGGACGGCCGGCAGGGCCGCACGGGTGAAGAACACCCGGGCGGACTCCGGGTCGTCGAGGTCCCGGTCCTGCTCCAGATACGGGTTGATGGCCTCCTCGACGGCCCGCACCTCGGGCTGCCGTGCGACATGGCGCAGCGCCGTGAGCAGGTCGCCGCGCACCTCGATGGCCCGTACGACCCGGTTGCCGTGCATGAACAGGGAGGTGCGGCACAGCCGGGTGGCCTCGTCGACCTGCGGCTCGGGCGAGGCGTAGTCGGCGAGGATCGAGGCGACCTTCTCCTCGCTGCCCGGCTTGACCGTGAAGGTGAGCGCGTGGCGGACCACGCCGTCACCGATCCGCGGGGACGACTGGAGCCGGCGCTTGCCGGTCGCGGCGTCCGTGGCCGGGCCGCCGGTCTCGCGGACGATGTGGAAGCGCAGCGACCGGGTGTCCCGGACGCAGCTGTGCAGCGGCTCCACCATCCGTACGTGTTCCTCGCTGTTCACCCAGGACAGGAACGGCGGGGCGCTCTCCCACTCACTCGTGATGAGCCATTGGGAGGGGTTCTCGATCGACTGGCACAGCTGGTCGCTGACGTGGCCGGGCACGGAGGCGACCTGCTTGCACAGGTGCTCGTACGCCTCCAGGAACTGCTGCTGGGCTCCGTCGTAGACGTCAACCAGCAGGACGACCCGGAGCCTGGAGCCGTCGAACACGGACTGGGAGACATGGTGCGACACCTGTTGCGCCGACAGTTCTGAAACTCGTTCGGACGTGATGGTCATCCTGCGCGCATCTCCTTCGCGGACCCCTGCGCCTGTCGCCAGGGGCAGCCGGTGGACGGAACGGGACAGCGACCGGCGCGCCGCGCAAGGAAGCGCGCCGGTCGCATGGGCACGATCTTGCGCCGTGCCGTGCCACACCACGAACGCAGCGGGGTAAGTGGGTGAAGGGTGCTCCGTACGGGTTCGCCCGGTCGGGGGCGGCAGGAGGATTCGCCGCGTCAGGAGTCGGTGGTGAGGCGGTCGGCTCTGTCGGCGGCCTCGCGGGCCGCCCGTCCGGCCCGTGCCACGGCTTCGGCGGCGGACCCGAGGTGTTCCTCCGCCCGCCGCTGCTCGCGCTCCGCCTTCCGGAGGGTCTCGCGCGCCCGGTCCAGTTGCCGTTCGGCGGTGGAGAGTTGGTCCAGCGCCTCGGCGTGACGGTCCCGGGCCCGCGTCAGCCGTGCCTCGGCCTCCGTCTGCGCCGTGCGCTTCTCGCGCAGCCTCTGTACGGCCCTGTCGGCGGCCTCGCGGGCGCGGTCGAGCTGCTCGGCCCGCCGTCGGCGGCGCCGCTCGGCGAGTTCGTCCTTCGCCTCGGACGGCGGCTCGGGCGGCGCCGCGGGCGGTGCGGCGGTCCGCCGGGCCGGGGGTACGTCGGGCATCTGGGCGGTGTCGAACTCCGACGGCGGGGTGAGCGCGCCCTCCAGGCGGCCCCGGGCCCAACGGTCCGCCGCGTCGGGGTCGGCCAGGACCGCGCGCAGGGTCGACTCGATCTCCTGCCGCACCCCGCCCGACAGTTCGTGCCCGGCCTCCCGGGCGAGCCGGGCCGCCTGCCCGGACAGGGCGGAGAGGATCCGCCGGCGCTCCTCGGACAGCTCCTTGAGCCCGGCGGCGTCCAGCGCGCGGTACGCCTCGCGCAGCGCCCGGCCGAGTTCGAGGAACCGCCGGCTCTCCTCGGGACGCGAGCGCAGCAGCAGGTTCGCGGCCCAGGCGGCCAGGGTGGGGCGGCGCGCGGCGCGGATCCGGCGGGCGTCCTCGGCGCGCCCGTCCGCCCTGGCCGCGGCCGCCAGTTCCGCCCGGCGGGCGACGAACCGGGCCGGCGGGGTGGTGTAGAGCTCGTCGAGCACCGGCTCCACCGCGTTGGGGGGCATGACCCCCAGATTCCGCCGGACCCGGCCGCCGCGCACCCGCAGCGGGCCGGTGCGTCAGTCCTCGGGGGACTGCTGGAGCATGGCGAGCGTCAGCACGTCGCCGCCGATGCCCCAGCCGCCGTCGGTGACCTCCTCGACCAGTACCAGGGTGGTGGCGCGGGCGCGCTCGCCGTAGATGTCGACGTACAGCTGGGTGGCGCGGGTGACGATCTCCTCCTTCTGCTTGTCGTCGAGGCTTCCGGCGGGGACCTTGAAGTTCGCGAACGGCATGACGGTTCTCCTCAGTGAGGTTCTGGTGGGTGGGCCGGCGGGTGTGCGGGCGGCCGTCAGACGATGCCGCCGTTGGCGCGGATCACCTGGCCGTTGACCCAGTGACCGGCCGGAGAGGCGAGGAAGGACACCACCGCGGCGATGTCCGCGGGGGTGCCGAGGCGTTCCAGCGGGGGTTGGGCGGCCAGCCGGGCGACCGTCTCCTCGTCCTTGCCGTCGAGGAAAAGGTCCGTCGCGGTGGGCCCCGGAGCCACGGTGTTCACGGTGACGTCCCGCCCGCGCAGCTCTCGCGCGAGGACCATCGTGAGCGCCTCGACCGCACCCTTGCTGGCGCTGTAGGCGCCGTACTCGGGGAAGGCCAGGCCCACCACGGAGGTGGAGAAGGTGATCAGCGAGCCGCCGGCGCGCAGGGTCCGGGCGGCCTGCCGGGCGATCACGAAGGTGCCGCGGATGTTGGTGCGGTGCATCGCGTCCAGCTCCGCCAGGTCCAGTTCGGCGACCGGCGACAGGTACATGCGGCCGGCCGCGTGGACGACCACGTCGACCCCGCCGAACTCCGCCTCCGCGGTGGCGAAGAGCGCGGCCACGTCAGCCTCGTCGGCGACGTCGGCCCGGACGGCGACCGCCCGGCCACCGGCGGCGGTGACCTCCTTGACGGCGGCCTCGGCCAGCTCGCGGTTGCCCGCGTAGCCGACCACCACGGCGTGTCCGTCGGCGGCCAGCCGGCTCACCGTCTCGCGGCCGATGCCGCGCGAACCGCCGGTGACGACGGCGACGCGACGTGGGCCGGCGCCCTGGACGGAGGCGCCGGCGCCGGTGCTCGTTTCCTGGGGGGACATGTCGACTCCTGTGAACGTGCCGGACGGGCGTGCACCTCCAGCCTGGTCCGGTGCTCCGGCGTGAGCCACGGCTGTCCCCACCCTGGGGTCGGCGACCCCTGGCTCGGCGGACCGGCACGCGGGATCATGGCGGGGTGAACCAGTCGGAGCTCGCCGCTTTCCTGAAGTCCCGGCGCGACCGGGTCCGCCCGGCCGACGTCGGCCTGCCCACGGGCCCCCGGCGCCGGGTGCCCGGACTGCGGCGGGAGGAGGTCGCCCAGCTGGCCGGACTGTCCGCCGACTACTACACCGAGCTGGAACGGGCCCGCGGCGCCCAGCCCTCCGCCCAGGTCCTGGCCGCCCTCGCCCGCGCGCTCCGGCTGAACGGCGACGAACGCGACCACCTCTTCCACCTCGCCGACCGCCCGCTCCCCCCGGCGGCACACGGTCCGACGGCGCACGTCCAGGCCGCCCTGCTCGGCCTGCTGGACCGGCTGACCACCACGCCCGCGCAGGTGATCACCGACCTGCACCAGACACTCGTACAGAACCCCCTGGCCAGGGCGCTGCTCGGCCCGCCCCCGGCGACGACCGGACCCGCCGCGAGCTTCGTGTACCGCTGGTTCACCGACCCCGCATCCCGCGGGGTCTACCCGGTCGAGGACCACCCCCATCACTCGCGGGTGTTCGTCGCCGACCTCCAGGCGGTCGCCGCCCGCCGCGGCAGGGACTCCGAGGTGGTCCGGACGGTGGCCGCGCTGCGCCGGCACAGCGAGGAGTTCACGGCCCTGTGGGAGACCCGTGACGTCGCCCTGCGCCGCACCGACCACAAGCGCATCGTCCATCCCGCGCTGGGCGTCATCGAGCTGGACTGCCACAGCCTGTTCAGCGAGGACGGCCGCCAGCGCCTGCTGTGGTTCAGCGCCCCGCCGGGCACCGAGGGCGCCGCCCAGCTGCAACTGCTCTCGGTCATCGGCACCCAGGACCTGACGGAAGGCGACCGGTCCCTGCCGCAGGAGCTCCTCCGGGGAGAGTGAAATCTTTTGGTTTCCGCCCGACAAACCACACTGTGAGGCAACTTGTCGCGCGCTTTTCCGGTCCTGTGAGTCGAGGCCTCGACCACGGCCTCGCATCGCGAGGGGCACAGCGACCACGACGGGGGCGCGGGGATGGCGGTGGGCGGAAGCGGGGGTGAACAGCCGCGTTCGGTGGCCCGCAGGGCCGCGTCGTTCGTCGGGCGGACGGTCCGGGGCGAGTGGCAGGGGATCGTCGTGGATCCCGTACGGCAGCTGTGCAGTCGCGGACTGCCCGCACTGACCCTGGCCTCGGTGGCCACCTTCGGCGTGATCTTCTTCCACGACCTCGCGCAACGGCCGGGCGGCACGCGGCTGGTGTGGCTGCTGGGCGGCGTCAAGGCCGACCTGCCGCTGTGGCTGGCCCTGCTGCGCACCCCGGTCTCGCTGTACGTGCCGGCGCTCGACCTTCCGGTGTGGGCGGGCATCACCCAGCTGTTCCTCGCCTTCGCCCTGGCCGAACTCGTCCTCGGCCGGGCCAGGACACTCGTCGTCGCGTACGTCACCACCCTCGCCGGAACGCTCACCGCGCGCGTGATGATCGCCATCGGTCCCGGCTGGGGCGGTCTGGGCCTGCCCGCCGCATGCGGGCGGGTGCTCGACACCGGGCCGTCGGCGGCGGTGGTCGGGCTGTTCACCTACATCGCGGTCGTCCGGCGGGCGCCCGTGGTCTTCACCCTCACCGGCGGGTCCATGGTGTGGGAGTCGATCGCGGTGCCCAACCTGGCGGGCCGCGAGCACCTGGTCGCGGTGGGCACGGCGATCGTCCTGGGGCTGCTCCACCTGCGCGAACACGCCCTGGCGCGGACCGGCGTCCGCGCCCGCGGAACCACTACGCGACCGGGCCCGCGCACGGTCGGCTACCGGAATTCGACGCGCGCAGCGCCGTGACGGTCCAGTCGATCGCCGGGGTCGGACTCTCCGGAGCCGGCCAGCCGTTGACCAGCGCGAGCAGTTCGCAGTACCGGTCGCGGCGGGTGTCCCTCGCGGCCGACAGGCGCCGCAGCAGCCACTGGCGCAGCTCGGCGTCGTCGGGACGGCCGAAGGCACGGGCGCAGTGCGCCGTGAGTGCCGCGACGACGGGTGCGGCCTCGGGCGAGCCGGGCGCGATGCCGGACCGCACGGCGGCCGCCGCACGGTCGCGGACGATCGCCACGGCGCCGGGGCGTGGCGGTGCGGCGGCGCCGCCGGAGAAGACGGCCGCGTGGTCCTCGACGCCGCGCCGCAGGCCGGCCCGGAAGTCCGGGTCCAGGGACAGCTCCGCGAGCTCCACCCACGCCTCGACCTGTTCGTCCGTGGGGTCGTCGGGCAGTTGCGGTGTCAGGGAGCGCCGGGCCGCGGCGTGGGCCGGGCCGCCGTCGAGTCCATCGAGTCCATCGAGTCCATCGAAGACACTGTCCAGGAAGTCGTCGATCAGCCGGTCACGTTCGGCTCGGGACAGTCGGGCCAGTCGGTGCACGCGTTCCATCTCCTCGAACTCCTCACAGGTGGGCCGGCGCCTGGCCACGGTGGTCAGCAGGGCGTGGCGAAGGCGCAGCACGTCGATCTGCGCCTCCAGGGCGGCGGCGTGCCGCTCGGCGACCTCGCCGAGCGTGAGCTCGCGGTCCACGACCCGGCGGATCGTGTCGAGGCCGATCCCCAGTTCGCGCAGCGTCCGCACCAGGGCCAGCCGGGCCACGGCCTCCGGGCCGTAGCGGCGGTAGCCGGCGCCGGTACGGCCGGCGGGCGTCACGATGCCGCGATCGGACCAGAAGCGGATCGTCTTGACCGTCAGCCTGGTGCGCCGCGCCAGTTCACCGATCGGGTACAGGGTGTCGCCGTTCATGCGCCCACCTTCTCGTCTCCCCCGGGAGGAGACTCAAGTCGGTACTCGCGTACCGGCGTCCCGAGGGGGAAAGATGAGACGCCGAGCGGAACATCAGAACCGAAGCGGAGGAACGCACCCATGCCGCACGAGCGAGCGGGCACGCCGGCCGGTCCCGAGGATCTTGTCGACGTGGCCCGGCTGGTCACCGCGTACTACGCGCTGCACCCGGATCCGGCCGAGCCCGGTCAGCGGGTGGCGTTCGGTACGTCCGGACACCGCGGATCGTCGACGGCGAGCGCGTTCAACGAGGACCACATCGCCGCCACCAGCCAGGCCATCTGCGAGTACCGGGAAGCCCAGGGCACCGACGGCCCGCTCTTCCTGGGGGCCGACACCCACGCGCTGTCGGAACCCGCGAAGGTGACCGCGCTGGAGGTCTTCGCCGCGGGCGGGGTGACCGTGCTGATCGACAGCGCCGACGGGTACACGCCCACGCCGGCGGTCTCGCACGCCATCCTCGCCCACAACCGGGGCCGCGCCTCCGGGCTCGCCGACGGCGTCGTGGTCACCCCCTCGCACAACCCGCCCGGCGACGGCGGATTCAAGTACAACCCGCCGAGCGGCGGTCCGGCGGCCTCCGACGCGACCTCGTGGATCCAGGACCGGGCCAACCAGATCATCGCGGGCGGCCTGAAGGACGTACGCCGCCTCTCCTACGCCAAGGCGCTCGCCGCGGACACGACCGGCCGGTACGACTTCCTGGGCCGTTACGTCTCCGATCTCCCGAGCGTCCTGGACCTGGACGCGATCCGGACGGCCGGGGTGCGCATCGGTGCCGACCCGCTGGGCGGGGCGTCCGTCGCCTACTGGGGCCGGATCGCCGAGCAGCACGGTCTCGACCTGACGGTGGTCAACCCGCACACCGATCCCACCTGGCGGTTCATGACGCTGGACTGGGACGGCCAGATCCGCATGGACTGCTCCTCGCCGTACGCGATGGCCTCCCTCATCGAGCGGCGCGACCGTTTCCGCATCGCCACCGGCAACGACGCCGACGCCGACCGCCACGGCATCGTCACCCCGGACGCGGGCCTGATGAACCCCAACCACTACCTCGCGGTCGCCATCGGCTACCTCTACCGGCACCGCGAGCAGTGGCCCGCCGGCACGGGAATCGGCAAGACGCTGGTGTCCTCCGGGATGATCGACCGGGTCGCCGCCGACCTCGGACGCGAACTGGTCGAGGTGCCGGTCGGGTTCAAGTGGTTCGTGGACGGGCTGCTCGGCGGCACCCTCGGCTTCGGCGGCGAGGAGTCGGCCGGCGCGTCCTTCCTGCGCCGGGACGGATCGGTGTGGACCACGGACAAGGACGGCATCCTGCTGGCCCTCCTCGCCTCCGAGATCACCGCCGTCACCGACAGGACGCCCTCGGAGCACTACGCCGAACTGACCGCCCGTTTCGGCGAACCCGCCTACGCGCGCATCGACGCCCCCGCCTCCCGCGAGGAGAAGGCGCTGCTGGCCAAGCTGTCGCCGGCTCAGGTCACCGCCGAGACGCTGGCCGGGGAGCCGGTCACCGCCGTGCTCACCGAGGCCCCGGGAAACGGCGCCGCCATCGGCGGCATCAAGGTGACCACCGAGCACGCCTGGTTCGCGGCCCGGCCCTCCGGCACGGAGGACGTCTACAAGGTGTACGCCGAGTCCTTCCTCGGCGCCGACCATCTCGCCCAGGTGCAGGAGGAGGCGAAGTCCGTGGTCCTGGCGGCACTCGGCGGCTGAGGCACTTCGGGCGGGCCGGGCCTGTTTGTCTCGCAACGGACCGGCAAGGCGATGTCCATGACTGAATCGGACAACGACACGAAGCGCAACGCCGACGCCCGGCAGGGCGCGGCGGCCAAGGCCCGACGGACCGCGGCCGACGCGACGGCTCCCGTCTCGCGGGGCGCGAAGAAGACCGCCGCCAAGACGGATGACGTGGCGTCAGCGGCCAAGGACGGTGCCGACAAGGCGACCGGAACGGCGGCCGAGGCGGCGACCGCGGCTGTGCACACCGGCGCCGAGAAGCTGGAGGCGGGCCGCCGTGCGGTCGTCGCGGCGTCCGGCCAGGTCGCGGCGACCGCCAAGACCGCCTGGACGGTGATCAGCCAGCGCAAGCTCGTCGCCGTGGCGGCGGGAGCCGGCCTGACCGCCGTGAGCGCCGCGTCGTACGCGGTGGGCCGCCGCACCGGGCGGCCCGCGCAGGGCCCGCTGACGCGTCTCACCGGCGGACGGATCTGACACCCCCGGGGCCGGCCTCGGCCGGCCCCGGTGTCGCCGTACGCGCGGCTCAAACCACCAACTGCCCGGATCGGACGCCCTCCGGGCGGGTGAAGAACCCTGAACCCGCCCACGCCTCGCGGGGCATGCATGAGAGATCCCGGCCGTATCCGGCCGAGTCGGTGCATACGACGCGCTGGAGGCGAGTGATGAAGGAAAGAGCCGATTCCGCCGACCCCGGCACCCACCGGGTCCCCGTCCTCATCGTCGGCGGTTCCCTGGTCGGCCTGTCGACCTCGGTGTTCCTGGGCCGGCTGGGGGTGCCGCACACGCTGGTGGAACGTCATGCCGGCACGTCCATCCACCCCCGTGGACGTGGCAACAACGTACGGACGATGGAGTTGTTCCGGGTGGCCGGCGTCGAGGCCGGGATCCGGCAGGCCGCGGCCACGCTGGCCGGCAACCACGGCATCCTCCAGACGCCCACCCTGGTGGGCGACGCGGGCGAATGGCTGTTCAAGGAGATCGACCCGGGCGGCGGTCTCGCCCGCTTCAGCCCCGGCTCCTGGTGCCTGTGCAGTCAGAACGACCTGGAGCCGGTCCTGCTCGACCATGCCGTCCGCCTCGGCGGCGACCTGCGGTACCACACCGAGATGATGTCGTTCGACGCCGATCCCACCGGTGTCACCGCGGTGGTCAAGAGCCGCGACACCGGCGAGCACACCACCATCCGCGCGGACTACCTGGTCGCCGCCGACGGCCCCCGCAGCCCCGTCCGCGAACAGCTCGGCATCGGGCAGAGCGGCCCCGGCGACCTGTTCCACAACATCAGCATGACCTTCCGTTCCCGCCGTCTCGCCGACGTCGTCGGCGACCGCCGTTTCATCGTCTGCTACCTGACCAGCCCGGACGCCGACGGGGCGCTGCTGCCGGTGGACAACCGGGAGAACTGGGTCTTCCACGCCCCCTGGCACCCCGAACACGGCGAAACTCTGGAGGAGTTCACCGACGAACGGTGCGTCGAACACATCCGCCGCGCGGTCGGTGACATGGACCTCGACGTGGAGATCACCGGCCGGGCGCCCTGGCACGCCGCCCAGCGCGTCGCCGGCCGTTACCGGTCCGGGCGGGTCTTCCTGGCCGGCGACTCGGCGCACGAGATGTCCCCGACCGGGGCGTTCGGCTCCAACACCGGTATCCAGGACGCGCACAACCTCGCGTGGAAGCTGGCCGCGGTGCTCGGCGGCTGGGCGGGCCAGGGGCTGCTGGACAGCTACGACGCCGAGCGCCGCCCGGTGGCGGAGGCGACCAGCGCCCGCGCGGCCACCCGTTCGGTGGAGCACAGCCACCCCGGGTTCGCCCCGGCGCCCGGCATGGGCAGCGGCGGCCCCCAGCGCGGCATCCTCAACGTCGCCCTGGGCTACCGCTACCCGCAGGGCGCCGTCGTCGACGCCGACCCCACCACCCCGGTCGTCCCCGAGGCGCTGAACCTGACCGGTGAACCGGGCAGCAGGGCCCCGCACATGTGGGTACGGCGGGACGGGGAGCGGATCTCCACCCTCGACCTCTACGAGCGCGACCTGGTCCTGCTGAGCGACGCCGGTGAGCGGGGCGGCACGGGCGGCTGGCACGAGGCCGCCACCCGCCTCGCCGAAGAGATGTCGATCCCGCTGACCTCGTACCGCGTGGGCACCGGACCCGGCGCCGAGCTGACCCCCGAGGACGACGTGCACTGGGCGGAGCGGCACGGCACGACACCCGGGGGCGCCGTTCTCGTCCGCCCCGACGGGTTCGTGGCCTGGCGCGCGCAGGGCCCGGTGGAGGAACCGGTCGAGACCCTGGAGGACGTCCTGAACACCGTCCTCGCCCGGCCCTCCAAGCCCAGGGCCCAGCAGCCCGAGGACTAGGGGTTCAGCCGTACCGGAAGCTCGAACAGGTCGTTCTGCGTCACCACCGGCTTGTGGCGCAGCTCCGACGCGGGCACCGCCAGGTCGAGGCCGGGGAAGCGGGCGTACAGCGCGGGCAGCGCCACCCCGGCCTCCAGCCGGGACAGGGCCGCGCCCGGGCAGACGTGCGGGCCGTGCCCGAAGGAGATGTGACGGTTCGCCGACTCGCGGGTGATGTCGAAGTCACCCGCGGTCGGCCCGTGCGCCTTCTCGTCCCGGCCTATCGCGCCGTACGACACGATCAGGGCGTCGCCCGCCGGGATCACCCGGTCGCCGACCGGCACGTCCTCGGTCGCGAAGCGGATCAGGACGTGCGAGGTCGGCGTGGACCAGCGCAGCGTCTCCTCGACCACGGCCGACCAGTCCGCCTCACCGGACAGCACCAGGGCGCGCTGCTCGGGGTGGGTGGAGAGGTTGACGACGGCGTTGACGATCAGCGAGATGGTCGTCTCGTGGCCCGCGGCGACCATCAGCTGGAGGGTGGAGACGATCTCCTCGTCGGTGAGCCGGTCGCCGTCCTCGGAGGCGAGGATCAGGGCGCTGGTCAGATCGTCGCCGGGCGCCGCCCGCTTGGCGGCCACCGACTCCGCCATGATCTGCGCCAGCTCCGTCAGGGTCGCGATGACCTCCTCGGGCGGGGTCTGGGTCGAGAAGAACTTCTCGAACAGCACCTTCAGCCGGGGCAGCCGGGCCTCCTCCAGGCCCATGAGGTCGGCGATGACGTACATGGGGAGCGGGTAGGCGAAGTCGGTCTTGAGGTCGACGACGTCCCCGTTCGCGGGCAGCCGGTCGAGGAGTTCCTCGGTGAGCTTGGTGATCCGCTCCCGCAGCTGTTCCACCCGGCGCGGGGTGAGCGCCTGCGCGACCAGTGTGCGCATCCGGCGGTGGTCCGCGCCGTCCACGGTGAGCATGGAGCGGCCCGGGTTCGCCAGGCCGATCAGCGGCCAGTCGGCTGGGATCTCCCCGCGCTGCCAGGCGCCCCACACGTTGATGTCCTTCACCAGACGCGGATCGGTGAGCAGCGCCTTGGCCTCGGCGTGGTGGGTGACGGCCCAGACGGGGACACCGCCCGGCAGTTCGACGGCGGCGAGCGGACCGGCCGCGCGCAGCGCCGCGCTCTCCCCGTCCAGGTCGGTGACGAAGGGGTCGAGGGCGATCCGGGATGCTTCGGTACCGGTCGTCATCGTGACATGCCTCCCAGGGCAGGCGGGATCAGAGGGCGGGTACGGGCGTGAACCGCACGGGCAGCTCGGTCAGACCTCGAAGCCAGGGCGAGGGCCGACGGGTGAGGGACCCGGCGGGCACCGCCAGGTCGATGTCCGGCAGCCGGTCGAGCACGACCTCGATGCCGGTCCGCGCGATCACCTCGGCGACCTCCTGCGCGGGGAACGGGCAGCGGTGCTCACCGTGGCCGAAGGAGAAGTGTGCGTTGTTGCCGCCGGTCAGGGCCGTGCCGTCGGTGCGGACCTGCGGATCGGAGTTGGCGCCCTGGAGGCCGAGCAGCAGCAGGTCACCGGCCCGGATGCGGCGGCCGCCGAGGTGGGTGTCGCGGGAGGCCCAACGGCCGGCGATGTTCTGGCTGGGCGTGTCCTCCCACAGCACCTCGTTCATGGCCTCGGCGACGCTGTTGCGGCCGCCGAAGAGGGAGGCGGCGAAGCGGTCGTCGGTGAGCATCAGCCTGAGGGAGTTGCCGATCCAGTCGGCGGTCGGCTGGTGCCCGGCCGCCATCATCACCATCAGGTCCTGGGCGATCTCCTCGTCGCTGAAGCCGCTTTCGTCGGCGAGCATCCGGGAGACCACGTCGTCGGCCGGTGCCGCCCGGCGGTCGGCGAGCAGCCGCGCCATCGAGCCGGCCAGATGGGTCTGGCCCGCGATGGCCCGCTCCCGGCCGTCGATCATGTCGTTGAGGGCGGTGACGAGCCCCGGCCCCTCCTCGTCGGAGAAGCCGTACAGCCGGGCCAGGACCCGCACCGGCAGCAGCATCGCGTACTGGCCGATCAGATCGGCCGTGCCCACGGTGCACACGGCGTCGACGAGCTCGTCGGCGAACCGCTCGGCGTGGCCGCGCAGCGCGTACGGGTCCACCGCCTCCAGGGCGTTGCTGATCATCGCGGCACGCTGCCGGTGGCGCTCGCCGACGGTGTACAGGATCGACGGCTGCTTGCGGCCGATCATCGGCAGCAGCGGCCAGTCGGCGGGGATCATGTCCCACTGGTTCCACAGGTCGGAGTCGCGGCTGAACAGCACCGGGTCGCCGGTGACCTGGTGCAGTTCGCGGTAGCCGAGCACCAGCCAGGCGGGCACGTCGCCGTCGAGCAGCACCGGGGCGACGGCGCCGTGTTCGAGCCGCATCTCCCGGTACAGACGGGCGGGCTCGGTCTGGAACCGGGGGCCGCTGAGCGGGACGGCGTCGGGCGTCACACGAACTCCTGTCGGGGCAGGGCCGCCGGGGCGGACCGGCCGGCGTAGTGCTGCTGGATGTGCTGGACCAGGGTGATGAGCACGTGCTTGCTCGACTCGCGGGAGCGGGCGTCGCAGTCGATCAGGGGCACGTGCGGGTCCAGGTCGAGGGCCTCGCGGATGGCGTCCGGCGCGTGCGCGGGGCCGCCGAAGTCGTTGCGGGCCACGATGAACGGCGTGCCGTGGTGCTCGAGCCGGTCGATGGCGTACCAGGAGTCGTCGATCCGCCGGGTGTCGACGAGGACGACCGCGCCGAGCGTGCCGGAGAACAGCCGGTCCCACAGGAACCAGAACCGCTCCTGGCCCGGCGCGCCGAACAGGTAAAGCACGTTGCGCGCGTCCAGCGTGATCCGGCCGAAGTCGAAGGCGACGGTGGTGGCGGTCTTGCCGCGCACCTCCCGGATGTCGTCGACAGCCTCGCCCGCCTGGGTCATCGTCTCCTCGGTGTTGAGGGGACGGATCTCGCTGACCGAGCGGACCAGCGTGGTCTTGCCGACGCCGAAACCGCCCACGACCACGATCTTCAGACCGTTGTCGGCGGAGGCACCCAAAGGGGTGCGCGCGTCAGAGGTTACGGAGTCCAACGAGCACCTGCTCCAGGATGTCGGGGTCGTGAACGGCCGCTCTGCGGGGGTGGCGGGCGCTGACGCGGCCCGCCGCCAGCAGGTCGCACAGCAGGACCTTGGTGATGCTCACGGGCAGCTTCAGCTCGGCGGCGATCTCCACCACCGAGGTGGGGGACTCGGCCAGCCGCAGGATCGCCGCGAGCTCCGACTGCATCCCCGGGGCCGGCGCCGACTCGGCGACGACGAGCGTGACCAGGTCGAAGGGGTTGTCGGGAGCGGGCCTGCTGCGTCCACCGGTGATGGTGTAGAGGCGGTCGGGAGCGTCGTCCCGGCCGGGGCGGCTCATGAGGTGCGGGGCGGAGCGCTCAGGTGCTCGCCGAGCTGTTCCACCAGTTCGCTCATGTTGTGCCCCACCAGCCCGGGGTCCGCGTCCTCGGTGGTCACGACGGCGAGGTGGGCGCCCTCGCCGGCCTCCACGATGAACAGCACGCCCCCGTAGAACTCGGTCATCGCCGACCGCACGCCTCCGCTGCCGTCGCCGAACTCCACGGACGCCCCGTGCGACAGCGACTGGATGCCGGCGGCGATGGCGGCGAGCTGGTCGGCCTGGTCGACGGTCAGCTCCGGGGTGCGGCACAGTTTCAGCCCGTCGCGGGAGAGCACGAGCGCGTGGCGCGCGCCCGGGGTGCGCTCCAGAAGACCCTCGATGAGCCAGGTGAGCTTCTCGTCGGCGGTGGTCCTGCCGGTCATGAAGTGGTGTCGCCTTCCGGGTGTGCCTGCGGGTGGGAGGGGTTCGTGTGCGGCGGCGCGGTGTCGTCGGAGGCGGAGTGGCCGGACACGTCGGACGCGTCGGGCGCGGTGTGGTCCGCGGCCGGTGCGCGTACGGCCTGACGGAAGCTGCTGAAGCGGGCGGCGCGGACCTTGGCGTCGTCGACGGCCGGGGGAGTACGGCCCGGCCCGGTGACCCCGGGTGCGGGCCTCGTCCGCTCGGCGGCGGCGAGGGTGCGGCCCCGGCGCCGCTTGGGCAGGTGCGCCGACTCGTCGTCCTGCCCGGCCTGGCCGTCCTGGTCGGTCCGGTCGTCCGCATCGCTGTCCGCGGCCTCGTGGACCGGGGTGGGGTCCGTCGCGGGCACCTCGGCGGGCGGGGCGTCCGGCTCGGCGGGACGCGTCCGCGTGTCGGCGGGCGCGGCGACGGCGGCCGGCGGTCCGGCCAGGTGCGGGCTGGTCAGGATCTCCTGCGGGATCAGCATCAGTACGCCCGTGCCGCCGCGCGCGGACGGCCGGAAGGACACCCGTAGGCCGTGCTTGCGGGCCAGCCGGCCCACCACGGCCAGTCCCAGCCGGGTGCCGGTCAGACCGCCCAGCTCGGAGCTGTCACCGGCCACCGCCTGTTCGGCGCGGCGCAGCTGGACGTCACCCATCACCAGTCCGCTGTCCTCGACGGACACGATGACGCCGGCCGGCACCTCCTCCACGTACACGTGGACCTCGGCGGTCGGGGGCGAGAAATTGGCGGCGTTGTCGAGCAGCTCAGCCAGCGCGTGCATCACGCCCTCGGCCGCGTGGCCGGCGACGGCCTGATCGCTGACCGAGTGGACGCGTACCCGCTGGTAACCGCTGATCCGGCCCATCGCCCCGCGCAGGATCGATTCCATCGCGATGGGGCGCGCCCAGCGCCGGCCGGAGCGGGCGCCGGTCAGTACGGCGATCGAGTCGGCGAGCCGGCCGGCCTGCGCGGTGCGGTGGTCGAGGTGGAGGAGGTCGGCGAGGACCTCCTCGTCGGTGTGGCGGTCCTCCATCGCGCGCAGGTCGGCGAGGGTGGCGGTGGCCAGGGCCTGCATACGGCCGGCCGCGCTGGACGTCGCGGCGATCGCCGCCGCCCGCTCCCGGGTGGCGCGCTCCAGCTGCGCGGCGAGGCGGGCGTTGTCCCGGTCGAGGCGGTCGAGCTCCCGGGCGGCCTCCGTCTCGACCCGGGTCCGCTCCTGGTCGAAGGAGGCGGTCAACTCGGCTCGCTGCTCGGCGAGTTCGTCGATCAGGCGCTGCTGCTCCTGCCGGGACTCCTCGGTCGCCCGGGCCTGCTGCTGGAGAAGCCGGCCGAGGTCCTGGGTCACGGTCTCCAGCCTGCGCCGGGCGCCGCGCTCGCCCTGCACGGCGTGCACGGCGGAGACCACCGCCGCGCACAGCACCAGTGCCGCGGCGCTCGCCCCCCAGGCGAGCGGAGTGCGTACCGACGGCGGCGCCAGATCGACCGCTGTGACGACGACGAACGCGGACAGGATGCCGGTCAGCGCCAGTGCGGGGGCGATCGTGCGGAAGGTGGGGCGTTCGCCGTCAGGCGTGGGCGCGGTCATCAGAGGGTCCTAGGGCAGCTGTCGGCGTGATCGCCGGCAGATGTGAGTGAGTGGTGACGCTTGGTGCTCAACTGGCCGTCACTATACGAGAGTTCTTGATCGGATTGGAAAGGTTCTGGAGTCATTGCACAAAACAAATGGGTACTCGCCCCCATGACGTGACGAAAGGGCACAGGAGCGAACCAGTGGAACCGGGCACACGGGCGGACGACGGGCGCGATCCCAGGCGCTGGAAGGCCCTGGCGGTCACGCTGGTCGCCGGGTTCATGAGCCTGCTGGACGTCACGATCGTCGCGGTCGCCCTGCCCTCCATGCAGCGGGCCCTGCACGCGTCCGCACCGGCCATCCAGTGGGTGGTCTCCGGCTACGCCCTGGCCTTCGCCCTGGTGCTGGTGACCGCCGGGCGGATCGGGGACACGGTCGGCCGGCGCCGCGTCTTCCTGCTGGCGCTCGGCGCGTTCGTCGGGTGCAGCGCCGCGGCGGGCGCGGCCGCCACCATCACCCTGCTCATCGCCGCCCGGCTGGCCCAGGGGGTCGCCGCGGGCTGTCTCGCCCCGCAGAACTCCGCCCTCATCCAGCAGATGTTCCGCGGAGCCGACCGCGGCAAGGCATTCGGCCTCTTCGGGGCGACCGTGGGCATCTCCAGCGCCGTGGGCCCGGTCGCCGGCGGCCTGATCCTCAAGCTGGCCCAGGGTCCCGAGGGCTGGCGCTGGATCTTCTACGTGAACGTACCGGTCGGCGTCCTCGCCCTCCTCCTCGGCCTGCGGCTGCTGCCGAAAGTGGCCCCCGGCCGGCGCGAGCGGCTCGACCTGGGCGGTGTGCTGCTGCTGGGCTGCGGGGTGCTGGCGCTGATGCTTCCGCTGGTGCTGGCGGAATCGGGCGGGATACGGCGGCTGTGGTGGCTCTTCCTCCTCGGGCTCGCCCTCCTCGCCGCGTTCGCCCGGTGGGAGCGGCGGGTCGCGGTGCGTGACGGGCGGCCGCTGCTCGACCCGCGGCTGGTGACCGCGACCCGCGGATACGCCGTCGGCGCCGCCATCGCCACGCTGTACTTCGTCGGATTCAGCGGGGTGTGGCTGGTGTTCGCACTCTTCTTCCAGAACGGCCAGGGCTACAGCCCGCTGCGGTCCGGACTCGTGGTGACACCGTTCGCCATCGGCTCCGCCCTGGCCGCGGCGATCGCCGGCCGCCTGGTGGAGCGGCTCGGCCGGCTGCTGACCGTGTGCGGGCTGGCCGCCGTCGTCCTGGGACTGGGGGCGACGGCGCTGATCCTGCGTCTTTCACCTGGCGACGGCTCGGTGTGGCTCGTGCTTCCCGCCCTGTTCCTCGGCGGTGTGGGCAGCGGGTGCGTGATCTCCCCCAACGTGACGATGACGCTGCGCGACGTGCCGGTGCGGATGGCCGGAGCCGCCGGCGGGGCGCTCCAGACCGGGCAGCGCCTGGGCGGGGCGGTGGGTACGGCGGCCCTGCCGGGCCTGTTCTACGTGGTGCTCGGCACCCATCCCCACGACTACCGCGCCGCCGTCGCCCTGGCCGTCGGCTGCGGAGTCCTGCCCGTGCTGTGCGCGCTGGGTCTGGCGGTCCACGACTGGCTGCGCGACCGCAGGGCCGCCTCGCCGCCCCGCGGGGCCGAGGTGTCGCACAGTCACACCCATGCCGGCCAGGGCTGACTCACTCGTACGGAGCCTTCTGGACCCGATGGGCCGTCATCCGGCGGTACTTGGCGTGCGGTGCGGCCCAACTGCCGGTCGGATGATGTATGTGCGACCATTCATAGCCCTTCACCCCATGCGCGCCCGCCTGTTCGCCGCCGCTGTCCCGGCCGCCCTGCTGGCGCTGCTCACCTCCCCGTTCACCGTCCCCGCCGCCGCCGACGACACCACCCCGGCTCGCGGCTCCGCCCGCATGGGCATGGGAGTCGAGGCCCACGACGGCGCCGGCCCCGCCCCGGGCGGCCCGCGCGCCGGCCAGACCGAAGGCGTCGACGTGGCCAGCTACCAGGGTGACGTCGCCTGGTCCACCCTGTGGAGCAGCGGCGTCAGATGGGCCTACACCAAGGCCACCGAGGGCACCTACTACACCAACCCCTACTTCTCCGGTCAGTACACCGGCGCGACCGGTGCCGGCATGATCCGCGGCGGCTACCACTTCGCCACCCCCGACACCACGGGCGGCGCCACCCAGGCGGACTACTTCGTCGACCACGGCGGCGGCTGGAGCAAGGACGGCATCACCCTGCCCGGCGTGCTCGACATCGAGTGGAACCCGTACGGCGACGACTGCTACGGCAAGACACAGAGCGCGATGGTGACCTGGATCCGTGACTTCCTGAACCGGTACAAGTCCCGCACCGGCCGCGCAGCGGTGATCTACACCGCCACCAGCTGGTGGAACACCTGCACCGGCAACTACGCCGGCTTCGCCGCGACCAACCCGCTGTGGATCGCCCGGTACGCGTCGACCGTGGGCGACCTGCCGCCCGGCTGGTCCACGTACACCATGTGGCAGTACACCTCGACCGGGGCGACGGTGGGCGACCACGACAGGTTCAACGGCTCCGTCGACCAACTGCGGAGCTTCGCCAAGGGCTGACATGGCATCATGCCCGGATGCCCCTGACAGCGCACACCATCCGGCCGCGCCGGATCGTCGCCGTCGTGGCGGCGGCCCTGGCGGTCTTCGCGGGCTCGTTCAACACCTTCGAGGGAACGGCGCCTCCGCGCCCGGCGGAGGCGTCCGCCGTCAAGCCGTGTGTGACCGGGACGGGAGACCTCCTCGCGGACCTGGACGCCGACGGCCACCGCGACCGGGTCTTGGACCCCTCCGGGACCGGGGCACGGCTGACCATCACGTTCGGGACCGCGTCCGGCCCCGGAAAGCGGGTCGGCGTCCATGACCTGGTCGGCCGCTCCAGGCCGGGGGAGACGGACCTGGCCGCTGTGGCGGACTTCGACCGCGACGGCTGGGCCGACCTCGTGGTGGTGGCCACGGGCAAGTGGCAGGGCGACAGCCCGATCGAGCCGCGCCTCGCCGAGCTGAGACGCGGCCCCTTCTCCCGGACCGGCCGCGGCCACGACCCCCGGCACCTGGACCTCGGCGAGACCCGCGGTGTCGCCGTCGCCGACTACGACCACGACCGGTACCCCGACCTCGCCGCCTACATCTACGACGGCGACGGCATGTACCAGACCCGGGGCCGGCTCGGCGAGAAGTCCGCGGGCATCGGGAGGTACACCGGCAAGTACGTCGTCGACGCGGAACAGACGGACGACCCCACGCCCACGAACATGCCGTACGCCGGGCTGCGTTCCTTCTACCCGCGGTGCGCGGCGGAGTAGCTCGCCTCCCGTGCCGTCCCGGTGCCGCCCTCGGCCGCGGACAGGGCGGCACGGACGAGCGCCGCCACGGCCGTCGAACGGGACTGCTGCGGCCAGGCGATGGCGAACACCACGGGCGGCGCGTCCTGAACCGGCCGGTAGACGACGCCCGGACGCGGGTAGCGCGCGGCGACCGACGCGGGCAGCAGCGGGGTGAGATCGCCGAGACCGACGAGCGTGAGCAACTGGGCCAGGTCACGGCCCACGCCACGGGTCTCGTCGATGAACCGGTGCACATCGCCCGGGCGCAGTCCGAGGTCGGCGAGGACGACCGGGCGGTCCCGGGCGGCGAGCGGGTGCCCGGCGGCGAGGGCCACGACGCGCGGTTCGTCGGCCAGCGTCTCGGCGTCCAGGCCCGTACGGTCGAAGGGCTCGAACACCAGGGCCGCGTCGGCTTCCCCCCGGCGCAGCAGTTGCGGCTGCTCCTGCCAGCCGCACAGCCGGACGGCGACCGGTACGGCCGCGGGCTCGGCCGCGAAGCGCGCCAGGATCGGCTCCAGCAGCCCCCCGTCCCCGTCGGCCTTGACGGCCAGGACCAGCTTCGGCTCCGGGGCGGCCGCGCGCCGGGCCCGCCGGCCTGCGGCCTCCAGGGCGTCCAGGGCGATCCTCGCCTCCCGCAGGAGCACCGTACCGGCCGCGGTCAGCGACACGCTGTGAGTGGTCCGCTCCAGGAGGGTGACGCCCAGCTCCGTCTCCAGTTGGCGGATCGCCCGGGACAGCGGCGGCGGGGACATGCCCAGCCGCTCGGCGGCGCGGGCGAAGTTGAGTTCCTCGGCGACGGCGACGAAGTAGCGCAGCAGGCGGGAATCCACGCCTCTCCCTACGGGGGTTTCTCCTGCGGTCGGTATGACCGTCAGGGTAACAAGCGGGAGCGGATCGGTCCTTCAGTTCCCGCGCGTGAGGCAGCAGGCTCGACGGCATCCGGAACACCCGGAGAAGCAGCCTGACTTGGAGTTGTCCATGATCGTCGTCACCACGCCCACCGGCCAGATCGGCCGGGAGGTCGTCGACCGCCTCCTCGACGCGCCGGAAGGCTCGCCCGGGATCCGGGTGATCGCCCGCGACCCCGCTCGCCTTCCCTCGCGGGTGCGCGAGCGGGTCGAGGTGGTGCCGGGATCGCATGCCGATCCCGCCGTACTGAAGGAGGCGTGCGCCGGCGCCGACCGGCTGTTCTGGCTGGTGCCCCCGACCCCCTCGGCCGACAGCGTCGAGGGCCACTTCCGCGCCTTCACCGAGCCGCTGCGGGAGGTGACCGGGACCCAGGGCGTCGAACGGGTCGTGGGCGTCTCCACGCTGGGCCGCTCCGTGGCGAAGAACGCCGGGCAGATATCGGCGTCGCTCGCCATGGACGAGGCGATCGCCGCCATGGGTGTGCACTACCGGGCACTGTGTCCGCCGTTCCTGATGGAGAACCTGCTGGGCCAGGCCGAGTCGATCCGCACCGCGGGCGTGTTCTTCCTGGCGGCGGACGGGGACCGGGTGCTGCGCACCTGCGCCACCCGGGACATCGCCGCCACGGCGGCCAGGCTGCTGCTCGACGGCACCTGGACCGGGCAGGACGACGTCCCGCTGGTCGGCCCCGACGATCTGACCCCAAAGGGCATGGCGCAGGTCGTCTCCGAGGTGTTGGACCGCCCGGTGCGCTTCCAGGCCGTCGGCAGCGCGGACTACCGGGCGACGCTGCTGGGTCACGGCGTGAGCGAGGCCTGGGCGCAGGGACTGGCCGACATGGTGGACGCCCTGCGTGAGCAGGGCTTCTACGGCGCCGGTGCGCCGAGTACGCCCGAGACCGCGCCCACCGGGTTCCGCCAGTGGTGCGAGGAGGTACTCCGGACGGCCGTGATGGCCCGGGGCTCTGAGGGGTAGGCGGTGTGACATCCGAGGAAAGGATCGTCATGACCACGTACCTGATCACCGTTCCCGGCACCTTCACCACCGGGATCGAGGAGGACGAGCGAGCGCGGCTGAGCCGGGCACTGCGGCCGGCCGATCCACACACCACTCGGACGGGCAGTACCGAGGACCTGGACGCCCTCACCGTCAATGACGACAACACCTTCACCATCCGGCTGTCCGTGGAGGCGGACAGCGGCGCCCATGCCGAGGAGGGTGCCCGGGACCTCGCGGACTCCGCGCTGCGCGACGCGGGACTCGACCCGGGCAGCGCGCCCCTGGGGCCCGCGGTGATCACCGGCATCGACTCCGACATCGGCTGAACCCGCCGCTCGTCCCGTCACTCCGGCGCCGGCGGCGGGGAGGCGGCCGCTGCGGGCCGCGCACCCGAGTCGTTATGATCCCATAAAGGTGAGAACCAGGGGGTTTGCCCTTCGAGGGCCACCGCCCCGCCGGAGTGATCGATGCCCCGCAAGCGCCCAACGGACGACGGCGACGAGTTGCTGGCCAGACTCGGTTCGCTCACCGCCCAGGCACGTCAGCGCGCGGAGCTCCAGCGCTCCCAGGTCGAGCTGGCCATCGCGCTCCAGCGGGGCATGCTCCCCAGGGACCTGCCCGCCGCCCCGGGGGTCCGCCTGGGAGTGCGCTACGCGCCCGCCTGCCACGGGCTCAACGTGGGCGGCGACTGGTACGACGCCTTCGCCATGCCCGACGGCCGCGTGGGCCTGTCCATCGGCGACGTCCAGGGCCACAACATCGAGGCGGCCGCCTTCATGGGTCAGGTCCGGGCCGGGCTGCGGGCGCTCGCCTCCGTCACGAGCGAACCGGGCGAGCTCCTCGCCCGCACGAACGAGCTGCTGCTCTCCCTGGGCAGCGACCTGTTCGCCACCTGCACGTTCGCACGGCTCGACCCGTCCACCGGGGTGCTGGAGAGCGCGCGGGCCGGCCACATCCCCTTCGTGTGGGCCACGGCCGACGGGAAGTCCGGCACGGCCGAGGACGAGTGCGGGCCGCCGCTCGGCATCGCCGGGGGGATGGAGTACCCGGTGGCCCGGTTCCGGCTCGCCCCTGGCGGGGTGTTCGTCCTGCTGACGGACGGCGTGGTGGAGGGGCCGGACCTGAGCCTGGAGGAGGGACTCGACCAGGTGGCACGGCTGGCCGGAATCGCCGCGGTCGCACGCCTGGACGCGAACGCGCTCGCCGCGGCCGTGATCAAGGGCGCCGACCAGGTGGGACACGAGGACGACGCGGCCGTACTGGTCGTGGGCCACGACGGCGTCGACTTCAAGCCCTGAGCGCTTGGCGGACGTGGCGGCTCTCGCCTGGCCGACCGGGCGGCAGCGGTGTCTGATGGCTGCTGTGGTGGGTATTCGGGATCTGAGCCGGCCGGCTGTCCTCGCTCTGTGGACGTCGGCCGTCGCCGTCTGCTACTACGCGGCAGGACGCGTGGGACTCCTGCGCCGGCTGGTCGTCGAGGGCGCCGTGGTGACCCCCATCTGGCCGCCGACCGGCGTCGCGGTGGCCTGCCTGCTGATCCTGGGGATCCGCGTGTGGCCCGGTATCGCGCTCGGGGCCCTCTTCATCGTCGTGTCCCTCCCCGCCGTCGGGCTCGACGCCGCCGGCATCGTCCTGGGCAACACCGCCGCCCCCGTGTGCGCGTACCTCCTGCTGCGCCGGGTCGGCTTCCGGACCGACCTCGGCCGGCTGCGCGACGGGCTCGCACTGGTGTTCCTGGGCGCGCTGACCGCCATGCTGATCAGCGCGACCGCCGGTGTCTGCCTCCTCGTCCTCGCGGGAAAGCTCGCCGCACAGGACTTCGGGCTCGTCTGGCTGGCGTGGTGGGTGGGCGACGCGATGGGCGTGCTGATCGTGACCCCGATCCTGCTGATGCTGTACCGGCAGCGCCGGCCGCCGCGGATGGGGCGGTGGCCGGAGGCCTCGATCGTGGCGCTCGTCGCCTGCGCTCTCGTACCGCTGGCCACGCGCAGCCACGAAAGTCTCCTCTTTCTCGTCTATCCGCTGCTCGTCTGGGCGGCGCTGCGCTTCCGGCTGGCCGGCAGCATGCTGTGCGCCCTGTTCATCTCGGTCCTGGCCACCGTCACGGCCACACAGCGCACCGGGGCGTTCGAACGGCTGTCCGGGGTCGAGGTGATGATGAAGCTCCAGGCGTTCAACGGCACGATGGCGCTGACCGCCCTCCTGCTGTCGGCCGTGATCACCGAGCAGCACAACACGAGACGGTCCGTGGAGCGCGCCTGTCAGGAACTGGCCGAAGTGCTGGAGCACCTCACCGCGGGCGACGTCCCGCACGGCCGCGCGCCGACGGACACCGACGAGGGCCGGCGGTGGGCCGGCGGGACCTGAACCGGCGCGCGGCCGCCCGGTGCTCCTGCGGGACGATTCGGCGGCGGAACGATTCGGCCACCGTCCGCGTCCTCCTCGACCAGGGCACACGACCGTGCCCGAGGAGCGAGGGGAGACCGGGTGCGAGCGGGCGGATTCGCGGACTGGACACGCCGATTCGAGGAGGAGGACCAGCGCAGACGGGACCGGCCGGACCCGCACTGGGCACAGGGAGCCTCCCTCCACCGGGCGGTGTGGGCGAGCGTGCAGCGCTTCCAGGTCGGCGAGGACGGTGACGGCGCCAACCTCGTCGCCAAGGCGGAGCAGGCCGGTGACCCCGACTACGCGCACGCGGTGAAACTGTTCGTCGCCGAGGAGCAGAACCACGCCCGGCTGCTGGCCCGCCTGCTGACCGCCGGCGGCGTGCCGGCACTGGCCGGCCACTGGAGCGACCGGGCCTTCGTGCGGCTGCGGCGCCTGATGGGGCTGCGCACCGAGCTGCTGGTGCTGATGATCGCGGAAGTGGTGGCCCTGCGCTACTACCGCGCCCTGCGTGACGGCGCCGGCGACCCGCTCACCTCGGACGTGGCGGGCCGCATCCTGGCCGACGAGCAGCGGCACGTGCCCTTCCACTGCGAGCGGCTGCACGCCTCCTTCCGCGAACTGTCCCGTCCGCTGCGGCGCCCGGTGGCGGCCGCCTGGCGGCTGCTGCTGTGCGCGGTCTGCCTCGTGGTGGCCGCCGACCACGGCGCGGCCCTGCGCGAACTCGGCGTCGGCCGCCTGCGGTTCGTGGCCGACGTCATGGCGTCGTCGAAGAGTGTGGTTGGTACGATCTTGGCTTGATCTCGACGCCGCACGGTGTCGCGGGCCGCCGTTATGGACACCTCTGTCGGGTACGCGCCCCTGGCCGTACACTGCCAACCCGCAGACATGCGGGCGTAGTTATATGGGGGGAGCCACCATGTCCGGGAATCCGTACGGTCCGTACCAGCAGTTCGCCGTACCGCCCATGCCGTCGAGCCCGCCGCCGGCACCACCGGACCGCCTGCGGGCGGCCGCCGTCGCACTGCTCAACCTCAGCGGCCTGGGCCTCGGGTACGCGCTCGTCCGAAGATGGATACCGATGGCCGCGTGCTGCGCGGCGACCGTCGTACTGCTGCTCGTGGCGCTGCCCGCCGACGCCGACGGTGTCCCGGGGGCGGCGCTCGCCGGCTACGCCGTGGTCCTGCTGCTGGCGGCCGTGCACGGCGCGATCGCCGGGCTGCGCACCCGGCTGACCTGGCCCGGGAGAGCGTCCCTGGCGCTGCTGCTGGGAGTACTCCTCCTCGCCGTACCGGCCGGTGCCGCCGTCGGGTACGACGGCGCGCACAAGGAAGCCGTCGAGCAGTCGCTCCTCGACCGGCTGGGGCGGGCCGACCACCTGGTGACGGCGGCCGGCCGGCACACGTTCGGCACGGCCAGGTCCGACTACGGGACCGCGCTGGACGTGTACAAGGACCTCGCGGTCAACCACTCCGGCTCCCGCGCGGCCAAGCAGGTTCCCGACCGGATGAGGACCTACTACGAGACGGTCGGCGCCGCGTACGGCCACAAGGACTACTGCGCCGCGGTCGAGCCGCTGAAGTACCTGCGCACGGTGCCCCGCACCATGCCGAAGGAGCAGCTCGGCTCGCTGACGCGATGGCCCGACGACCGGCTGGCCACCTCGCTGTACGAGTGCGGCTCGAGCAGCCTGGCCGGCGGCCAGGCTGACTGGGTCACGCGGTTCGGCGATCTGCTGGACACGTTCCCGCAGTCCGAGCCGGCGGGCGAGGTCGCACCCGCCGTCGACTCGGCGGTGAAGAAGGCGGAGAAGGACGTCAGCGGGAGCGAACCCTGCACGGCCGTCGAGCAGTTGACCAGTCTGAACACCCAGATCACCGAACTGTCGACGACGGCCACGGCCACGGCCACGAACACGGCCGACGGCCTCAAGAAGGCCGCCGACCGGGCCGCGAGGAGCGGCGACGCGGGGGAGTACGCCTGCGGGGTCGACCAGTACAAGGACGGTGACTTCGACGCGGCCCAGAAGACCCTGGACCAGTTCGTCGCCGACAACAAGCACAGCAAGAACCGGGACCGCGCCAAGAAGGTGTCCATCGCCGCCGAGGTCGCCCAGACGATCCCGGCCGCCGGGAAGAAGCTGCCCACCTCCGCCTCCGGCGGCAGCATCTCCGTCACGGTCAAGAACGACAGCCCGCAGGACGTCACCGTCCTCTACACCGGTCCGGTGACCGGCAGCTTCACGCTCAAGGGATGCGGCAGCTGCAGGACCTACACCTTCGCCGACACGATCGGGATCGGGTTCAAGCCCTGCAGCAGCGGCAAGAACTATCCGCAGCGGACGATCAGCCTCCCGGCGGGCACCACGTACTTCGTGCACAAGCCGCACGGTGGCAGCACGGCGACGCCCGCCTCGGACACCGCCAAGCTCCGCTCCGGCTACATCTACACGGAGTGCGCCTACACGAAGCAGACCCTCGGCAGCGGTTACTGAGGGGCGACCGGTTCCCGCGCCCGCGACGCCCGCCAGGGGATCGTGACGCGGGGACCGCCGCGGAAGCACCACAGCGCGATGACCGGGTCGCAGATCGCGCAGCCCATGGACGAGCCGTGCTCGAAGGGCACGATCGGGTTGCCCTTGAAGTGGTGCAGCAGGTCCCACGAGGTGTGCATCAGCCAGCCGACGCCGATGAAGGCCCAGGACTCCAGGCCGCGGTAGGCCACGTACGTGGCCACGACCGTGTAGAGGAACTCCCAGCCGCCGAAGCCGCCACCGCTCAGGTAGGCGGCTCCGGCGCCTGTCACCATCAGCGCGTTGAGCCGGCGGCGACTGTCGGGACGGCGGACCAGTGACATCAGCAGGACGTAGACGATGCCGATCAGGATCGGGGCGATGCAGCTCAAGACCGGGTCGCCTTCTCGGTGTGCCGTCGGGTCGTGTCCGGGCCGGTGAGGAGGCGCAGGGCGAGGAGGCCGCCGACGCCGGGGAGGAAGGCGGCCGCCCGGGCGGTGCTGTTCGCCCCCTTCAGGCGCCAGGTCGCGCCCACCACGAACAGGTGGGCGCAGCCGTGGGCCGGGCCCGTCAGCGAGGAGACGGGTCTGAGGTGGGCGGTGGCGAGATTGCCCAACAGGACGACGAGCGAGACGAGTTCGGCGTGTGCCGCGATACGCAGGGGCCGCAGGTGCGCGGGCATGGTCGAGGGTCCTTCGATACGGGGAGACCGGCCTGTGCCGGCCGGTGCCCCTGAAGCCAATCAGCCGGCGCCCCGCCGCCCCAGTGGCATTGATGACACCTTCCAACGAGATAGTGACAGGTATGTTCTGACCATGCACACCGTCGCCGTACTCGCGCTGGACCGGGTGATCCCCTTCGACCTGTCCACACCGATCGAGGTCTTCACCCGCACCCGCGTGCCGGACGGGCGCCCCGGCTACCAGGTCCGCGTGTGCGCCGAGCGGCCGGAGACCGACGCCGGGTCCTTCGTCCTGCGCGCACCCTGGGGCCTGGACGGGCTCGACGGCGCGGACACGATCATCGTGCCCGGGACCGCCGACCCCGAGGCCCCGCTCCCGCCCGCCGTCCGTGCCGCCCTGCGCGCGGCGGCCGAGGACGGCACGCGCATCGCCTCCATCTGCTCGGGTACCTTCCCGCTGGCCGCCACCGGCCTCCTCGACGGCCTGCGGGCCACCACCCACTGGGCCGCGGCCGACCTGCTGGCCGCACTCCACCCGGAGATCGAGGTCGACCCGGGCGTCCTGTACGTCGACAACGGCCAGTTCCTCACCTCGGCCGGTGCCGCCGCGGGACTGGACCTGTGCCTGCACCTGATCCGCCGCGACTACGGCTCGGCCGTCGCCGCCGACGCGGCCCGGCTGTCCGTGATGCCCCTCGAACGCGAGGGCGGCCAGGCGCAGTTCATCGTCCACGACCACGCGCCGACCCCTCAGGGCTCCGTCCTCGAACCCGTGCTCACCTGGCTCCAGGACAACCTCGGCCGCGACCTCTCCCTCGCGGACATCGCCTCCCACGCCGGAACCAGCACCCGGACCCTCATCCGCCGCTTCCGCGAACAGACCGGCACCACTCCGCTGCAATGGCTGCACCGCGCCCGCATCCGCCAGGCCCAGCACCTCCTGGAGACCACGCACCACCCGGTCGAACGCATCGCGGGTCAGGTCGGCTTCGGCTCACCCACCGCCTTCCGCGACCGCTTCAAACGCACCACCGGCGTCAGTCCGCACACCTACCGCCGCACCTTCAGCTGATGCCAGTGGCGGGCCCTGGGGTCCCCACCTGCGTGTTCCCGCCGCGGCTCACGTCACCGGTGGTGCGGTGAGGTGAGGTAGTGCTGCCTCAGCAACTCCCTTCCGTAGTCGTTGCCGTTGGGCGTGCGGATGATGGAGTGGACGTGCTTCTGGGTCGGGGTGCCGCCCTGCGACGCACCGTACGCCCCGGCCAGCGGGCCCGGGGCCTGGCAGTCGACCTCCACCCACACGACGGGGCTGTGCACCCGGACGTAGAAGGCGTCGGTGTCGCCGGTGCCCCCGGCCCAGGTGACGTAGGTGTCGTCGAGGTGCGCGCGGACCTCGGCCATCCGCACCCTGGCCGCGTCCGCCTTCGCCCGCCCGGTCATCCGGGCCGACTGGGCGAGCACCCGGCGCCAGGCCAGCCCCGGTTCGATCTTCCGCGAGCCGCGGTCCATGAGTTCGGCGTATCCGGCGATCGACGCCAGCGGCGTGCGCAGTTCGTGGCCGGCGTCGGCGAGGAAGCGGCGCATGCGTTCCTCCGTGCGCTGGCGTCCGGCGAGCGAGACCTCGACATGGTCGATGAGGTGGTTGAGGGCGACGCCGACCTGGCCGACCTCGGTGCCGGCGTCGGTGTCCCGGGCGGGGACCCGGGTGAGCCCGGTGACCTCGCCGCGCTCCAGTGGCGCGCGGGCGACCTCGGCCGCGGTGGCGGCGACCCGGCCGAGGGGGCGCAGCTGCCGCCGTACGACGACCGCCGAGACGCACGCCGCGGCACCCAGCCCCACGGCGGCGATCACGGACTCGGCCGTGACCAGGGCGTTCATCATGCGCTGGACCCGGTCCACGGGGAGCCCCGCCAGCACGGGCACCCCGTCGCCGCCCAGCGCGGTCACGCGGTACGCGCCGAGGCTGGGGACGGTACGGGTGTGCAGCGAGCCGTCCGGGGCGATGCCGTCGAGGGCGGCGCGCTGGCGGGCGGTCAGGACCCGCCGCCGGCCGTCCCGGGTGACCGCCTCGGCGGCCAGGATCCGCCCGTCGGCGGCGAAACGGGCCGCGAGCGTGCCGACGGGCTGCCCGCGTTCGTTGAGGAAGCCCAGGTCGCGCGCGCCGCCCCTACGGTGTTGCAGCCCGCCCTGGCCGCGCTCGGCGGCGTCGGTGACCCGCTGGTCGAGGTCCCCGAGGAGATAGACGCGTTGCACGACGACCGTGGTGAGCGCCATGGCCGCGCAGACGACGACCATGGCCACGGAGAGGAACAGCACCAGACGGGCCCGCAACGACCGCCCGCGCGGCCGACCCGCCGTCGTCGCCTCCGTCCCCTCCGTCATCACCTCGTTCCGCCATCCGCGGCCCTGATCGCGTATCCGACTCCGCGCACGGTGTGGATCATCGGGGCCCGGCCCTTGTCGATCTTCGCGCGCAGGCCGTAGATGTACACCTCCACCAGATTGCCCTCGCCGTCGAACGACGCGTTCCAGACGTGGTCGAGGATCTGCGCCTTGCTCAGCACCTGGTGCGGGTGGCCCACGAGGAACCACAGCAGGTCGAACTCCTTGGCGGTGAGCGGCACCAGCGTGCCGCCCCGCAGCACTTCTCGGGTGTTCCCGGCGAGCACCAGATCGCCCAGCATCCGTACGGGTTCGCCCTCGGCCGCGCCCCGGGCGCCGGCGCGGCGCAGCAGTCCGCGCAGCCGCAGCATGACCTCCTCCAGCGAGAAGGGCTTGGTCACGTAGTCGTCGGCGCCCGCCGACAGCCCGTCGATCCGGTGCTCCAGCGCGTCGCGGGCGGTGAGCATGAGGACGGGCAGGCCGGCGTTCTCGTCCCGCAGACTGCACAGCACCTGCACCCCGTCCACGTCGGGCAGCATCCCGTCGAGGACGACGGCGTGCGGCGCGCAGCCGCGCGCGATCCGCAGCGCGCCGTGCCCGTCCCGAGCGGTGAGGGGCCGCCATCCGGCCTCTGCCACCGCCGCGGACAGCAACTCGGTGAGCTCGGGCTCGTCGTCGACGATCAGTACACGGACCGCGTCCTCGCGGGCCACAGGGGTGCGAGACATGCCGTGACCCTGCCACGGCTCGCTGTGCGCGCGCTGTGCCCGGCCCGATCGCGAGCCGTGGGGGAAATGCAGGTGATGGGTGCGCCGTCGGCCGCCTACGCTCTGCGGCATGGAACAGGGGGAGACACTGTGGAACGTCGTCGACGTGGAGGCGACGTGCTGGGAGGGCCGCCCGCCGGCCGGAGCGGTCAGCGAGATCATCGAGATCGGGCTGACCGTCGTCGATCCGGCGACCGGTGAACGGACCGGGCGGCACCGCGTGCTGGTGCGGCCCGTACGGTCCACGGTCAGCGCCTTCTGCACGGAGCTGACCGGGCTGACCCAGGCCGAGGTGGACCGGGGGCTGTCCTTCGGCGAGGCGTGCCGGCTGCTGGCCACCGAGCACCGGTCCGGGATCCGGCCCTGGACGAGCTGGGGGGAGTACGACCGCCGTCAGTTCCAGCGGCAGTGCCGGGCGACGGGCGTGGAATACCCCTTCGGACGGGGGCACGTCAACGCCAAGGAGGCCTTCGCCGCGGCGTACGGACTGCGCAAGCGGCCCGGCATGGCCGAGGCCCTGCGGATCGCGGGCCTGCCGCTGGAGGGCCGCCACCACCGGGGCGAGGACGACGCCTGGAACATCGCCGCCCTGGTCCTCGGCCTCGTACGGCGGGACGCCTGGCCCGATCCGGGCGCCGCACCGGTGACTGCCTGTTGAATGTGATCTATGTGATCAACGGTCGATGAACGCGTCGAGAGTGGTCGAGAGTATTCGGGGAGTCGCCGTGGACCACCGTCTGGCCGAACTTCTGGACGATCTGTACAGGGAGGGCCGTACCCACGACGAGCCGCTGGCCGACCGGCTGCTGCGGCTGCGCAACATGACGCCCGCGGCCGCACGACTGGTCGCCCTGCTGATCCGCGTCCAGCGCAGCCGGAGCGTGCTGGAGATCGGCACGTCCAACGGCTACTCGGCGCTCTGGTTCGCCGACGCGCTACGGGACACCGGGGGCCGGCTGACCACCGTCGAGATCGACGCGGAGCGGGTGGCCGCGGCCCGGCGCAACCTCGCGCGCGCCGGGCTCGAGGACCACGTGGACGTGGTGCACGGCGACGGCGCGGACGCGCTGGCGAAGGCCCCGGACGCCTCCTTCGACCTCGTCGTGCTCGATGCCGAACGACCCGCCTACGTGGAGTACTGGCCGCACCTGCGGCGGGTGCTGACCCCCCACGGGCTGGTGGCGGTCGACAACGCGGTGAGCCACCGCGAGCAGCTCACCGCGTTCGACGGGCTGGTCCGCCGTGACGGGGCCTTCGCCGTCGCGTTGCACGAGGTGGGGGACGGCCTGCTCACGGCGGTCCGGCGCGCCTGAGAGGACGGCGGAACCCTCTGCGCGAAACGGGCGCACGCGCTCCCCGACCCCGCCGGCGATGTCCGAGACCTTGACCACACTGGAGCCAAGGAGCCCGGAGCCGGGGTACCCGGACCGTGGACGGACACACCGCAGAGGGGAAGGATCTGGAATGTTCCGGTCGGCTCACGCCGCTTCGTGCCCGATGCCGCGGCCCGCGGCCCGCGGCTCAGGCGGTCCGGCTGCCGGGGCCCTGGGCATCGTCGTGGATCTGCGCGGCGGCCGCGTCGCAGAACGCCTCCAGCCCCTCCAGCAGCGCGGTCCGCTTGGCGGCGGGCATGAGTTCCAGCACCGCCTCCAGGGCGCTCTCCCGGCGCGCCCGCAGATCGGCGAGGAAGGCACGGCCCCGGCCGCTGAGGTGCAGGCGCACCTCGCGCCGGTCGGCCGGGCTCAGCACGCGCCGGACGAAGCCGGCGGCCTCGAGCCGGTCGCACAGGCGGCTGGTCGAGGGGGGCGTGGAGGCGAGGGAATCCGCGAGCGTGCGCAGATTGATGCCCTCGTGGTGTTCCAGGATGAGCAGGACCCGCAGTTGCGAGGCCGACGCTGGCGCGGTCGACGCCCGGCCCCACACGACTTCCAGCAGCTCCGCGGCCGTCGCGGTCACCCGTGCGACCTCGGCGGGCTCCGGGCGGGGGCGGAAGGCAGTCACTGTCACACTCTCGCAGGCGCTGGGACGCCCGCCAGCCTACTAGGACCCGCCCGGCCCGGGGAGGCCCGAGTCGTCGACCGGTGGAACTGAACGGGCTTCTACGGGGAACGAGATCCGTAAGTGTTCGGTGAAGGATTGGTGCGTTTATCATCGTGAACAGATTCGTGGCCGCCGAGCGCGCCCTGCGCGGAGCGGCACCCCACGCCCTGCTCGACACCGCCCGCCGCGTACTGACGGATCAGTACGCGGCGGAGTCCGTCGAGCTGCTCATGGCCGACTACGGCCTGACCGTCCTCCAGCCGGTGTCCGCGCCGCAGTGCCACCCCGAATCGGTCCCGGTGCACAACAGCCCGGCCGGCCGGGCCTTCGGCGCCCAGGAGCCGTACGTGGAGGCCCTCCACGACGGCCGGGCACGCGTGCACCTGCCGGTCACCGTACGGGGCGACCGGCTCGGCGTGCTGTCGGTGACCCTGCCGGACGGAGCGCACGCGCGCGACTGCCTGGACGAGCTGGCGGACATCGCGGAGGTGCTCGGCCACGAGGTGATCGTGGCCGAACGGGACACGGACGTGTACCTCCAGGCGCGGCGCAAGGACCGGCTCACCCTCGCCGCCGAGATGCAGTGGCAGCTGCTGCCGGGCCGCGCCTGCGCACGCCCCGAGTACGAACTCGGCGCGCAGCTGGAACCGGCGTACGCCGTCTTCGGTGACAACTTCGACTGGTCGGCGACGGCGGACCACCTCACGCTGTACGTCACCAACGGCATGGGGGAGGGCATAGAGGCCTCCCTGCTGACGAACCTGGCCATCAACGCCCTGCGCAACGCGCGGCGGGCCGGCATCCCGCTCGCCGACCAGGCGGCCCTGGCCGACCAGGCCGTCTACGCCCACTACCGGGGCCGCTGCTACCTCTCCGTGCTCATGCTCGACTTCGACCTCGCCACGGGACGCGCCCGGGTGGTCGACGCGGGCTCCCCGCAGATGCTGCGGCTGCGCGGCGGGACCGTGGAACTCGTCACTCTCGAAGCCCAGTTGCCGCTGGGTATGTTCGAGGAGACCGACTACGTGGCGCAGGAGTTCCAGGTCGAACCCGGCGACCGTCTCGTCTTCGTCAGCGACGGCGTGCACGCGGTCGCCTCCCCGGGCGGAGAGGCCTACGGGGACAGCGCCCTGACGCGGGCCATCACCGCCACGCGGCTGCTGCCCGCGGCCGAGGTCCCACGCGCCATCCTGCGCGAACTGTCGGACCACCGCGGCGGGATCGTGCCGCTGGACGACGCTCTGGTGGTCTGTCTGGACTGGCGCGGGCGTTCACGGGCAGAGCAAGGAGTAAGGGCCGGGCGGCCGTGACGATCACGTGTTGTCCACGCCGTACGCGCGGCGCTAATGTTTGTCATACGGCAACAATCGGCCGGGGCGGCCGACGACGACCGGCAGTCACCCGCCGGTGCAGTAGGGAGACGATGTAAGTGTCGGACCAGCATGCGGCGGACGAGCCGACGGCACGCCAGGTGGGCGACTTCCTGGAGCGGCGCCGGGAGCAGATCGCCCAGCGCTGGGCGGACGCCACCCTGTTCCGCACGGTCTTCACCGTGTCCCGGGACGAGGCGGTGGAAGCGGGCCGGGCCGTGGTGGACGCCCTGTCCGAAGTGGCCCGCGCCGGAAGGCTGGAGGACGTCACGGCGACCGGCTTCGACCAGGTCCGCGACCAACTCGGCCGGATGTCCGCGTCCCTGTCCCGAACCGGATACAGCCCGGCCCATATCGCCAACGAGGTCGCCGGCCTGCGCCGCCCGGCCCTGGAGCTGCTGCGGGGCGAGTTCACCGACCCGTCCGGCCCGGAGGTCACCGAGAGCCTGCTGGCCCTGACCGTGCTGCTGGACACCCTGCGCCTGGTCGTGATGGAGACCGCCCTCAGCGCGGGCGAGGAACTGATCTCACGCCAGCGGCAGCAACTGCTCGAAGTGGCCACCCCGGTGATCAAACTGTGGGAGGGCACCGTCGCCGTGCCCCTGATAGGCACCCTGGACAGCGCCCGCAGCCAGGTGGTCATGGAGAGCCTGCTGGAGGCGATCGTCGACCAGCGCGCCCGGTACGCCATCCTCGACATCACCGGCGTCTCCACGGTCGACTCGCTCGTCGCCCAGCACCTGATGAAGACGGTGGCCGCGGCCCGGCTGATGGGCGCCGAGTGCATCGTCTCCGGCATCCGCCCCGCGATCGCGCAGACCATCGTGCACCTCGGCATCGACCTGGGTTCGGTGCTCACCCGCGCCTCCCTGGCCGACGCCCTGGCCTACGCGCTCGGCCAGCAGGGCATCCAGGTCACCCCGAGCGCGGACGCCGGAGTGAGCGCGCGGTGAGCGCCGGCTACCCAGGTCCCACGGTCCCGGTGCTGGCACTGGGCGACGTTCTGCTGGTCAGCCTCCAGGGGGAGTTGCACGACGGGATGGCCGAGCAGCTCCAGCAGGACATCACCGAACGCATCGCCCGCAGCAGCGCGACCGGTGTGGTGATCGACGTCTCCGGTGTGGACATCGTCGACTCCTTCCTCGGCCGGATCTTCGCCGAGATCGCCGCCAGCACCCAGCTGCTGGCGGCACGCACGGTACTGGCCGGGATGCGCCCCGCCGTGGCGATAACGCTGGTCGAGCTGGGGCTCACCCTGCCCGGACTGACCACGACCCTCGATGTCGAGCGCGCGCTGGAGCTGCTGGGGCGGCCCGTACCCGTGTCGACGGCCTCCGCCGACGGAAGGAAGGGAGGCACGTGACGCCGGCCTCCCGCCCCGCCGCGGTCATGACGCTGCCCATCGGCTCGGACGCGGACCTGGCCTGGGTACGGCAGCAGGTGCGCCAGACGGCGGCCGACCTCGGCTTCGGCCTGGTGCAGCAGACGAAACTGGTCACCGCCGCCAGTGAGCTGGCCCGCAACACCCTCGTCCACGGCGGCGGGGGACAGGCGGAGATCACGCCCCTGGAGAGCGGACGCACGCGCGGTCTCAGGCTGTCCTTCACCGACAACGGCCCCGGCATCCAGGACCTGGAACTGGCGATGACCGACGGCTACACCACCGGCGGCGGACTGGGCCTCGGCCTGAGCGGAGCCAAGCGGCTGGTGCACGAGCTGACCGTCGACACCGAGCCCGGCCGGGGCACCACCGTGACGGTCATCGCCTGGGTCGCCGGCGTGCCCGCCTCCCGCCCGGAGCCGCGATGAGCCGGGTGTGGGACATCCCGGTGCACGACTCCACCCGGGTACGGGACGTCCGGGTCGCGGCCGAGGAGGCCGGCGCGCACGCCGGCCTCGACGCGCACCGCACGGCGGTCGCGGCGCTGGCCGCCACGGAGCTGGCGACCAACCTGCTCAAACACGCGGGCGGCGGCCGGGTGCTGATCAACCTCGTCGAGCTGCCGCCGGCCGACGGCAGCGCCCGCGGACCCTCGGTGCAGCTGTTCGCCCTCGACCACGGCCCCGGCATCGCCGACGTCGGGGCCGCCCTGCGTGACGGCTACACCACCGTCGACACCTCGCTCGGCGCCGGCCTGGGCACCTGCCTGCGCATGTCCAGCGCCTTCGACCTGCACAGCGCACGCGGCCGGGGCACCGTCGTGACGGCCCGCATCGACCGGCGCTCCACCGGACGGCGTGCGGACAGCGCGCCCCGTACCCGGGCGGGGGGCATCAACGTGCCCCTCGCCCGGGCCGAGCACTCCGGGGACGCCTGGAGCTGGGTGCGCTCCGGACCTCGTACGACCCTGATGCTCGCCGACGGGCTCGGCCACGGCGCCAAGGCCGCCGAGGCATCGGCCACCGCGGTCGACGAGCTGCGCCGCACGGCACACCTGCCCGCGGCCGAACTCCTGCGGCACCTGCACACCGCCCTGCGGCACACCCGGGGCGCGGCCGTCGCGGTGGCCCAACTGGACGAGGACGCCCGGGAACTGCGCTTCGCCGGCGTGGGCAACATCGGCGCCCGGCTGCACGACGGCGGCGGCTGGCAGCCGCTCGTCTCCCATCCCGGCATCGTCGGCGCCCACTTCCCGGCCGGCGTGCCCCTGCGGCGGGTGCCGTGGCACCCGGACAGTCTGCTCGTCCTGCACAGCGACGGACTGCCCAGCCGCTGGACACCGCCCGACGACCCCGGACTCCTCACCCAAGACCCGTCGGTGGTCGCCGCGGTCATCCTCAGGGACGCCAGCAGCCCCGCCCGACCCGTACGCGACGACACCAGTGTGGCCGTACTCGCCCCCGACCGCCGGACCCGCATCCATGACCACAGCCTCTGATGTCTGGCACATCGCATCCCTGTCCGACGCGGCCCGTGCCCGCGCCGCCGCCGCACGGCTCGCCGTGGCCGCCGGCGCGCCCGCCCTCGAACGCGCCCGCTTCCTGACGGCCCTCACCGACCGGCTGCGGCAGTGTCTCGCCCAGGGCGGCGCGGAAGTCGTCGTCACCACCGAGGAGGCCGGGGGGGAGCCGGACCGGCTGGTACGGGTGGCCGTCCGTACGGTGGGCGGTCCGGTGGAGGGAACACCGCCCTGGCAGTTCACACTGACCGGCCCCTGTCCCGTACGGCCGTCCGCGCCGGGCCACCCCGCCGGACAGGACGGCACGGAGCTCGCCGAAGCCCTGCTGGCCGCCGACGAGGAGAGTGCGGCCGCCCTCGACAGACTCGACGAGCTGGAGGAACTGGTCCGCTTCCACCGCGAGGAACTCCACCAGACGAACCAGGGCGTCCTGGCCCTGCACGCGGAACTGGACGCCGTCTCCCGCGCCCAGCGCGAACTCCTCGACGCCGAACGGACCGCGCGGACCGCTGCGGAGAACGCGCGGCGCCTGCTGACCTTCCTGACCACCGCCAGCGCCGTCGTGACCACCTCGCTGGACCACGAGGACATCGTGCGCCGGCTGCCCCGGCTCCTCGTCCCCGAGTACGCCGGCCGGGCCGACATCTGGATCTTCGACGAGGACCAGGAGCCCCACCACGGCGGGCGTCCGGCCGCCGCCGTCACCGCCGCCCGCACCGGGCGCCCCCAGCACGCCGCCGACCACCCCGGCGACCTCCCCGGCGTCGAGGACCACCCGCCCTCCGTGCTCTCCCCCGACCGGCCGCTGCTGTGCATCCCGCTCACCGCACGCGGCGTCCTGGGCGTGCTCACGCTGACCGCGCCGGGCCCCCGCTTCGACCCGGACACCTGCGTCATGCTCCTGGAACTGGCCCGGCGCCTGGCCACCGCCCTGGACAACGCCCGCCGCTACGAACAGCACCGGGACACCGCCGAGGCCCTCCAGCGCGCGCAGCTCACCGAACTCCCCTCCTCCGAAGGGCTGTTCCTTGCCGCGCGCTATCTGCCCGCCACCCACGGCCTCAACATCGGCGGCGACTGGTACGACGCCTTCCCCCAGCCCGACGGCAGCGTGCTCGCCGTCATAGGGGACGTCACCGGGCACGGGCTGCGCGCGGCGGTGATCATGGGGCAACTGCGCACCGCGCTGCGGGCCTACGCCGTCGAGGGCGACAGCCCCGCCCGGATCCTGACCCGGCTGCACCACTTGCTGCGCCACCAGCAGCCAGAGCTGTACGCCACCGCGGTCATCGCCCGCTTCCGGCCCGGCGACCCCGACGTCGTCTGGGCGGCCGCCGGGCACCCGCCGGCCGTGGTGCGCTCGCCCGACGGCGAGGTACGGGTGCTGGACACCAAGCCGGGCATCATGCTCGGAGTGCCCCTCGCCTACGAGTACGAGGACCACGTCGTCCGCATCGGGCCCGGCTCCACCGTCGCCCTCTACACCGACGGACTGGTCGAGCGCCGGGCGCAGGGAATCGATCCGGGCATCGACCGCCTCGCCCACGTCCTGGCCGCACTGAGCCCGGCGGAACTGGAGGACCTCGACGCCTGTGCCGACTCCCTGCTCAAACCGATGCTGCACGACTCCGAACGCGACGACGACATCTGCCTCCTGCTGTGCCGCACCGCGCCCGAGACGGTCTAGTGCCGCATCAAGCAACGTTCGCCCTGCGATGAGGCATCACTCTGTTGCTGTCCTGGGCGGCGCCGGACGGCCAGAATGATCGCGTGGCTGAACGTGTGCAGGTCCGGGAGATCGATGACGACGATGGCAGGCGGTTACTGCGGATCGTCCGTAGAGGCACCGGTTCGGTGGTGACCTGGCGGCGGGCCCAGATGGTGCTGTTATCCGCCCAGGGCATGCCCGTGGCGAAGATCGCCGAGGTGACGTTCACCAGCCCGGACCGGGTCAGAGATGTAATCCACAACTTCAACGCGGACGGGTTCGACTCGCTCTATCCGAAGTACAAGGGCGGCCGACCCAAGACCTTCAGCCTCCCCGAACGCCGTGAGATCAAGAAGATCGCCAAATCCAAGCCGGCCGAGCATGGCCTGCCGTTCTCGACCTGGAGCCT